>NZ_RCOM01000031.1 GCF_003667225.1 Kocuria rhizophila
CCGTGGTTTCCCCCACCCCCGTGCCGGAGCCCTCCCGGGCGCTCGCTGCGTGCCGTGAGCTGCTCGGCGCACGCACCGCGGACGACGTGGTGGCCGCGCAGTCCGGGTGGGCGGTGCCGTGCAACGACGTCCTCGCGGCGGACGCACACGGGGCGTGCCGTCACACAGTGGCCGGGGCGTTCCTCGGGGCCGCGGAACCGCCCCGGGCGCTGCACGGGATCACGGTGCGGGCGAACCAGCGCCCGTCGGACGCCGAGGGCTCGGCGGCCCGACTCGCGTGCGCCTCCCCGCACCGCGCGGACCGGGCCACCGTCCTGCTGGACGCCGCCGTGGCCGCGCACGGGGTCGTGCGCCACGAGGACCTGCTGTCCGCGCAGCTGGACACCGCCGCACCGCACTGGCCGCGGCTGCTGCGGAGTCTCTTCGTCGAGCCGGTGCGGTCCACGGAGGGGACGTCCGCCGAGGACTCGCCCGCCGTCGTCTCGCCGGCCGCTGACTCGCCCGGTGCGGCCCGCCCCGGTGCGCCCGGGCGACGGCTGTCCCACACGGCCTCCTGGGTGCGCGCCCGGCTGCTCGCGTGGGACGGGGACATGTCCGCCGGCTCCACGACGGCCTCGTGGTTCGGGGTGTGGCGCGACGCGTTCGTGCAGGAGCTCGTGGCGAGCACCGACCTGTCCGCGCTCTCGGCGCCCACGGGCATGCCCGCCCTGTGGGATCCGTTCCTGCACGGCACCGGGCGCGTGGGGCTCGCCGTGGAGAACATCGTGCGCCGAGCGCCGGCCCTGGGTGTGGACGTCACCGGGTGCGCGCTGGCCGCCGTGGAACGGGTGGCCGAGGAGCACCTCGGGCCCGCCGGATCCGTGCTGCCGCCGTGGGGAACCCTGCACGCCTTCACCCCGTGGCGCGCCGACCCCGCCATGACACCCGCCCAGCCCGTGCCCGTGGGCGGGGACACCGACTGCCTGCTCGCGGCCGGCACCCTGCCCGGCACGGGCCCCGCGTGCCTGCGCGTGCCCGCGGCCCGGGTGCTGTGGGACCTCGCCGACCCGGCGGCGTCGTGGTGGATCACCCCCGATCCCGTGGACCGCGGCCGGCTGGACGAGGCGCCCGTGCACCGCTGGGCGCGCGGCGAGACGGACCAGGCGCTGCCGTTCGTGCCCGCGGGCGCCGTGGGCACTACGGGCGGCGTGATCGACCTGGGCACCCTTCCCGGGGATTCACAGGACACGGCGGGCCACGCTTCTGGACCTCACGCACGGCTGCGCCCCGTGGATCCCGCGCACGACGCCGCCGTGATCCACGAGTGGGTCAGCACACCCCGCGCGCGCTTCTGGGGCATGACCGGGCTCAGCCGTGAGCAGGTCGAGGAGGTCTACGCGTACCTGGCCGACTCCCCCACCCACCACGCGTGGCTCCTGGAGCTCGACGGCGCCCCCGCCGGGATCTTCCAGAGCTACGAGCCGCACGCCGATCCCGTGGGTGCCGCCTACCGGGTGGAGCCCGGGGACCTCGGGGTCCACGTGCTGCTGGCTCCCACGGAGCACCGCACTCCCGGGCTCACCGGGGCGTTCGGACGGCGCGTGCTCGAGCAGATCGCCCGCCACGGCACCGCGCGGCGCATCGTGGCCGAGCCGGACGTCTCCAACGACCGCGCCCTCACCCGGCTGGAGGCCACCGGCTTCGAGCTCGGCCCCGCCATCGACCTGCCGGGCAAGACCGGGCGGCTCGCGTTCCTGAGGCTGGACGGCGGATCGGCCTCCGGGTGACGTGACGGGCGCGCGGACCCGTGGGAGCGGCGTCGGGGCGCGCGGCAAGGCCCCCGGTCACCGCCGCATGCGTGCGGGCGGTGACCGGGGGCCTCGTGGTGCGGGCGGGCCGACCGGACGGCTCAGTCGCGCGTGAGGCGGCGGTGCGTGAGGCGCTTGGGGCGAGCGGCCTCGGCGCCCAGGCGCTCCACCTTGTTCTCCTCGTACGCCTCGAAGTTGCCCTCGAACCAGTACCAGTTGTCCGGGTTCTCCTCGGTGCCCTCCCACGCGAGGATGTGGGTGGCCACGCGGTCCAGGAACCACCGGTCGTGGGAGACCACCACGGCGCAGCCGGGGAACTCGAGCAGGGCGTTCTCGAGCGAACCGAGGGTCTCCACGTCGAGGTCGTTGGTGGGCTCGTCCAGCAGCAGCAGGTTGCCGCCCTGCTTGAGGGTCAGGGCCAGGTTCAGGCGGTTGCGCTCACCGCCGGAGAGCACACCGGCCTTCTTCTGCTGGTCCGGGCCCTTGAAGCCGAAGGCGGAGACGTACGCGCGGGACGGCATCTCCACCTTGCCCACGTTGATGTAGTCCAGCCCGTCCGAGACGACCTCCCAGAGGGTCTTCTCCGGATCCAGGTTGGCGCGGCCCTGGTCCACGTAGGAGATCTGCACGGAGTCGCCCACCTTGAGCTCGCCGCCGTCCAGCTCCTCGAGGCCCACGATGGTCTTGAACAGCGTGGACTTGCCCACGCCGTTGGGGCCGATCACGCCCACGATGCCGTTGCGCGGCAGCGAGAACGAGAGGCCGTCAATGAGGGAGCGGTCGCCGAAGCCCTTCTTGAGGTCGCTGGCCTCGATGACCTGG
Organism: Kocuria rhizophila; assembly: GCF_003667225.1. GTDB lineage: Bacteria > Actinomycetota > Actinomycetes > Actinomycetales > Micrococcaceae > Kocuria > Kocuria rhizophila. The sequence continues at coordinate 2,610 of NZ_RCOM01000031.1, forward strand.
TTGCCCAGACGCGGTCCCGGAGGGATCTGGATCTCCTCGAAGTCCAGCTTCCTGGTCTTCTCGGCCTCGGCCGCCATCTCCTCGTAGCGGGCCAGACGGGACTTGGACTTGGTCTGACGGCCCTTGGCGTTGGAGCGCACCCACTCGAGCTCGTCCTTGAGGCGCTTGGCCTGCTTGGCGTCCTTCTTGCCCTGGACCTCCATGCGCTTGGCCTTGGTGTCCAGGTAGGTGGAGTAGTTGCCCTCGTACGGGTAGAGGCGACCGCGGTCCACCTCGCAGATCCACTCCGCCACGTGGTCCAGGAAGTACCGGTCGTGGGTCACGGCCAGCACGGCACCGGGGTAGCTCGCGAGGTGCTGCTCGAGCCACAGCACGGACTCGGCGTCCAGGTGGTTGGTGGGCTCGTCCAGCAGCAGCAGGTCCGGCTTCTCCAGCAGCAGCTTGCACAGTGCCACGCGGCGGCGCTCACCACCGGAGAGCACCTTGACGTCCGCGTCCGGCGGGGGGCAGCGCAGGGCGTCCATCGCCTGCTCGAGCTGCGAGTCGAGATCCCACGCGTTCGCGGCGTCGATCTCCTCCTGCAGCTTGCCCATCTCCTCCATGAGGGCGTCGAAGTCGGCGTCCGGCTCGGCCATCTCCGCGGAGATCTCGTTGAAGCGGTCGAGCTTGGCCTTGATCTCGCCCACGCCCTCCTCCACGTTGCCGAGGACCGTCTTCTCCTCGTTCAACGGAGGCTCTTGCAGCAGGATGCCCACCGAGTAGCCAGGGCTCAGCCGGGCCTCACCGTTGGAGGGCTGGTCCAGCCCCGCCATGATCTTCAGGATGGTCGACTTGCCCGCGCCGTTCGGGCCCACGACGCCGATCTTGGCGCCCGGGAAGAACGACATGGTGACGTCGTCCAGGATGACCTTGTCGCCCACCTTCTTGCGGGCCTTGTTCATGGTGTAGATAAATTCCGCCATGCCCTCCAGGCTACCGCGCCGCCGTGCCCCCGCGAGCCACGATTCCCACAGGGGGCACGGCGGTGTGGTCGGTACCACGACACGCCCCGGCCCTCACGAGGCTGCCGCCGCGGACGCCCCCTCCTCGCTCTTCGAGGTCTCCCGCGCGGAATCCTCGCCGGAACCGCCGGAGCCGTTCGCAGCGGCGTCGTGATCGTCCTGCTGACCCAGGCCGTCGAACGTGTGGTCGTCCTTGTCCACCGCGATCAGCGCACCCGAGGCGAGGTCCACGAACCCGTCCTCACCGAGGCCCAGGGACTGGGCGTCCCGGTACCGGGCGTCCCCGCCCGGCTGCGCCTCACCGCGCACGACGCCGCTCGTCCCCTCCTCGGGGCCCTCCCCGGCATCCTCCCGGGACTGCCCCGTCCCGAAGTTCTCCGCGCGTGGACCCCGGCCACCGGATCGGGAGAAGTTCGCGGTGCCGAAGCTGAGGTCGTGGCCCACGGCCGCGGCGTCCACCTGGACCACGGTGCGCGGCCCGGTCTCCGACTGCCACTCGTTGATGCCCAGCTTGCCCGTGACCACCACGGGGTGCCCGCAGCGGACGCTCGCCATGACGTGCATGGCCAGGGAACGGAAGCAGCGCACGGTGTACCAGTTGGTGCTCGTGTCGTGCCACGAATTCGTGGCGGCGTCGAACCGGCGGGTGGTGGTGGCCAGGCGGAACCGGGCGACCATGGTGCCGTCCTCGAACAGGCGGGACTCCGGGTCCTTGCCCACGAATCCGCGCAGGGTGATGAGTTCGCTCATGAGGTGCTCCTCGTCTCAGATGTGAGGTGTCGGTGCGGATCCCCCGGCGCTGACTGCCGTGCTCCGGTGAACTCGCCCGGCCCCGGTGCGGGGCTGCCCCCACTGTGGATCGCCACCGCGCCGGTGCCGCGGCGGGAACCGGAACTGGGGAGCGCTCCGGCGGGGAGAACGTCCAGCGCACGGTTGTGCAGTGCCGACGGCGCGGTGTCTGCACGGATGACGTCCTCGCGTTGCTAAACTGAGTCGTCGCTTCGCGGCCCGCCCCAGTAGCTCAGTGGATAGAGCAGGAGCCTTCTAATCTCTTGGTCGGGGGTTCGACTCCCTCCTGGGGCACCACGAAACGCCTGGTCAGAGGGGCGTTGGATCGGCCTCGTTGACACGGGGCCGGTTTACGTTGACGCGGCCCTGTTCTTGGCCCGCCCCCGGTGTCCGTTCACGTGTCGAGACTCGGGGATCACCCCACCTCAGGGCAGTGGTGGCCACGCGCAGCATCCGCAGGGGTGGAGCACCACGGTCCGGTCAGTGCCACGATGGCCTCACACCGTCAGCGACGAGAGGCTCCGCCATGACCACCTCCCAGCACGTCCACACCTCCTCCACCCCGGAGAGCTTTCTCACCCCGGCCATGCGCGCCCTCGAGAACGCGCGGGCCCTGGACCCGGTGGTCCGCGCCGCGGACGTCCTCTCCTCGGTGGCCACGGTCAACGAGAGCGTCCGCGAGCTGCTGCGGGGCAAGCGCCTGGGGCATGCGCTGCACCCGCTGCTCATCGAGGTCCCCATGGGCACGTGGCTGAGCGCGCTTGCCCTGGACGTTCTGGGCGGGCCGGACGAGCGCCGCGCGGCGCGGCTGCTCACGGGTGTCGGCGTGCTGTCGGCGGTGCCCTCCGCGCTCACCGGGTGGGCCGAGTACTCCGGGCTCCAACAGCGCGACCGGCGCGTGACCGTGGTCCACGCCGGCGCCAACGGCGTCGCCACCGGACTGCAGGCCGGCTCGTGGCTCGCTCGACGCTCTGGGCGTCACGGCATGGGCCGCGTGCTCGCCGTGGGGGCCATGTCCGCCGCGGGTCTTGGCGGGTACCTGGGCGGTCACCTCTCGGTGTCGCGCCAGGTGGGTTCGCGGGACGTCGCCTACCAGGACGGCACCAACGGCCGTCTCTGAGACCGGATTGACTCGCCGGCCGGCGTGACGCTTCCTGGAACGGCCCCGGGGCCCACCACCCGAGGCGCCGGGTGAAGAAGACTCCGTCGAACCCCTCGTGGTGGTGTCGAGCGGTCCCGAGGTACCCGTGGCGCGGTAGTGCCGCGGGTTCTCGGTCATGGCCGTGGTCCGTGCGAGGCCTCATCCGTGGCGTCCGCCCCGCTGGGGACGTGCAGCGGCGTCGTCCCTCAGTGGCCGTAGAACAGCCGCTCGAAGACCGAACGGGACTGCCGGGTGATGCGCAGGTAGTCCTCCTCCAGCTGCGTGGCAGAGCCGGGTTCGTAGCCGATCCAGCGGGCCACGGCCTCGAGGTCCGCCCGCCGGGAGGGCACCGAGTCCGAGGCGCGGCCCGAGCGCAGCACGTTGCCGTTGCGGATGTCCGTGGCGAGCTTCCACGCGTGCTCCAGGATCGAGGCGTCCTCGGGCCCCACGAGCTCCGCCGCGACCGCCGCGTGCAGGGCGGGCAGCGTGGACGTGGTGCGCAGCTCGGGAACCTCGTGACCGTGTCGCAGCTGCAGCAGCTGCACGAGCCACTCCACGTCCGAGAGCCCGCCGCGGCCGAGCTTGACCTGCCGCAGCGGGTCCGCGCCGCGCGGCATGCGCTCGCTCTCCACCCGGGCCTTCATGCGGCGGATGTCCACGAGCTGGCGGTCCGTGAACTCGGCCGGGTAGCGGTGGCGGTCCACCACGCGGAAGAACGCGCGGGCCACCTCCTCGGAACCGGCCATGAACCGGGCGCGGGTGAGGGCCTGGAACTCCCAGGTCTCGCCCCATCGCTCGTAGTACTCCGCGTAGGACGCCACCGAGCGCACCTTCGCGCCCGAGCGGCCCTCCGGACGCAGGTCGTTGTCGATCTCCAGCACCCGTTCGGCCTGGATGGGCGGCGTGCACGGCTGCTTGAGCAGCTTGACCATGCGGGTCAGCACGGCCTCCGCAGCAGTCTGTGCATCCCCCGCGTCCGCCCCCTCGACGGGCTCGTAGGCGTACACCACGTCCGCGTCCGAGCCGAAGCCGATCTCCCGCCCGCCCTGGCGGCCCATGGCCACCACCAGCAGCTTTGCGGGCAGCTCGGCCTCGTACTCCTTCTGGGCCAGGTGCAGCGCGGCCATCACGGTGGCCTGGTCCACGTCGGACAGTCCCGCCACCGTGGTCTCCACGTCGGCGACGCCGCTCGTGTCCGCGAGCGCGATCCGCAGCTGCTCGCGCCGCCGGATCTGCCGGACGGCCCGGATGGCCTCGTCCGGGTCCCGGTGCCGTGTGAGCTGCGAGCGCATCTCCACCCCCAGGTCCTCCAGGCTGCGAGTGGCCAGCAGGGAGTCGTCCCCCAGCCAGGCGGTGGACTCCGGGGAGACCTCCAGCAGGTCGGAGACGTAGCGGGAGCTGGAGAGGATGCTGCACAGCCGTTCCGCGGCGGCGTTGGAGTCCCGCAGCAGGCGCAGGAACCACGGGGTGGTGCCCAGGGACTCGCACACCCGGCGCAGGTTCAGCAGACCGGCGTCCGGGTCCACGCCCTCGGCGAGCCAGTCGAGCAGGACCGGCAGCAGGGTCCGCAGGATCTCGGCCCGCCGGCTGACGCCACGGGACAGCGCCTCGATGTGCCGCATTGCGGCCCGGGTGTCCTGGTAGCCCAGCGCAGCCAGGCGGTCACGCGCCGAGTCCGTGGTGAGGGTGGTGTCCGCCGGGGCGTTCGCGAGCGCCGCGAGCATCGGGCGGTAGAAGATCCGCTCGTGCATCGAGCGCACGCTGCGCTTGAGCCCCGACCACTGCTCCACGAGCTTGGCCGCGGTGGGGTGGCTGCCCTCCGTGGCGCCATCGATCGAGCGCGCGATCACCGCCAGCTCCCGCTCGTCGCGGGGCATCAGGTGGGTGCGGCGCAGCCGGAAGAGCTGGATCCGGTGCTCCAGCAGCCGCAGCCACCGGTAGTTGCGCCCGAACTCCTCGGCGTCCTTGCGCCCGATGTACCCGCCCGAGGACAGGGCCGCGAGCGAGTCCGTGGTGGCCCGCGTCCGCACCGTCTCGTCGCCGCGACCGTGCACGAGCTGCAGCAGCTGCACGGTGAACTCCACGTCCCGCAGCCCGCCGGGCCCGAGCTTGATCTGGCGGTCCCGGTCCGCCTCGGGGATGTTCTCCGTGACGCGGCGCCGCATGGCCTGCACGGACTCCACGAAGCCCTCGCGCTCCGCGGAGGACCAGATGAAGGGGGCGATCGCGTCCTCGTAGCGCTCCCCCAGCTCACGGTCCCCGGCCACGCACCGGGCCTTGAGCAGGGCCTGGAACTCCCAGGACTTCGCCCAGCGTTTGTAGTAGCGCACGTGGGAGTCCAGTGTGCGCACCAGCGGCCCGTCCTTGCCCTCGGGGCGCAGGTTCGCGTCCACCTCCCACAGGGCGGGTTCCGGACCGGTGGCCATCATGGCCTGGGCGAGCTGGTGCGCGAGCTCCGTGGCGATCTCGGTGGCCGTGTTCTCGTCGGGCACCTCTCCGGACTCCGCCGCGCGGGTCTCCATGACGTGCACGACGTCCACGTCCGAGATGTAGTTCAGCTCGCGCGCGCCGCACTTGCCCATGCCGATCACGGCCAGACGCACCTGCTCCACCAGCGCGGGGTCCCAGCGCTCGTGGGCCTGGGCACGGGCCACGGCCAGTCCCGCCTCGAGCGCTGCCCCCGCCAGGTCCGCGAGCTGGCGGCCCACGGCGGGCATGTACGCCACCGGGTCCAGGGCGCCCACGTCCCGTATGGCCACCCGCGCGAGACCCCGGCGGTAGGCCACGCGCAGCGCCTTCTGCGCCTCCTGGCCCGTCACGGTGGCCACGGGTGTCTCCGCGTCCGGATCCGCGCCCACGGACTCGAGCAGCTGGCGGCGCAGTGCGTCCGGCTGCTCGGCGCCCGGCTGGTCCTCGGGGCGAATGTACAGCAGGTCGAGGTTCTCGGGAGCGCGCAGCAGGAACTCACCGAGCGCCTCGGAGGCCCCCAGCAGCCGGAACATCGTCTCGGAGTCCGCGGGATCCCCGGTCACGCGCCGGGCCACCTCCGGGTGCTGCTCGATCAGCCGCACGATCAGCTGCAGCGCCACGTCCGGCGACGCCGCGTGGGCCAGCCCCTCGAGCAGCCGCGGCAGGTCCACGGCGTCGAGCTCGGGGAAGCCCAGCCACCGCCGCGCGTTGGTCACGTCCGCGAAGCCCACGCCGATCAGCTGCTTCGCGGAGATCGTCTCCGCGCGCTCCTTGGCCGTGGCGCCCTGTCCCGCGGTTCCCCCGCTCCCGGTGCTCACTGTCGGCGCCTACAGGATGCCCAGGTTGGTGCGCAGCTCGTACGGGGAGACCTCCTGGCGGTACTGGTCCCAGTCGCGGCGCTTGTTGCGCAGGAAGTACTCGAAGACCTGCTCCCCCAGCAGCTCGGCCATGAACTCGGACTCCTCGGTGAGCCCGATGGCGTCGTGCAGGCTGGACGGCAGGGGTTTGTGCCCCACGGCCCGGCGCTCGGCGCTGCTCATGGAGAAGACGTCGTCCATCTCCACGGGCGGCAGCTCGTACTCGTTCTCGATCCCCTTGAGCCCCGCACCGATGAGCGCGGCGTAGGAGAGGTACGGGTTCGTGGCGGAGTCGATGCCGCGGTACTCGATGCGCGAGGACTGCACCTTGTCCGGCTTGTAGAGGGGCACGCGCACCAGGGCGGAACGGTTGTTGTGGCCCCAGGACATGTAGGAGGGCGCCTCGTCCCCGGCCCACAGCCGCTTGTACGAGTTCACGAACTGGTTGGTCACGGAGGTGAACTCCGGCGCGTGGCGCAGCAGCCCGGCGATGAAGTGGCGGCCGGTGTCCGAGAGCCGGAACTCCGCCCCGGCCTCGTAGAACGCGTTGGTGTCCCCCTCGAACAGGGAGAAGTGCGTGTGCATCCCGGAACCGGGGTGGCGCGAGAACGGCTTGGGCATGAACGTGGCGTAGCTGCCCTGGGACAGGGCCACCTCCCGGACCACGGTGCGGAACGTCATGATGTTGTCCGCGGTCTGCAGGGCGTCCGCGTAGCGCAGGTCGATCTCGTTCTGACCCGGCCCCGCCTCGTGGTGGGAGAACTCCACGGAGATCCCCACGGCCTCCAGCATGCTCACCGCGCGGCGCCGGAAGTCCTGGACCACGCCGCCGGGGACGTGGTCGAAGTAGCCCTCGTAGTCCACGGGCACGGGCTCCCCCGTGCGGGGGTCCAGCTCCGGGGAGCGCAGCAGGTAGAACTCGATCTCCGGCGCGGTGTAGCACGTGAACCCCATGTCGGAGGCCTTGGCGAGCACCCGCTTGAGCACGCCCCGGGGATCCGCGGCGGAGGGCTCACCGTCCGGGGTCTTGAGGTCGCAGAACATGCGGGACGTGGGCTCGTCCTCGCCGCGCCACGGCAGCAGCTGGAACGTGGAGGGGTCCGGCTGCAGCAGCATGTCCGACTCGAACACCCGGGACAGTCCCTCGATCGAGGAGCCGTCGAAGCCGAGACCTTCCTCGAACGCGGACTCCACCTCCGCCGGGGCCAGCGCGATGGACTTCAGGGTGCCCACGACGTCCGTGAACCAGAGCCGCACGAAGCGCACGTCCCGGTCCTCGATGGTGCGGAGAACGAATTCCTGCTGACGGTCCATGGGTCCACCTCGGATTCCTCGGGGCTGCGGCACAGCGGTTCACGAGCTCGGTGTCCGGGTGCGCGCACCCGACGGAGCCAGCCCCCACTGTATCGGCCCGCGCCGACATCCCGGTCAGAGCGCCCCGAGCTCGGTGCCCGCCTCGTCGAAGCCGCCCGGTGCGGGGTCGTCCTGGCACCCACCAGCCGAAGAACCCGGGTGTTCCGGGCCGAGGCACGCGGCCGGGGAACCCGGGGTTTCCAGGCCCACGGACGCGGCCGGGGAATCCCGCCCCGCGCGGCGGTGCCGCGGGGTGCGGGAGGTGGTCGACCGGCGTCGTGCGCCCCGCGGATCCCGGCCGCGACGCCGTCCCGACGGCCGGTAGGCTGGAGCGATGACCGACTCCCAGCCCGTTCCCGGGGCCCCCGCGACACCCGCCCTCGCCGACGTCAAGCGCGTGCGCACCGTGCACCTGCGGCGCGCCAAGGACGCGGGCGAGAAGTTCTCGATGCTCACCAGCTACGACGTCCTCACCGCCGGGATCTTCGACCGCTCCGGCGTGGACGTGCTGCTCGTGGGCGACTCGCTGGGCAACACCGTGCTGGGCCACGAGAGCACGCTCCCGGTCACGCTGGAGGACATGGTCGTGTTCGCGGCGGCGGTGGTGCGAGGCGTGCAGCGGGCGCTCGTGGTGGTGGACCTGCCGTTCGGCTCCTACGAGGAGTCCCCCGCCCAGGCCGTGCGCAGCGCCGCGCGGATCATGAAGGAGACCGGCGCGCACGCCGTCAAGCTCGAGGGCGGTGAGGCCGTGGCGGAGCACATCGCCGCGGTGGTCCGCGCGGGGATCCCGGTCATGGGGCACGTGGGCTTCACCCCGCAGTCGGAGCACGCGCTGGGCGGCTTCCGCATCCAGGGCCGCGGTGGGGCCGCTGAACAGCTGCTCCGGGACGCCGGCGCCGTCCAGGACGCCGGCTGCTTCGCCGTGGTGCTGGAGATGGTGTCGGCGGACGCCGCCACCGCGGTGGAGGACGCGCTGGAGATCCCCACCGTGGGCATCGGCGCGGGGAACGTGACCACCGGGCAGGTGCTCGTGTGGCAGGACATGCTGGGACTGCGCACCGGGCGCGTGCCGCGGTTCGTGCGCCAGTACGCCGATCTTGCTCGGGTCGCGGGCGACGCCGTGTCCGCCTACGTGGCGGACGTGCGCTCGGGAGCGTTCCCCGCGGAGGAGCACACCTACCGCGGGTGACGACGCCGCCCGCCCCCTCTCGGGCTCAGTCGCCCTGGAACGCGGCGTCCTCGTCGTCCCACCGCTTGGTGTTCTCCGCGGCGTGCTCCAGTGCCCTGGCCGCTTCCTCGCGCGTGGCGTAGGGGCCCATGAGCTTGCGGTAGTCGTCCTGCGGGCCCTCCTCCACCTGCTTGGTGTAGAGGTTGAACCAGTACTCGGCCATCTGCTGCCTCTCTCTCCGGCGCGGCGCGCCGTCTGCCCGCCGGGAGGCGGGTCGCGAACACCCGGGCGGAACGAGCCCGGGACCCAAGGCTTAGGCTAGTTGCTGAACCAGGTCCCCGGGAGGCACCGACGCCCCGGATCACACCAGTCCACCGCCGCAGGAGGCATCGACCCATCGTGACCAGTCACAACCTCGCCCCAGCACCCGGATCCACCGCCCCGACCGGCGCGCTGCGCCCCGGCTCGCTCTCCCCGCTGCGGCCCGTGCCGCGCGGCATCGAGCGCCCCGAGTACGTGGGGCGGACCGAGCCGGACGAGGGCAGCGCGTCCAACGTCTACACCCCGGAGGAGGTCGAGCTGGTGCGCGAGGCCGGGCAGATCGCGGCGCGCGCCCTGCAGGCCGCGGGTGCCGAGGCGAAGCCGGGGGTCACCACGGACGAGCTGGACCGGATCGCCCACGAGTACATGTGCGACCACGGGGCCTACCCCTCCTGCCTGGAGTACCGCGGTTTCCCCAAGTCCATCTGCACGTCTCTCAACGAGGTCATCTGTCACGGCATCCCGGACTCCACGGTGCTCGAGGACGGGGACATCATCAACCTGGACGTGACCGCCTACAAGAACGGGATGCACGGGGACACCAACGCCATGTTCTTGGTGGGGGACGTGGACGAGGACTCGCGGCTGCTCGTCGAGCGCACGCTCGAAGCCACCAACCGCGCCATCAAGGCCGTCCGCCCTGGTCGCGAGATCAACGTGATCGGCCGGGTCATCGAGAAGTACGCCCAGCGCTTCGGCTACGGCGTGGTGCGGGACTTCACCGGCCACGGCGTGGGGCGCGAGTTCCACACCGGGCTGATCGTCCCGCACTACGACGCCGCCCCGTCCTACAGCACCGAGATGGTCCCCGGGATGATCTTCACGATCGAGCCCATGCTGACCCTGGGAACCATTGCGTGGGACCAGTGGGAGGACGACTGGACCATCACCACGCACGACCGCATGCGCACCGCGCAGTACGAGCACACCATGGTCGTGACCGAGGACGGCGTGGAGATCCTCACCCTCCCGTGATCCGCGCACGTCGGCCCGTAAACTCGAAGGCACGGGGCGAGCGGGAGAACTCCGCCGCCCCGGAACAGCGTCAGACCGTGAACCGAAGGGACCGTTCATGAGCTCAGGTACTCCGCAGGGTGTCGTCTCGCAGTACGGCATTGGAATCGACATTGGTGGTACCGGCACCAAGGGCGGGATCGTGGATCTCGCCACCGGCCAGCTCGTGGGCGAGCGCTTCCGCATCCCCACGCCGCACCCGGCCACCCCGGAGGCGGTGGCGGACGTGGTGCGCCAGATCGTGGACGAGCTGCAGTCCCGGCCGGAGGCCCCGGCACCGGACAGCAACGTGGGCATCGTGTTCCCCGCGATCATCAAGAACGGCGTGGCCCTGTCCGCCGCGAACGTGGACAAGTCCTGGATCAACACGGACGTGGACGCACTGATGACCGAGACCCTGGGTCGCGAGGTCGAGGCGCTCAACGACGCCGACGGCGCCGGTCTCGCCGAGGCGCACTACGGCGCCGGCAAGGGCAAGGAGGGGCTGGTCATGGTGATCACCCTGGGCACCGGCATCGGCTCGGCCATGATCCTCAACGGTCAGCTCGTGCCCAACGCTGAGCTCGGCCACCTGGAGATCGACGGCCACGACGCCGAGACCCGCGCCTCCGCGGCCGCGCGCGAGCGCGAGCAGCTGCCCTGGAAGAAGTGGGCGACCAAGCGGCTCCAGCGCTACTTCTCCCACGTGGAGTTCCTGTTCTCCCCGTCGCTGTTCGTCATCGGCGGCGGCGTGTCCAAGAACTCGGAGAAGTTCCTCCCCTACCTCGAGCTGCGCACGCCGGTGGAGATCGCCGCCCTGCGCAACAACGCGGGCATCGTGGGTGCGGCCCTGTGGGCCCAGCAGTGCCGCGGCGCCCAGGCCGCCAAGCCGGTCATCGACCCCGTCGACTGAGCACCCGGTGAACCCCGAAGGCCCCGCGTCCTCACGGATGCGGGGCCTTCAGGGTCGGTGCCGCCGCCGTGCGGACACGGAACGGGCACTGCAGACAGAGCGAGACCCCGATGACGTCCGCGGCTTCCCCTCCGCAGACCCCCGGGGTCTCGTGGTTCGAGTCTATGCGCTCCTCCGGGCGGGGGCAAGCACCGGATTCAGGGCACCAGCAGGGATGCGAGATCCGTGAGGAACTCCCCCACCTGGGCATCCACCTTGAGCGTGGCCAGCTCGTCCGCGCCGGTCACCCCGTGGTTGACGATCACCACGGGCTTGCCCTCCCGGGCCGCCTGCCTGACGTAGCGTCTGCCCGAGTTCACCGTGAGGGAGCTGCCGGCCACCAGCAGGGCGTCCGCGTGCGTCACCATCCGTCGGGCCAGCGCCACGTTCAGTGCCGTGGCGTTCTCCCCGAAGAACACGACGTCCGGCTTCAGCACCCCCTGGCAGACCGGGCAGTCCCAGACCCGGAACCCCGCGGTGTGCTCCACGGTGGCATCGGCGTCCGGGGCGTACTCCACGTCCGCCGCGGAGTCCATGCCGTCGTAGAAGCCGGGGTTGAGCTCGTCGAGGTAGCGCGAGACCTCCTCCCGGGGGAAGCGCGAGCGGCACGAGGTGCACACGACCCACGCGTAGGTCCCGTGCAGGTCCACGACCGCGAGTGATCCCGCCTTCTGGTGCAGACGGTCGATGTTCTGGGTGATGATCCCGTCCACGGCGCCTGCCGTCTCCAGGGTGGCCAGAGCCGTGTGCGCCGCTGACGGCTCGGCTCGCGCCACGAAGTGCCAGCCGAACTGGTTGCGCGCCCAGTAGTGGCGGCGGTTGCCCACGTCCGCCATGAACTCCTGGTAGGTCATGGGGTTGCGGGGTTTCGCATCGGGTCCCCGGTAGTCGGGGATTCCGGAGGACGTGCTGACCCCGGCCCCCGTGAGGACGGCGATCCTGCGCCCCACGAGCAGCTCGTGGACGGGACGCAGCCCCGCGCGGGCGTCCAGGGCATGGGGGTCCGGGAACAGGTCCCGGTCCACGGGCGTGCCGTACCCGGCACGCAGCACCCGCGCCGGCATCTCAGGACCGGGGGAGGTTCTCGAGGACGGTGCGCAACCGCTCCCACGAGCGGGACTCGGTCATGTCCGCTGCACTGACGTCCCGGACCACGCCCTGGGAGTCCACCGTGATCGTGTGCCGCCGGGCGCACCCCTCCTGCTCGTCGAACACGCCGTAGCGTCGCGCCACCTCACCGTGGGGCCAGTGGTCCGAGAGCATCTCGAAGTCGTAGGACTCCTGCCGGGCGAAGGCGTCGAGACAGTGGTGGCTGTCCGTGGACACGCACAGCACCGTGGCACCGAACTCCTCGAACGTGTCGGTGTGGTCCTGCAGGTGGCACAGCTCGTCCGTGCAGATGGGCGAGAACGCGAACGGGAAGAACACCAGCACCACCGGCGCACCCCGGAACTGCGCGAGCGTGCGGATCTCGCCGTCCCTGTTGGTCAGCGAGAAGTTCGGTGCTGCGGATCCGATGTCGCTCATGTCGTCCTTTCCCACGGCGCGGCCGGCGGGTGGCCGGGCACCTCAGAAGTTGCGCTTGGGGGCCAGTCGCGAGACGGTCCAGTCGGAGGAGACACGCGCCGCACTGGTGACGTGGAGGCCTGCGGTCGAGGCGGCCTCCTGGATGTCGGCGGGAGAGACGTGGTCCTCGCGGCCGGCCTTGGGGGTCAGGAGCCAGACCACGCCGCCGTCGTCGAGGGTGGTCTGCACGTCCACGAGCTCGTCCACGAGATCACCGTCGCCGTCGCGCCACCACAGCACTACGGCGTCCACGACCTCCTGCGCGTCCTCGTCGAACAGCTCAGAGCCGATGGCCGCCTCGATCCGCTCCCGCAGGTCCGCATCGACGTCGTCGTCGTAGCCGAACTCCTGGACGTAGTCGCCGTCCTTCAGGTTCAGCTGCTCCGCAATGCTCTCCTCGGGGGCTTTCGCCTCGCTCACCGTGTCTCTCCTTCTCAGCTGTGTCGTGCGGGTCCCCGGTTGACCGCCGGTCGGCGGTCCGGGCCCGTACCCACCGTGACGGGAGCGTCGACGGTGCGTAATAAAGACAACACTGGTTTAGCGCCACGTTCAAGCCACGGCGCGGGCCCGCCACCAAATCACCACGGGTTGCGCTGTCCTCCGGGGACGGCCAGGAGAGTGGCGATGCAGAGATGTGACGCGCAGAACGCCGCCGGGGCAATCCCCCGGGCCGTAGCCTGTGACACCATGAAAGGACCACGGGGGCGGACACGTCTCCGTCCACCCGACGCCTGACACACCGCTCCGCCACCGGGCACCCCGAGCACACGGAGCTGACGATAGAGAGGTTCTCGTGTCTTCCGACAGCAATCACCACATTCTGAGTGGCTTGACGAACAATCTCCAGGACGCGGACGCGCAGGAGACGCAGGAGTGGATCGAGTCCTTCGACGCGCTGATCCAGGCCCAGGGCACGGCGCGGGCGCAGTACATCATGCGCGCCCTGCTGCAGCACGCCGGCACGCACTCCGTGGGTGTCCCCATGGTCACCACCTCCGACTACGTCAACACCATCCCCGTGGACCAGGAGCCCGAGTTCCCCGGTGACGAGGAGATCGAGCGCCGCTACCGTGCCTTCCTGCGCTGGAACGCGGCCGTCATGGTCCACCGCGCGCAGCGCCCCAACGTCGGAGTGGGCGGTCACATCTCCTCCTACGCCGGCGTGGCCACCCTCTACGAAGTGGGCCTGAACCACTTCTTCCGCGGTCCCGAGCACCCCGGTGGCGGCGACCAGGTGTTCTTCCAGGGCCACTCCTCCCCCGGCAACTACGCCCGTGCGTACCTAGAGGGCCGCCTCACGGAAGAGCAGCTGGACGGGTTCCGTCAGGAGAAGACCAAGGCCCCGAACGGCCTGCCCTCCTACCCCCACCCGCGCAGCCTGCCCGACTTCTGGCAGTTCCCCACCGTGTCCATGGGCATCGGGCCCATGAACGCCGTGTACCAGGCGCAGTTCAACCGCTACCTGCACAACCGCGGGATCAAGGACACCTCCGAGCAGCACGTCTGGGCGTTCCTCGGCGACGGTGAGATGGACGAGCCCGAGTCGCGTGGTGTGCTGCAGCTCGCGGCCAACGACAAGCTGGACAACCTGACCTTCGTGGTCAACTGCAACCTGCAGCGTCTCGACGGCCCCGTGCGCGGCAACGGCAAGATCATCCAGGAGCTGGAGGCGTTCTTCCGGGGTGCCGGCTGGAACGTCATCAAGGTCGTGTGGGGCCGCGAGTGGGACGCCCTGCTCGAGGCTGACCACACCGGTGAGCTCGTGCGCATCATGAACGAGACCCTGGACGGCGACTACCAGACCTTCAAGGCGGAGTCCGGCGGCTTCGTGCGCGACCACTTCTTCGCCCGGTCCGCGGCCACCAAGGAGCTCGTGGCGGACTACACCGACGAGCAGATCTGGAACCTCAAGCGCGGCGCCCACGACTACAACAAGGTCTACGCGGCGTACAAGGCGGCGCTGGAGCACAAGGGCCAGCCCACCGTGATCCTGGCCCAGGGCATCAAGGGCTACGGCCTGGGCCCGCACTTCGAGGCGCGCAACGCCACCCACCAGATGAAGAAGCTCACGCTGGAGGATCTCAAGGCCTTCCGCGACCACCTGCGCATTCCCATCACGGACGAGCAGCTGGAGTCCGATCTCTACAACGCCCCGTACTACCACCCGGGCCCGGACTCCCCCGAGATCAAGTACATGCTGGAGCGCCGCAAGGAGCTGGGCGGCTTCGTCCCGGACCGTCCGCACCCCCAGAAGGAGATCACGCTGCCCTCGGAGCGCGCCTACGCCTCCGGCAAGAAGGGCTCGGGCAAGCAGATGGCGGCCACCACCATGGCCTTTGTGCGCATCCTCAAGGACCTGATGCGCGAGAAGGACTTCGGTCACCGCATCGTGCCGATCATCCCCGACGAGGCCCGCACCTTCGGCATGGACTCGTTCTTCCCCACGGCCAAGATCTACAACCCCAACGGGCAGAACTACCTCTCCGTGGACCGCGAGCTGATGCTCGCGTACAAGGAGTCGGCCCAGGGTGTGATCCTGCACCCCGGGATCAACGAGGCCGGCGCCACCGCGGCCTTCACCGCGGCGGGCACGTCCTATGCGACCCACGGCGAGACCATGATCCCGGTCTACATCTTCTACTCGATGTTCGGGTTCCAGCGCACGGGTGACGAGTTCTGGGCGGCTGCGGACCAGATGGCCCGCGGTTTCGTGATCGGCGCCACCGCAGGACGCACGACCCTGACCGGTGAGGGCCTGCAGCACGCGGACGGGCACTCCCCCCTGCTGGCCGCGACCACCCCCGCCGTGATCCACTACGACCCCGCCTACGGCTACGAGATCGCGCACATCGTCAAGCGAGGCCTCGAGCACATGTACGGCACGGGCGACGAGGACCACAACGTCATGTACTACCTCACGGTGTACAACGAGCCCATCCACCAGCCCGCGGAGCCCGAGAACGTGGACGTTGACGGCATCGTCAACGGCATCTACCTGCTCAAGCCGGCGGAGACCGAGGGCCCGCGCGCCCAGCTGCTCGCCTCCGGCGTGGGTGTCCCGTGGGCGCTCGAGGCCCAGCAGATCCTCGCCGACGAGTGGGGCGTCTCCGCAGACGTGTGGTCCGTGACCTCCTGGACCAACCTCCGTCGTGACGCCATGGCTGCCGAGCAGGACGCGTTCCTGGACCCCGAGTCCGGGGCCCGCACGCCGTACATCACCCAGGCGCTGGCCGGGGCCACGGGTCCCGTGGTCGCCACGAGCGACTACGCCTCCCAGCTGCCGGACTCCGTGCGGCAGTACGTCCCCAACGACTGGGCCTCCCTGGGCGCCGACGGCTTCGGGTTCGCCGACACCCGGGCCGGTGCCCGCCGGTTCTTCACCATCGACGCCCACTCGATGGTGGTGCGGACCCTGGAGATGCTCGCCAAGCGCGGCGAGATCGACTGGTCCGCCCCGGCCGAGGCGCTCACCCGGTACAAGCTCACGGACCCCGCTGCCGGCACCTCCGGCAACGCCGGGGGCGACGCCTGAGCCGTCCCGCATCACCGACCCACCGCCCCCGCGCCCCTCACGGCGCGGGGGCGGCGTCGTTCCGGTGCGGGCCCGAGCCCGGGGCGCGGCCGACGCTGGGCCCCGGGCTCGGGGAACCGTGCAGGGCATCGACTACCCTCGTCTCATGCCCACCGACGCCTCCGGGTCCGCGCCCCGCAAGCCCCGCACCTCCCGCCGGGTGACGTGGCCCCTGCGCGGTCGGCAGCAGGCCGCACCGCACCCCAGGACCCTGGAGAACCTCAAGGCCAACCTCGGGCAGGTCTCCACGGTGGCGGTTCAGCGGCTCGCGAGCACCCTGCCGTGGTTCTCGCAGCTGCGCCCGGACGAGAGGTCCGAGCTGGGCCTGCTGGCGCAGCGCGGCATCGCGTCCTTCGTGCGCTGGTACGAGAACCCCAAGGAGCCGGTGTGGGTGCTCACGGAGATCTTCAAGCAGGCCCCCACGGAGCTAACCCGGTCCATCACCCTGCAGAACGCCCTGCAGGTGCTGCGGATCGTCGTGGACGTCGTGGAGGAGAAGGTTCCCGAGCTCGCGCAGCACAACGACGAGGTGGCACTGCGCGAGGCCGTGCTGCGGTTCTCCCGCGAGGTCGCGTTCGCCGCCGCGGACGTCTACGCCAAGGCTGCCGAGAACCGCGGATCGTGGGACGCCCGCCTCGAGTCCCTCGTGGTGGACGGCATCCTGCGGGGCGACCACTCGGACAACCTGCGCTCCCGGGTCTCGGCGCTGGGTTGGACGGACCGGGGGGACGTGACCGTGGTGGTGGGACGCGCGCCGAGCACCAACGGGCCCGCCGGCGTGGAACGGATCCGCCGCGTCGTCGAGCGCCACGCGGCGGAGTGCCTGGTGGCCATCCAGACCGACCGGCTGGTCCTCGTCCTGGGTGGTCTCAAGGACGGGGCCCGGTCCCTGTCCCGGCTCGCGAGCGTGTTCGGGGAGGGTCCCGTGGTCCACGGTCCCCCCGTGGCCACCGTGTTCGAGGCCAAGGAGTCGGCGGACCGCGCCAACGCGGGACTTCGAGCGGTGGCGGCCTGGCCCCAGGCACCCCGCCCCACGGATTCCGAGGACCTGTGGCCCGAGCGGGCCATCAGCGGGGACCCGCTGGCGCTCACCGCCATGGTCGACGCCGTCTGGGAGCCGCTGTCCGCCTCCTCCACCGGCCTGGTGGACACCCTCACCACCTACCTCAGCGTGGGACACTCCCTGGAGGCCACGGCGCGCGAGCTCTTCGTCCACGCGAACACCGTGCGGTACCGGCTCCGGCGCGTCAGCGACATCACCGGCTGGGACCCCCTGCTCCCCCGGGACGCCTTCGTGCTGCACTGCGCCCTGCTCGCGGGGCGGCTGTCGAGCACCGACTGACATCGGCTTGTAGGGAAGCCACAAATCCCCCTGCCCGGCTTGGTGCGGCCCGGTGTGCCGCGAGGGCCCCCTGACTTGGTGGAATGAACGGGTGATTGCACTCGTCTGCCCCGGTCAGGGGTCACAGAAACCAGGATTCCTCACCGAGTGGCTGGCCGTGCCGGGCGTTCCCGAGCACCTCGCGCAGCTCTCCGACGCCGCCGGGCTGGACCTCGCGCACTACGGCACCGAGGCCGACGAGGACACCATCAAGGACACCGCGGTGGCCCAGCCGCTGATCGTCGCCGCAGGACTGCTCGCCGGGCGGCTGATCGCCCCGCAGCTCGAGGGACGCTCCGACGTGGTGCTCGCCGGACACTCGGTCGGTGAGATCACGGCTGCGGCCCTGGCTGGCGTGCTGACCGAGGCTGAGGCCATGCGCTTCGTCCGGGTCCGCGCCACCGAGATGGCCGCCGCCGCCGCGGCAACCCCCACGGGCATGGCCGCCGTCCTCGGCGGCACCCCGGAGGACGTGGCCGCCGCCGTCTCCGCCGTGGGCGCCACGGCCGCGAACGCCAACGGGGGCGGTCAGGTGGTAGCAGCAGGAACCATCGAGCAGCTCGACGCTCTCGCCGAGAACCCGCCCACCCGCGCCAAGGTGGTCAGGCTCAAGGTGGCCGGCGCCTTCCACACGGAGCACATGGCCCCCGCACTGCAGCCACTGCGGACCCTCGTTCCCGAGCTCTCCCCCCAGGATCCTGAGCACGCGCTGCTGAGCAACCACGACGGCGCCCGCACCACCAGTGGCGCGGCGTTCCTGGACTCCCTCGTGGAGCAGGTGTGCCGCCCCGTGCGCTGGGACGCCTGCATGGCAACCCTCTCGGACATGGACGTCACGCAGATCGTGGAGCTGCCGCCCGCCGGAACCCTCGTGGGACTGGCCAAGAGGGGCCTCAAGGGTGTCCCCGCAACGGCGGTCAACACCCCGCAGGACCTGGACCAGGTGCGGAGTACGCTGGCCTGAAAAGGGTGGTGATCCACCCGCACTCGCTGAGATCCGCACCATCGAAGGAGTCGGCCTCCCGTGGCGACCATCAAACAGAACATTCCCCACGCCCACACGCGCATCCTGGGCATCGGCGCCTACCGGCCGTCGGAGATCGTGACCAACGACGACGTCTGCCAGTGGATCGACTCCTCGGACGAGTGGATCGTCAAGCGCACCGGCATCCACACCCGTCACCGTGCCCCGGCTGACGTGTCGGTCCTGGACATGGCGGAGCACGCGGCACGCGAGGCGCTCGAGAACTCCGGCCTCACCGGTGACCAGCTGAGCACGATCATCGTCTCCACGGTGTCCTTCCCCTACCTCACCCCGTCCCTGGCCGCGAAGCTCGCGGACCGGCTCGGGGCCACGCCCGCCGCGGCGTACGACGTCTCCGCGGCGTGCGCGGGGTACTGCTACGGAATCGCGCAGGCGGATGCGCTCGTGCGCTCCGGTGACTCCACCAACGTGCTCGTGATCGGCGTGGAGAAGCTCTCCGACGTTATCGACAACTCGGAGCGCTCCATCTCCTTCCTGCTCGGCGACGGCGCCGGGGCCGTGGTGATCGGCCCCTCGGACGTCCCCGGGATCGGTCCGTCGGTGTGGGGCTCGGACGGTTCCAAGTGGGACGCCATCCGCATGACCCACCCGCTCACCGACATCCGCGCCGTCGAACGCGGGGGTCAGCGCAGCTTCGCCAAGGATCTCGTGGATCCCGAGACCGGTGAGATGGACCCGGACGCCACCATGTGGCCCACGCTGCGCCAGGACGGGCCGACCGTGTTTCGCTGGGCCTCCTGGGAGGGTGCTCGCGTGGCCCAGGAGGCCCTGGACGCCTCCGGTCTGGCCCCGGAGGACCTCGCCGCGTTCGTGCCGCACCAGGCCAACATGCGGATCATCGACCAGATGGCCAAGGTGCTCAAGCTCCCCGAGTCCGTGATCGTTGCCCGGGACATCGCCGAGGCCGGCAACACCTCCGCGGCCTCCATCCCCCTGGCAACTCACCGTCTGCTCGCGGAGCACCCGGAACTGTCCGGCAAGCCCTCGCTGCAGATCGGCTTCGGGGCCGGTCTGGTGTACGGCGCACAGGTGGTGCTCCTGCCCTGATCCAGTCCCCGGGGTGTCGTAGGGTTAGACCGCACACCTCTTGTCCACGGGCCGCCCGAGCGATCGGGCGCTCCGAGCGGGGGTTCCACCGAAACCCCGTGGTCACGAAGAACGGTTGCGTTGCGCGACCTCAACGAAAGGAAGCCGAAATGGCGAGCAAAGACGAAATCCTGGCCGGCCTGGCAGAGATCGTGAACGAAGAGACCGGCCTCGAGACCGAAGCCGTGCAGCTCGAAAAGTCCTTCACCGAGGACCTCGACATCGACTCGATCTCCATGATGACCATCGTGGTCAACGCCGAGGAGAAGTTCGACGTCACCATTCCCGACGAAGAGGTCAAGAACCTCAAGACCGTCGAGGACGCCGTCAACTTCATCGACAACGCCCAGGCCTGATGCCCGGGCGAGCGGTGGCGCACCCCCTGTGCAGGAGGTGCGCCACCGCCGTCACGCCAGGTGGCTGGACAGCAGCAGCTCCTGGAACACCTGCGATTTTGGACACGAGGAAGTGCAGAACATGTCCCGCAAAGTAGTCGTCACCGGCCTGGGTGCCATCACGCCCATCGGTGGGAACGTCCAGGAGACCTGGAAGAACGCCCTCCAGGGCGTCTCGGGCGTTCACGCCCTCGAAGAGGACTGGGTCGAAGAGTACGACCTCCCCGTCCGCATCGGCGCGCAGTGCCCCAAGCCCGCGGAGGACGTCGTGTCCCGCGTGCAGGCCAAGCGTCTGGACCCTTCCGGCCAGCTGTCGGTGGCCGCGGCCCGCGAGGCCTGGACCGACGCCGGGTTCTCCGGCAAGGACGCGGACTCCAGCGACGACGTCGACCCGTTGCGTCTGGGCGTTGCCTTCGGCACGGGCATCGGTGGTGTGTGGACCCTCCTGGACGGGTGGGACACCATGCGCACCAAGGGGCACCGCCGTGTCAAGCCCATGACGGTTCCCATGCTCATGCCCAACGGCAACGCCTCCTCCGTGAGCATGGAGTTCAAGGCCCGTGCCTGCGCCATCACACCCGTGTCAGCCTGTGCCTCCGGGACCGAGGCCTTCTTCCAGGGTCTGCAGCTGATCCGCTCCGGCAAGGCGGACGTGATGATCGTGGGGGGCGCCGAGAGCGCCATCCACCCCATGAACATGGCCGCCTTCAACTCCATGCAGGCGCTGTCCCGCCGAAACGACGAGCCCGAGCGGGCCTCCCGCCCCTTCGACATGGACCGTGACGGATTCGTCATGGGCGAGGGCGCCGGTGCGGTGATCCTCGAGTCCGAGGAGCACGCCAAGGCGCGTGGCGCCCGGATCTACGCCGAGCTGGCCGGTGCCGGGCTCAGCTCGGACGCGTTCCACATCACTGCTCCGGCCACCGGTGAGGCTGGCGGCCCCGCCCGTGCCCTGCGGGAGGCCATGGAATCCGGGGACTTCACCCCCGCGGATGTCAAGCACGTCAACGCCCACGCTACGTCCACCCCCGTGGGTGACGTGCCCGAGGCGAGTGCCCTGCGTGTGGCGTTCGGGGACGCAGTGGATCAGATGGCCGTGTCCGCCACCAAGTCGATGACCGGCCACCTGCTCGGCGGATCGGGTGCCGTGGAAGGTGTCCTGGCCGTCCTCGCCCTGACCGAGCGGGTGGCGCCCTGCACCATCAACCTGGAGAACCAGGATCCGCGCATCGACCTGGACGTGGTCACCACGGCGCGGGAGCTGCCAGCCGGTGACATGGTCGCGATCTCCAACTCCTTCGGGTTCGGCGGTCACAACTCCGTCGCCGCTTTCCGGTCGATGTAACGGCGCCCCGGGCTCCCTCTCGGGTTCCGGTAGCGCACCCGTGACAGAGCCCCGGTGGTCCCCACAGCGGGGAGCACCGGGGCTCTGTTGTTGTCAGGCCTGAGCCGCGCGGTCGGGCGGGAGCTGGGCGCACCGGTTCGCGGTGAAGAACAAAGGAACTGCGGCGCCCCACACCGGTTCTTCCGGAGGGATCAGAACCCCCAGGTCATGGATTGCACCACCTCACCAGAGACGGCCCCCGCCAC
>NZ_RCOM01000032.1 GCF_003667225.1 Kocuria rhizophila
GGGTAATGTATCCCAAGTGTTCGGCGCTGGTTCCCCAGGGCTGAGCACGGTCGCGGGATGTGGCGCAGCTTGGTAGCGCACTTGACTGGGGGTCAAGGGGTCGCAGGTTCAAATCCTGTCATCCCGACCAATCACCCCGGTAGGACGGTCGTCCTACCGGGGTTTTTCGTGCCTGCCAGGCCCCTCACGTGTTCTTCGTGAGCCGCACCCACCCGTCGGACAGTGCAGCGCGCAGCCCCGCCGTGCGCGACACCGGCGCCAGCGCGTGGGACAGGCACGCCACGGCGTCGTACCCCTCGTGGTCCACGCCCGGCAGCACGTGGAGGTGGGTGTCGAAACCCGCCGCACGGTACGCCGCCACGCCCTCCTCGGCGGCGCCCAGCGCGCTCCACTCGGGCGGGTTGGTGGCGCCGTCCACGTCCAGCTCACCCACCCACCAGTGCATGGCGGTGGAGCCGATGCAGGGGCGGGCCTTCTTCTTGCAGGCCACCGGCGCGTCGGCCCCGCCGCCCCCGATGATGACGGCCCCGCCGCGGGCCATGCCCTCGATGCCGCGGTCGAGCAGCTCGTAGGTGATGAACTCCGCGCCCCCGCTGTAGCCGATCAGCCAGATGGTCGAGGAGTCCACGTCCGGGTGCCGCGCCACGAGGTGCTCGTGCAGCGCACGGAAGAACTTGCCGTTGCCCTTGCAGTCCTCCCACCACGTGTACCCGTCCCCGCGGCCGTCCGTGTCCGGGGTGTTCACGGCCACGAGCATGAGGTTCCGGGCCTGCGCCGCCACGGCGAGCCGGGCGAGGTCCCCTTCCTCGGGCCAGTTGATCGAGGTGTCGTCCAGGTCCCAGTAGTCGCCGTCGAAGTAGTACAGGAACCCCGCGGTGCCCGTGCGCCACACGTGGTACCAGGACCGCATGCCGTTGGGCGCGGTGAAGTCGATGAAAGTCTCCGGTGTCATGATCCCCCCCAGATCGTGAAGCCTCGGTGCCGCGGCCACGTCCCCCGCGCGGCGTCGCCCCCAGTATGACGCAGCGCCCCGGTGACCACCTCCGGACGACGCGGCCGGACGACGCCGCGGGGGTGCCTCCCGCGGCGCCGTGACGCGCGGCGTCGTCCGACCGACCCGCACCCGCCCGGGGGTGGTGGGGTGGTGGGGTGGCGTGCTTGGCTGGAAGCACACAGAGGAAGGGAAGCACCATGAGCAGCGTCATCACCACCTACCTGCAGGACCACCACGCCGGATCGGCCGCGGGAGTGGACGCGTTCCGCCGCGTGGCCGAGTTCCACGGGGACGCCGAGGTGCGCGAGGCGGTGGGTCGCATGGCGGAGGACATCGCGCAGGACCAGGTCGCCCTGGAACAGGTCATGGCCTCGGTGGGGGTCCAGCCGGCGGGGCTCAAGGACCTTCCCGCGCGCGCGGCCGAGAGGCTCGCGCGGCTCAAGCCGAACGAACGGATCAGCAGGCGCTCGCCGCTGTCCGACATCGAGGAGCTGGAGGCTCTCGTGGCCGCCGTCCACGCGAAGCGGCTAGGGTGGCGAATGCTCCTGGAGGCTCCGGACGACAGGCTGGACCGTGATCTGCTGCGGCGGCTGTGCGAGCGCGCCGAGGAGCAGGAGAAGACGCTGGACCTGTTGCGGCTGGGGCAGGCCCACAAGCTCACCAGCTCGTGACGTCCCCGCCGCGCACCGTTCGAAGGGACCCCATGACCACCGCCGACCAGATGCCCTCCCTGCGCCGACGCACGAGCACCAAGTGGCGCAGCTACCCCGAGGACGTCCTGCCCATGTTCATCGCGGAGATGGACTTTCCCACGCCGCCCCCGGTCAAGGCCGCGCTGGAGGCAGCGATCGAGAACAACGACACGGGATACGCGGCCACGGCGGACCGCGGTGCGGCGCAGGCGTACGCGGACTTCGCGGCCGCACGCTGGGGCTGGCGGCCGGATCCCGAGCGCATCATGTACACCACGGACGTCACCGTGGTGATCGTGGAGGCGCTGCGCCGGCTCATCCGTCCCGGCGAGGGCGTGGTCCTCCCCCCGCCGGTGTACGCCCCGTTCTACCACCTGGTCGCGGAGGCGGGGGGCCGCCCGGTGGAGGTCCCGTTGCGGGACGACGGCGCCGCGTACCGTCTGGACCTGCCCGGCATCGACGCCGCGCTGGCCGCGGGCGCCCGCGCGGTGCTGCTGTGCAACCCCCACAACCCGCTGGGCCTGGTCCACGACCGCGAGGAGCTGGCGGAGCTCGCCGAGATCGTGGAGCGGCACGGCGCCCACGTGGTGAGTGACGAGATCCACGCACCGCTCACGCACCGCGGTGCCACCTTCACCCCGTACCTGTCCGTGTCCGACGCCGCCCGTCGGCACGGTGTCGCGGCGGCCTCCGGGAGCAAGGCCTTCAACCTCGCGGGGCTCAAGGCCGCCATGTTCGTGGTGGACTCCGAGCCCATGGCCCAGTGGCTGGCCACGGTGCCCGACGCCGTGTCCTACCGGACGGGGATCATGGGCCTGCTGGCCACGCAGGAGGGCTTCCGGCACGCCACGGACTGGTTGGACGCGACCATCGAGGTGATCGAGAGCAACATCGCGCTGCTCGAGCGCCAGCTCGCGGACAAGCTGCCGCAGGTCCGGTTCCGCCGGGGCAGCGCCACGTACCTGGCCTGGCTCGACATGCGGGACCTGGGCTGGGGGGACGACCCTGCCGAGCACGCGGCGGAGCACGCCAAGGTGGCGCTGTCATCAGGCCCCACGTTCGGTGCCGGGGGAGCGGGTTTCGCGCGCATGAACCTGGCGTGCTCCCCGGACACGATCGTGGAGGCGGTGGACCGGCTCAGCTCGGCCGCGCGCGGATGACGTCTTGCGTACTGCGGCTCGGCCGGGGCACACTGCTGGCCCCGTGAACAGAACACCGTCGGTCCGTGGTGGCGGTGGCCTGCGGTGCCCGCGGCGCAACGCCCCCACGTCATCGCACCGCGTGGAAGGAGCCCCGTGACCCGTACCGTCCCCGTGCTGATCCTCACCGGCTACCTGGGCGCCGGCAAGACCACCGTGCTCAACCACGTCCTGGCCACGGGCGGGGGCCGTGTGGGAGTGGTGATCAACGACTTCGGGGACGTGAACGTGGACGCCGGTCTCGTGGCGGGCCACGTGGCGGAACCCCTGTCGATCGCGGGCGGCTGCCTGTGCTGCCTGCAGGACCCCGCGCAGCTGGACGACGCACTGCGCACCCTGTCCCGCCCGGCACTGGACCTCGACGCCATCGTCATCGAGGGCTCGGGGATCGCGGAACCGCCCGCGCTGCTCCAGCTCGTGCTGGGCAGCACCGTGGACTCCGTCCGCTTCGGCGGTCTCGTGGAGGTCGTCGACGCCGCCCACGTGCCCCACGCCGAGCAGCGCGGCTGGGACCTCGCGCAGCACGTCAAGGCCGCCGCGCTCGTGCTGCTCACCAAGACCGACGTGGCGGAGCCCCACGAGTCCGCGCGCGTGCGCGAGCGGATCGCGCAGGCCAATCCCCACGCCATGGTGCTCGACGCACCGTGGGGAGCCGTGGACCCCCGACTGTTCTTCGACGCCGCGGAGCGTGCCGTGCCCGAGGGCGGCCAGCTCCCGCTGTGGGAGCTCGGCACCGCCGGCGGGCACGCGCACCACGTCCACCACCGCGCCGCGAGCCTGGACGTGCCCGCCACGGTGGACCCGGCGGCGCTCGCGGACCTGCTGGAGGATCCCCCGGCGCAGGTCTACCGCGTCAAGGCCGTGGTGGACGTGCCCACGGTCCGCGGAGCCCGCCGCTACGTGGCGCACTCCGTGGCAGGGTTCGTCACGGTCGAGCGGGCACCGCGGCCGGCGGGCGCGGCGCCACACTCGGTGGTCGTGGCCATCGGCCCGGAGAACGATGCCGCCGTGCCCGTGGATCTCACGGGTATCGTCAACCGGTCCCCAGCTCCGGCCGCCGCACGCGAGCTGCGCCGCCTCACCCGGTTCCTGTGAGACCCGCCGTCCTGCAACGCCCGGCCCTGGGAGACCTGCGGCGATGCCCGGGACCGGTGCGGCAGGTTCATCGCCGCCTCAGGGGCGGACGGATCCGAACGTCGGGGGAGTGGCCGGTCAGGTGAGGTTGGAGAAGTGCTCCACCTTCCGGGTGGGCCCCGTCACCAGGATCTGGTCGTCGTCGTAGAGCATGGTCCCGGCCTCGATGGGCTCCCACTGCCCGCCCGGGCGGCACACGGCCACGACCGAGACCCCCAGCCGCTGCCTCACGTTCAGCAGGTCCATGGGGCGCTGCTGGATGGGTTCCGGCGGGGTGCAGCGGACCAGCGCGTGGCCGTCGTCGATCGGCACGAAGTCCAGGATCCGGTGCTGCACCAGGTGCGCTGCCCGGGTGCCCATGTCGCTCTCGGGGTTGACCACGTTCTGCACGCCCAGCTGCGTGAGGATCTCGGCGTGCGGCTCGGTGAGGGCCTTGGCCCAGATGCCCGGGCACCCGAACTTCACGAGCCGGGACGCGGTGAGGATGCTCGCCTCGATGTTGGAGCCAATACCCACCACCACGCGCTCGAACTCGTCCACGGACAGCTCGCGCAGCACGTCCTCGTCCGTGGCGTCCGCGCGCACCACCGAGGTCAGCTTGCCGTTGAAGCGCTGCACGGTGGCCTGGTCGTGGTCGATGCCCAGCACGTCGGTCTCGTTGCGCATGAGCTCCAGGGCGAGGGCACCCCCGAACCGACCCAGCCCGATCACGGCCACGGCGTCGGACATGCCTCGACGGGAGATCTCGGAGAGTTGGGAACCGAACATGGGACTTCCTTCCGGGGTGGGGCGTCCTGCGGCGGCGGGATGCCGGGAAAGCGCTGCGCGGCGTCGTGCCGGATCAGCGCGGGAGCGGGTGGATCAGCCGATGAGCGGCCGTTCCTTGGGCAGGCCGAACGAGGGCGGACGTCGACCGTAGGCGATCGCGGCGGCCACGGTGACCGGACCCAGCCGGCCCATGACCATCAGGGCGATCAGCACGCACTGGGCAAAGGGCTCCAGTGCGGGCGTGATCCCAGTGCTCAGACCCACCGTGGAGAACGCGGAGACCACCTCGAACAGCACCCGGTCCAGTCCCAGGGACTGGTCCGTGAGCATGAGCAGCATGGACCCTCCGATGACGGCCCCGGCGGCCAGCACCACCACCGTGATCGCCTCGCGCTGCACGGAGCGGGAGAGCTGCTTGCCGAGCACGGGCACGGCGGCACCGCCCCGGATCTCCGTGAGCGCGATGAAGAACAGCACGCCGAACGTGGTGACCTTGAGCCCGCCGGCGGTGCCCGCAGGGCCACCGCCGATGAACATGAGGATGTCCATGCCGAGCCACGACACGGGGTGCATCTGGGAGATGTCGATGCTGTTGAACCCCGCGGTGCGGCAGATCGTGGACTGGAAGAACGCGTTGAGCACCTTGACGGCGGGGGACTGCGACCCGAGGGTGGCCGGGTTGCTCCACTCGAGCACCAGGATGAACACGGTGCCGCTGAGGAGCAGCAGCGGGGTGGCGAACAGCACCAGGCGGGTGTTCATGCTCCACCGGTGCGGAATCCTGATGTGCCGCCGCAGCTCGGCGAGGACCGGGAAACCCAGGCCGCCCAGGATCACGCACGAGGACAGGGTGAGCAGCACCACGGCGTCGCCCGAGAAGTCCATCACGTTGAGTGTGTAGAGCGCGAAACCGGCGTTGTTGAACGCTGACACCGCGTGGAAGACCCCGTGCCACAGTGCGGTGCCCACGGAATAGTCGTAGTGCAGCAGGAACCGCAGGAACAGGATGGTGGCCGCGGTGCCCTCGATGACCAGGGTGGTCCCCACGATGCGTGCGACCACGAGGCGCGCTCCGCCACCGGACTTGGTCTCCGCGCTGGTCAGCAGCCGGGCGGAGAGACCGAGCCGACGGGACAGCAGGATTCCCAGCATGGTGGTGAACGTCATGACGCCGAGCCCGCCCACCTGGATGAGACAAATGATCACCACCTGGCCGAACGGGGTCCAGTACGTGGCGGTGTCCACGGTGATCAGCCCCGTGACGCACAGCGCCGAGGTGGCGGTGAAGGCCGCCGTGATCACGTCCGTGCTGCCCGGGGCCACCGTGGCCAGCGGCAGCATGAGCAGACCCGTTCCCGTGAGCAGCGCCAGCAGGAACGCGGAGAGAATCAGACGCGCGGAACGCCCCGGGGTCAGCTCGTGGACGTGCAGGGGGTCCCGGCGGGACCTCATCGTGGGGACGGTCCGGCGGATCCGGGAGCCGTGGGTGTGGACGCGGATCGCCGCCTGGCGAAAAGCCTCGGTGATGGGCACCGGGCCAAAATACCCCGGTGGCGGCCCCCGGACACCCATTCGTGGCGCTGCGCACGGAGCGTGTTGGGCGAGGGCGACACGGTTGCACTGCACACGCACGCGTGTGATGTGCGCTACTGCCGCGTATGTGCCCTAAACTGACCGGCATGACCAACATTCCCGCGGAACTCGCGTACACGGCAGAGCACGAGTGGGTCCAGGACCTCAACGACGACAGCACCTTCAAGGTGGGCATCACCGACCACGCCCAGAGTGAGCTGGGTGAGGTCGTCTTCGTCCAGCTGCCGGAGGTCGGGGACTCCGTCACGGCGGGGGACGTGGTGGGGGAGATCGAGTCCACCAAGTCCGTGAGCGACCTCTTCGCTCCCGTCAGCGGTGAGATCGTCTCCGTCAACGACGAGCTCTCGGACACCCCGGGGCTGCTCAACGACGCACCCTACGAGGCCGGCTGGCTCTTCACGGTGCGGGTGGAGTCCCAGGACGCCACGGCCGACCTGCTGGACGCGCAGGCCTACCAGCAGCTGCTGGACTAGACTCGAACTTCCACGTGAGCTGAGGGGAACCCATGCCTAATCAAGAGAACTCGGGCGCGCAGTCGGGCCCGGAGACCACGTCCATCCAGATCGTCGCGGACGTGCTCTCCACCGCCGCGCACCACAAACTCACCGAGGGTGAGCAGAACGCCGTGGCCTCGCTTCCCCCGGGGTCTGCTCTGCTGCTCGAGACCAACGGTGGGCTGACGGGTGCGCGCTTCCTGCTGGACCGGGACGAGGTCGTGGCCGGACGCCACCCCGCGTGCTCCGTGTTCCTGGACGACGTCACCGTCTCCCGGCGGCACGCGGAGTTCATCCGCCGCAACAACACCTTCGAGATCGTGGACCAGGCCTCGCTCAACGGCACGTACGTCAACAGCGACCGCGTGAACACCAAGGTGCTCGAGAACGGTGACGAGGTGCAGATCGGCAAGTTCCGCTTCACGTTCTACCACTCCGTGCAGAACGGGTCCTGACACCCTCCATGCCTGAGACCGGACTCCCGCAGACCGCCCGTGTCGGCATCGGCGCACTGCTGCGTCAGCTGCAGCCGCGCTTCCCGGATCTGACCGCGTCGAAGGTGCGTTTCCTGGAGGACCAGGGTCTTGTGCACCCGCACCGCACCGCGTCCGGATACCGCAAGTACTCGGAGCAGGATGTGGAGCGTCTCACCACGGTGCTCAGTCTGCAGCAGGAGAGGTATCTTCCGCTGCGGGTCATCAGGGAACGCCTGGACCGCGGGGAGGACCCCGCCGCCGGCGCCGAACGGCAGCGTCCTCGGGTGCCGGTGGACGCCGCGGAGCCAGGGGCCGCCGACGCCGGAGACCCGCCTCGCCCGAGCTCGGCCCGGTACTCGTTGCGCGAGCTCGCCGCGAGATCCGGAACGGAGGTCCCGCTGCTGCGCGAGCTGCTGACCCACGGGCTGATCGTGGAGCGCTCCGGCGCCTACGACGAGCACGCCCTGGCCGTGGCGGTGGCCGCCGGGAAGCTCCGCGGCTACGGCATCGAGCCCCGGCACCTGCGCGTGCTGCGGGGTGCCTCCGAGCGCGTCGTGGCACTGGTGGACGGCAGCGTGGCGCCGCTGCGCACGCGACGCGATCCGGAGACCCGACGCAGGGCCGTGCTGCGCGCCCGTGAGATCGCGGCGTTGTGCCTCTCCGTGATGTCCGCGGTGGTCACCACCCAGGTGGACGACACGGTGCGTTCCTTCCACACCCCGGACTCCTCCGGGAGCGACACGTGAGCGCGGACGTCCACATGGAGATCGCGGGGGTGCGCATGGACGTCCCCACGGGCCAGCCCGTGGTGGTGCTGCGGGAACTGGACGGGCCCCGTCGTCTGCCCATCTGGCTGGGCACCAACGAGGCCACGTCGATCGTGTTCGCCCTGCAGGGGATCGAGCCCCCTCGCCCGCTGACCCACGACCTGCTGCTGGCGGTGGTGGGGGGGCTGGGCCGCAGCATCACCCGAGTGGTGGTGCACACCGTGGAGGACACGGTGTTTTACGCGGCCATCTCCTTCGACGACGCCACCGTGGTGGATGCCAGGGCCTCGGACGCGCTCGCCCTCGCGGCGCGCACCGGGTGCCCCATCCTGTGCTCCTCGGCCGTGCTGGACGAGGCGGGGCTGGTGCTCAGCCCGGACGGCGAGCTGCGGGAGCAGGCGGCGGAGTCGCCAGGGGGAGCGGAGGCCCAGGTGAGGGAGTTCCGCGACTTCCTGGACCATGTGGACCCGGACGACTTCCAGTCCTGACCGCCCCGGTGCACACGGGGTGCGCCTCCCACGCCGACACGACCTGAACCGCACCGGATGTCTTTGACCCGTTCCAGCCGGGGGTTTACCGTCGGGGGAGCATGGTGGGCCGTCTCCTGCCCGCCCCACGCACGAGGAGGACGCTTGAGCAATCCTGAGTTGCCGCTGGACGCGGCGCAGCTGCGCGCATCCTCCCTGGCCGGGGGAACGCAGGAGATGCTGTTCTCGGACGACCTCACCGCGCTCGACGAGACCGTGGGCTTCCGCGGACCCACCGCGTGCAAGGCCGCCGGCATCAGCTACCGGCAGCTCGACTACTGGGCGCGCACCAGCCTCGTGGAGCCCACGGTGCGCGGCGCCAAGGGATCCGGCTCGCAGCGTCTCTACAGCTTCCGGGACATCCTCGTCCTCAAGGTGGTCAAGCGGCTGCTCGACACCGGCGTCTCCCTGCAGCAGATCCGCTCCGCCGTGGGCGCCCTGCGTCTCAGGGGCATCGAGGACCTCACCCGGCTGACCCTGATGTCCGACGGCGCGAGTGTCTACGAGTGCACCTCCCCCCACGAGGTCATCGACCTCGTCCAGGGCGGGCAGGGTGTGTTCGGCATCGCCGTGGGCCGCGTGTGGCGCGAGGTGGAGGCCACCCTGGCCTCCATGCCCGCAGAGCATGCCTCCCTGGAGGGTGCCGCGGAGGCCGCGGGGCCGTTCCCCGAGGACGAGCTCTCCGCGCGTCGCGCACGGCGTCGCACGAAGAACGCCGGCTGACCGGGAGGGCATCGCCTCAGCGCGTGAGCCCCTCCAGCACGGCGGTGAAGCGTCCGGCGATCTCGGCCGCTTCCGCACCCGGCCAGCGGTGCACGGGCCACGCCGCCCCCTGAGCCTGCTGCACCACCGGGAGGTCGGGCAGCACGGGGTCCACCACGAGCGGCCCGAACAGGTCCCGGAGTTCCCGCAGCCGGTGCTGCTGCTCCTGGGAGGCGCTGCGCACCCTGTTGACCACGACCCCTGCCTCGGGCACGGCCCAGATGCGGGAGGACTCGAACTGCGCCAGGGCGCTCATGGTGCGTTTCGTCCCGGCCACGGAGAACAGCGACGGCTCGGCCACCGAGAGGACCTTGTGGGAGGCCGCCCACGCCATGCGGGTGAGCGCGCTGAGGGTGGGCGGGCAGTCGACGAGCACGAGTTCGTAGCGGTCCAGCCCACGCAGAGCGGTCTCCAGCCGTTTCAGGTCCTTCGGCCGGTACGCCGCGTGGTCCAGGTGCGACGACGCCGCGGACCCCGGGGCGACGTCGAGCATGGGAACGCGCGTGGTGCGGGCGGCATCCGGCGCCCAGGCGCGGGGGCCGGCCGTGGAGGTGTCCGGGGTGATGGGGTGCGTGGTCCAGGGCGAGGCCTCGGCCACCGAGGCGAGAGCGCCTTTGCGGGGCCGGCGGAGCACGGTGCCCACCTCGTGGCCCGCGCGCGCGTGCACACCCAGTGCCGTGGAGGCGTCCCCGTGGGGGTCGAGGTCCACGACCAGCGTGGGGATCCTGGCGTCCAACGCGGCGGATGCCAGCCCCAGGACCACGGAGGACTTGCCCACGCCGCCCTTGAGGCTGCTGATGCTGACGATCTGCACGGATGACCCTTCTGTAACCCAAAGGGGGGCTGTCCGCCGCCCCGTTACATGCTAATCGGTGCCCTTCGGGGGACAGGGCAGACGTGCCGTGACACGATCACCGGATCACGCTCCCGTGAGGTCTGGCTCACGTAAGCTGAGAGCCGGTATCAACTCCTCACCCAGTGCGCGCGCCCTTGCGGCCGTGCACGGAAACGGACGTCATGTTTTCCAAGATCTTGGTGGCCAACCGTGGCGAGATCGCCATCCGCGCCTTCCGCGCGGCGTACGAGCTCGGCGCAGGGACCGTGGCGGTGTTCCCCCACGAGGACCGCAACTCCATCCACCGGCAGAAGGCCGACGAGGCCTACAACATCGGTGAGGAGGGCCACCCGGTCCGGGCGTACCTGGACGTGGCGGAGATCGTGCGCGTGGCCAAGGAGTCCGGGGCGGATGCCATCTACCCGGGCTACGGGTTCCTGTCCGAGAACCCCGAGCTGGCCCGGGCCGCGGCGGCGGAGGGCATCACGTTCGTGGGTCCGCGCGCCGAGATCCTGGAGCTCGCCGGGAACAAGGTGGAGGCGCTGCGTGCCGCTCGGCGTGCCGGGATCCCCACCCTGGACTCCTCGGAGCCCTCATCGGACAAGGACGCGCTGATCGCGGCCGCCGAGAAGATCGGCTACCCCGTGTTCGTCAAGGCCGTGGCCGGCGGCGGCGGGCGCGGCATGCGCCGCGTGGAGAGCCCCGAGCAGCTGCCCGGCGCCCTGGACGCGGCGATGCGCGAGGCGGACACCGCCTTCGGTGATCCCACGGTGTTCATCGAGCAGGCCGTGCTGCGCCCCCGGCACATCGAGGTGCAGATCCTCGCGGACAACGAGGGCAACATCGTGCACCTGTTCGAGCGCGACTGCTCCCTGCAGCGGCGCCACCAGAAGGTCATCGAGATCGCCCCGGCCCCGCAGCTGGACCCCGAGATCCGGGACGCCCTGCACCGCGACGCCGTGAAGTTCGCCAAGGAGCTGGGCTACGTGAACGCCGGGACCGTCGAGTTCCTCGTGGACACCGCCGGTGAGCGCGCGGGCCAGCACGTGTTCATCGAGATGAACCCGCGCATCCAGGTGGAGCACACCGTGACCGAGGAGATCACGGACGTGGACCTCGTGCAGTCCCAGCTGCGGATCGCCGCGGGGGAGACTCTCGAGGACCTGGGCATCAGCCAGAACGGCCTGCGGGTTCGCGGCGCGGCGCTGCAGTGCCGCATCACCACCGAGGACCCCGCGAACGACTTCCGCCCGGACGTGGGCAAGGTCTCCGCCTACCGCTCCGCGGGCGGCGCCGGCGTGCGCCTGGACGGCGGCACGCTGTACGCGGGTGCCGAGATCTCTCCGCACTTCGACTCGATGCTGGTGAAGCTCACGTGCCGTGGCCGCGACTACGAGACCGCCGTGCTGCGCGCCCGGCGAGCGCTGGCGGAGTTCCGCATCCGCGGGATCGCCACGAACATCCAGTTCCTGCAGTCGGTGCTGCACAACCCCGACTTCCTGGCCGGCGACGTGGCCACGGACTTCATCGAGAACCACCCGGATCTGCTCAAGGGCAAGGGCTCGGCGGACCGTGGTACTCGCGCCCTGAACTACCTGGCCGAGATCACGGTGAACAAGCCCAACGGTGAGCGCGTGGACGGCATCGACCCGCGTGACAAGCTTCCGCACTACCCGGGTGACAAGAGGGACGAGCCCTACCGCAGCCCCTTCGACGGGCCCTCCCAGCACGAGGTGCCCTCGGGATGGCGCCAGGTGCTGCAGGAGAAGGGCCCCGAGGGTTTCGCCCGCGCCCTGCGTGAGTACGAGCCGCTCGCGGTGACCTCCACGACCTTCCGCGACGCCCACCAGTCGCTGCTGGCCACGCGGGTGCGCACCCGCGACCTGCTCGCGGCGGCCCCGGCCTACGCCCACCTGCTGCCGGGTCTGCTCTCGGTCGAGGCCTGGGGCGGCGCCACGTACGACGTCGCGCTGCGCTTCCTGGGGGAGGACCCCTGGGAGCGGCTGCGGCTGCTGCGCGAGGCCATGCCCAACATCCCCATCCAGATGCTGCTGCGCGGGCGGAACACCGTGGGCTACACGCCGTACCCCGTGGAGGTGACCAACGCGTTCGTCGCGGAGGCCGCGGAGACGGGTGTGGACATCTTCCGCATCTTCGACGCGCTGAACGACGTGGAGCAGATGCGCCCGGCCATCGAGGCCGTGCGCGCCACCGGGACCGCGGTGGCCGAGGTGGCCCTGTGCTACACGGGCAACATGCTGGACCCGGACGAGACCGTCTACACGCTGGACTACTACCTGGATCTCGCGCAGCAGTGCGTGGACGCCGGGGCCCACGTGCTCGCGATCAAGGACATGGCGGGTCTGCTGCGCCCCGAGGCGGCACGCCGGCTCGTCACGGCGCTGCGCGAGCGCTTCGACCTCCCGCTGCACCTGCACACCCACGACACCGCGGGCGGTCAGCTGGCCACCCTGCTCGCCGCGTCCGAGGCGGGCGTGGACGCGGTCGATGTCGCGGCGGCGTCGATGGCGGGGACCACGTCCCAGGTCTCCGGCTCCGCGCTCGTGGCGGCGCTGGAGAACACCGAGCGCGACACCAACCTGGGCCTGGACGTCGTGAGCGACATGGAGCCCTACTGGGAGGTCGTGCGCTCGATCTACAAGCCCTTCGAGTCCGGGCTCACGAGCCCCACGGGCCGCGTGTACCGCCACGAGATCCCGGGCGGACAGCTCTCCAACCTGCGGCAGCAGGCGATCGCACTGGGCCTGGGTGAGAAGTTCGAGGCCATCGAGGACATGTACTACGCCGCGGACAAGATGCTCGGGCACCTGGTCAAGGTCACGCCGTCCTCCAAGGTGGTGGGGGACCTCGCCCTGCAGCTCGTGGGCATGGACGTGGACCCCGCGGAGTTCGAGGCGGACCCCCGCAAGTTCGACATCCCGGCCTCGGTGATCAACTTCCTGGCCGGGGAGCTGGGGACCCCGCCCGCGGGCTGGCCCGAGCCGTTCCGCACCAAGGCCCTCGAGGGACGCACCGTGAACCTCGCGGACGAGGAGCTCTCGGCGGAGGACCGCGAGGCGCTCGAGCAGCCCGGTGCGGTGCGCTGTGCCACGCTCAACCGCCTGCTGTTCCCGGGGCCCACGAAG
Organism: Kocuria rhizophila; assembly: GCF_003667225.1. Classification (GTDB taxonomy): domain Bacteria; phylum Actinomycetota; class Actinomycetes; order Actinomycetales; family Micrococcaceae; genus Kocuria; species Kocuria rhizophila. Next base: position 13,388 of record NZ_RCOM01000032.1, read on the forward strand.
GACTTCGAGTCCTCCCGCACCAAGTACGGTGACGTCTCCGTGCTGCACACGCGCGACTTCCTCTACGGCCTGGACCAGGACCACGAGCACGTGATCTCGCTGGGCAAGGGTGTGCGCCTGCTGGTGACCCTGCAGGCCATCTCCGAACCGGACGAGAAGGGCATGCGCACCGTCATGGTGACCCTCAACGGCCAGCTGCGCCTGCTGGAGATCCGCGACGAGTCCGTGAAGTCGCAGGCCGTGGAGACCGAGAAGGCGGACACGTCCCAGCCGGGCCACGTGGCGGCGCCGTTCGCCGGCGCGGTCACGGTCACCGTCTCGGAGGGCGACACCGTCTCCGCCGGGGACTCGGTGGCCACGATCGAGGCCATGAAGATGGAGGCCTCCATCACGGCTCCCGTGGGCGGAACGGTATCCCGCGTGGCGCTCGCCGACACCGCGCACGTGAGCGGCGGGGACCTGGTCCTGGTGATCGACCCCCAGTGATGCGCAGGGATTCCCACCGCGGCCACGCCGTGGGCTGAACGGACGCCACCCCGCACCCCGTGTGCGGGGTGGCGTCCTAGCATGGGGCCCATGCGATCTTTCGACCTGATCATCGTCGGCTCCGGCTCGGGCAACTCGCTGCTCACGGACGAGTACCGGGACCTGGACGTGGCCATCGTGGAACCCGGCCGCTTCGGGGGCACGTGTCTCAACGTGGGCTGCATCCCCACCAAGATGTACGTGTATCCCGCCACCGTGGCGGACCAGGCACGGGACGCCGGGCGGCTCGGGCTGGACGCCACGGTCGACGGCGTGGACTGGTCGGGGATGCGGGACCGGATCTTCGGTCGGATCGACGCGATCTCCGAGGGCGGGCTCGACTACCGGCGCTCGCTGGAGAACGTCACGGTCATCCAGGAGTACGTGCACTTCGTGGAGCCCCGCGTGCTGGAGACGGACTCGGGGGAGCGGATCACCGCCCCCCGGATCGTGCTGGCCAACGGCTCCCGCGTGCACGTCCCGGACGTGCCCGGCACGGATCTGCCGGGGGTGCACACGTCGGACACGGTGATGCGCATACCGGAGCTGCCGCGGCACGTGGTGGTGGTGGGCGGCGGCTACATCGCGGCCGAGTTCTGCCACGTGTTCCAGGGCCTCGGCTCCTCGGTCACGCAGCTCAACCGCTCGCAGCGCCTGCTGCGCGCCCACGACGACACGATCGCCGAGCGCTTCACCCGTGAGGCCGCCGCGCACTGGGACCTTCAGCTGGGGTGGAGCCTCACGGGCATCCGGACCTCCGAGGACGGCCGGCTCACGGTCTCGGCGGACGCGAGCGACGGCTCCGGGAAGCAGTGGGAGCGCACCGCAGACGTGGTGCTGCTCGCCACCGGGCGCATCCCCAACGCGGACACCCTGAACCCCGGAGCGGCCCACCTTGACGTCACCGAGCGCGGGCTGCTCGCCGTGGACGAGCAGCAGCGGGTGCTCTCGGGCGGGCAGCCGGTCGAAGGCCTCTGGGCACTCGGCGACGTGTCTTCCCCGCACCAGCTCAAGCACGTGGCGAACGCCGAGGCCAGGGTGGTCTCCCACAACGTGGTCCACCCGGACGACCAGCACAGCACCGACCACCGCTTCGTGCCCGCCGCGGTATTCACGGAGCCGCAGATCGCGTCCGTGGGCATGACCGAGCGTGCTGCGCGGGCCTGGGCGGAGCGCACGGGCCACGAGATCGCCGTCAAGGTGCAGGACTTCGGCGACGTGGCGTACGGGTGGGCCATGGAGGACCACGTGGGTCTCTGCAAGCTCATCGCGGACTCCGGCACCGGGGAGCTGCTCGGGGCGCACCTGATCGGCCGGGAGGCGTCCAACCTGATCCAGCCGCTCGTGCAGGGCATGGCCTTCGGGCTGCGCGTCCACGAGATGGCGCGCGGACAGTACTGGATCCACCCCGCCCTCGCCGAGGTCGTGGAGAACGCGCTGCTCGGGCTGGACGTCCCGGGCCAGCGCGCGGACTGAACGACGACGCCGCCCGCACCCCGGGGCGGTGGGTGCGGGCGGCGTCGTGGTCGCGGGGGCTACCTTGCGTAGATGTCGTCGATGACGTCCGTGAAGTCCTCGGCGACCACGGCCCGCTTGAGCTTGAGGGACGGCGTGAGGTAGCCGTCCTCCACGGTGAGGTCGCGGTCCAGGATCCGGAAGGCCTTGATGCCCTCAGCGCGCGAGACCTTGGTGTTCGCGTGGTCCACGATCCGCTGCACGTGCTCGATCACGGCTTTCTCCCGGGACGCCTCCGCGATGCTCAGGCCCGGGTCCAGCCCGAGGGTGGGCAGGACGTTGGCCAGGGTCTCGGGGTCGAGCGTGATCAGGGCGGCCACGAACGGGCGGTTCTCACCCACCACCATGATCTGCCCCACCGTGGCGGTCGCGCGGATGGGATCCTCCAGCATCGTGGGAATCACGTTCTTGCCGCTCGCCGTGACGATGATCTCCTTCTTGCGGCCGGTGACGGTCAGCAGGCCCTCGTCGTCCAGGTGCCCCAGGTCTCCGGTGGCGAACCAGCCGTCGTGGAAGGCCTCGGCGGTCTTCTCGGGCAGCCCGTTGTAGCGTTCGAAGACGTTCACGCCGCGCACCAGGATCTCGCCGTCCTCCGCGATGGCCACCTCGTTGCCGGGCATGGGGTGGCCCACGGTGCCCAGCCGGTTGATGCTCGGCACGTTCGCGGAGATGGGCGCCGTGGTCTCGGTGAGCCCGTAGCCCTCTACCACGTACACGCCGATGCCGTTGAAGAAGTGCGCGAGGTGCTCGCCCAGCGCCGCCCCGCCCGAGACCGCGTAGCGGACCTCCCCGCCCATGGCCTCGCGCAGGGTGGAGTAGACCAGCTTGTCGTAGAGGCGGTGGCGCGCCGCGAGCCACGGGGAGACGTGCCCCTGCTGGGAGGCCTTGGACCACGCGGCGGCCGTGGCCACCGCGCGCTCGAAGATCATCTTCTTCACGGGTGAGCCCGCCTGGGCCTTGAAGCGGGCCCCCACCAGGATCTTCTCGAAGACCCGCGGCACCGCCAGGATGAAGGTCGGCTTGAACCGCGCGAGGTCGTCCATGAGCTGGGAGACGTCCGGGGTGTGTGCCAGAGCGATGCCGGCGTCCAGGGAGGTGACCTCCACGAACCGGGCGAACACGTGGGCCAGCGGCAGGAACAGCAGGGTGCGCGCTCCCTCGTGCATGAGCTCCCCGGCCACGGGGATCGTGTTCTGGGAGCACGCCACGAAGTTTCGGTGGGTCAGCTCGCAGCCCTTGGGCGGTCCGGTGGTCCCGGACGTGTAGATGAGCGTGGCGGCGTCGTCCAGGCTCACGCCGTCGTACGGGGTCTGCAGGTCCTCGCGCCCGGCGCCCGCCCGCACCACGGCGTCCAGGGAGATCTGCGCGTCGTCCGTGTCGAACACCCGGATGCGCTGCTCGGCCGGGAAGGGGGTGATGCCGTGGGCCTCGCGCACGCGCCCGGCCAGCTCGTCCGTCTCGACGAACACGGCCGTGGCGTGCGAGTCCGAGAGGATCCACGCGATCTGGTCCGGGGAGGAGGTGTCGTAGACCGGCACGGGGACGGCACCGAGCCACCACAGGGCGAAGTCCACGAGCGTCCACTCGTAGCGGGTGCGGCTCAGCAGACCCACACGGTCCCCGGGGCGAATGCCCTGGGCGGCCATCCCGCGGGCGAGGGCCACCACCTCGGCGCGGAACTCACGAGCGGTGACGTCCCGCTCCCGCCCCGGGGCGAGGATCGTGTAGAGCACCAGATCCGGCTGCGTGCGGGCACGCTCCTCGAGGATGTGGGCGATGCCGGGGTAGGGCAGGGGATCGACGATGGCCGGGGCACTGACGCGTCTCATGGGGGTACCTTCCTGGCGAGATTGAGTCTCAGTTTACGGTGTGTTCACCTTCACACCGCGGCGTTGGTGGACGTGTCCACATAAGCGGGGTCGAACCGTGTCGCCCTGCCCGCGGTGGGACACGGGCGTCACAGGACCGCACCGTCGTCGTCCTCGGGGGAGTCCTCCGGCAGGGCACGGAACACGAGGAACAGCCCGGCCACGGTTCCGGCGAGACCCGCGCCCCAGACCACGCCGGGCAGCGGACCGGGCAGCACGGTGAGCCCCAGCATGATCACGAGCACCGCGAGCAGCACGCTCAGCGCGCGCAGCATGGCGGGGGACACCCCGCCCGTCACCGGGCCGGGATCGGGATCGTAGACGGCGTCCGCATCGACCTCGTCCAGCTCCTCCGGGATGTCCTCCGGGGGCTGCTCCCGGGGAACCCACTCGAGGTCCTCGGCCCAGGGCTCCATGTCCTCGTCGTCCCCGGGGACGTCGTCCCACGTGTTGGACCGGATGATGCTCTCGAAGGGATCCTCTGACGCGTCCCGGGAGCTCACGCCGTCTCCGGCAGAAGCGGCAGACCGCGGCACACCCGCTGCACGGCGTCCCGCGAGGTCTGCTCGACCAGCGGCGCGTCGTGGTCCAGGGTGGCCACGTGGTAGCTGTCCGGCAGGGGAACCACCCGCACCGGACCGCGCGTGCGCTGCGCCACGAGGTCCGCGGAGGCACCCGAGACCACGTGGTCCACCTCGGAGCGGAACACGATCGCCGGGGCGGTGACCGCCGGCAGCATCTGCACCGTGCGGTGCATGAGCACGTTGAGCTGCGCCACCGCGGCCAGCGGCGTGCGGTCGTACGCCGCCTCCAGGACGGACTCCTTGCGGATGTCGCTGCCGATCCCCGCGTAGGACGGCACCGCGGTGGCGAGCACCCGGCTGAACCGCGCCGCCCTGTTCACCAGGGACAGCGCGGGGTTCACGAGCAGCACGCCGGCGACCTCGCGGCGGGCCGCGGTGTGCAGGGCGAGGGCCCCGCCCATGGACAGCCCGCACACGACCACGTGCTCGTGCCGCTGCCGCAGCTGCCAGTAGTGCTCGTCCACGGCGTCGCGCCACGCCTGCCACGGCTGCGCCGCGAGGTCCTGCCAGTGGGTTCCGTGGCCCGGCAGCAGCGGCACACTCACCCCGGGAGCCGCGCCGGCGGCGTCGGTGGCCGTGTGGATCGCCCGGGCCCAGTCCGCCACGGAAGCGGTCGTGGAGCTGAAGCCGTGGAGCACCAGGACCCCCACGGAGGAGGTGCCGGGCAGGTTCAGGGAGTCGTGTCGTTGCAGATCCGATGACATGGCGCCATTGTGCCAGCCGCCGCCACCCGCATGAGAGAATCGCCCGGGACCGACCGGGGCCACTGGACCGGGCGTCCCGCCGAACGGGCCGAACGGGCCCGCGACCCGCGCCGACGAAAGGGCACACGCTCATGGTGTACATGTTCCTCAGGAACTACGTGGTGGCACCCGTGGTCAACAGGGTATGCCGACCCACCGTGATCGGTCTGGAGCACGTCCCGTCCCACGGCTCCGCGATCCTGGCGAGCAACCACCTCTCGGTGCCGGACACCATCTTCATGCCGGTGGCCGTTCCCCGGCAGGTCTTCTTCCTGGCCAAGTCCGAGTACTTCAACACCCCTGGCCTCAAGGGGCGCCTCACGGCGGCGTTCTTCAAGGCGATCAACCAGATCCCCATGGACCGCCGCGGCGGTCAGGCCAGCGCCAAGTCCCTGAGCGCGGGGGGCCAGGCCCTGGCCGAGGGCAAGCTGCTGGGCATCTACCCCGAGGGCACCCGCTCCCCGGACGGGCGGCTCTACCGCGGCAAGGTGGGAGTGGCCCGCCTCGCCCTGGAGTCCGGAGCCCCCGTGATCCCCGTGGCCATGATCGGCACGGACAAGATGCAGCCGCTGGGCTCCCGTTTTCCGGACCCCCGCCGCGCCCGGATCACCACGATCTTCGGCGAGCCCATGGACTTCTCCCACCTGAGGGGACAGCAGGGGGACCACGCCACGCTGCGGCGAGTGACGGACGAGATCATGGCCGCCATCCAGCGGTTGTCGGGCCAGGAGGTCGCGGACGTCTACGCCACCGAGCACAAGCGCCGGATGGCGGAAGGGAAGACCTCCGCACTGCTGGCGCAGGCCAAGGAGGTGGCCCAGGCCACCAGGGACAAGGGCCGTTCCGTCACGGGCGCGGTGTCCCAGCAGGCCGGTCACCTCAATGACACCCTGCACCGCCGTCCGCATGGCGGGACGGACTCCGGGGCGGATGACGGGACCCCTGGCCCCACGGCCTAGACTGGGGGAATGAGTTCCGAGACCCTGCCTGAACAGCTCCGATCCGTGATGACCCCCTCGCCGAGCGCGGCGGACTACCCCGGACTCGACGAGTGGCGGGGAAGGAGCATCGGGCAGCATCCCCAGTGGGCGGAGCACCCGGACTTCGCGGCCACCATCCAGGAGCTGGGCGCGGTCCCGCCCCTGGTCTTCGCCGGGGAGGTGGACACCCTCCGGGAACGTCTCGCCCAGGTGGCCAACGGGGAGGCCTTCTTCCTCCAGGGCGGCGACTGCGCGGAAACGTTCGCGGGAGCGACCGCGGACAAGATCTCCGGCCGCGTCCGCACACTGCTGCAGATGGCGGTGGTGCTCACCTACGGCGCCTCCATGCCCGTGGTGAAGATGGGCCGGATGGCCGGGCAGTTCTCCAAGCCGCGCTCCTCCAACGAGGAAACCCGCGACGGCGTCACCCTGCCCTCGTTCCGCGGTGAGATGGTCAACGGCTTCGACTTCACCGAGGAGTCCCGCGTCCACGATCCCCGCCGGATGCTGCGCGGCTACCACACCTCGGCCTCCACCCTGAACCTGATCCGCGCCTTCACCCAGGGTGGTTTCGCGGACCTGCGGCGCGTGCACGCGTGGAACATGGGTTTCGCGGCGAACCCCGCCTACGCCCGGTACGAGTCGATGGCGCGCGAGATCGACCACGCCGTCAAGTTCATGGCCGCGTGCGGCTCCGACTTCGACGCCCTCAAGACCACCGAGTTCTTCGCGGGCCACGAGGCCCTGCTGCTGGACTACGAGCGGGCGCTCACGCGCATCGACTCCCGCACGCACCTGCCGTACGGCACGTCGGGCCACTTCCTGTGGATCGGCGAGCGCACGCGCGACCTCGACGGCGCCCACGTGGACCTGCTCTCGAGGCTGCGCAACCCGATCGGCGTCAAGCTCGGCCCCGGCACCTCCGGCGACGACGCACTGCGCCTGATCGACGCTCTCGATCCCGACCGCGAGCCCGGACGTCTCACGTTCATCACCCGCATGGGCGCGAAGAACATCCGGGAGAAGCTGCCCCCGGTCATCAAGGCGGTCGAGGACTCCGGTGCGAAGCCCGTCTGGGTCACCGATCCCATGCACGGCAACACCGTGTCCCTGGCGTCGGGGTACAAGACCCGCAACTTCGAGGACGTGGTGGACGAGGTGCGCGGCTTCTTCGAGGTGCACCGAGAGCTCGGCACGTTCCCCGGCGGCATCCACGTGGAGATGACCGGTGACGACGTTGCCGAGTGCCTCGGCGGCTCGGACCCCGTGGCCGAGTCCTCCTTCGCCGAGCGCTACGAGACGCTCTGCGATCCGCGGCTCAACCACAAGCAGTCGCTCGAGATCGCGTTCCTGGTGGCGGAGTACCTCTCCGCCCAGCACTGACGGTCGTGTCCCCGCGCCGGGCCCCGGCCGTCCGGCGCGGGCACCTGGGCGTCCTGTGCCGACGGCCGGTCGGGAACCGCGCGGGGGCTCAGAGGACGGTGAGCACCACGGTGTCGCCGTCCTCGCGCTGGCGCACCACGCGGTTCAGGTGCGAGCCCACGGGGGAGTCGATCTGCACGGTGTAGCCCTGCTCCTCCAGGGTGGTCCGCGCCGTCTCGGCGTCCTTGCCCACCACGTTCGGGACCGGTCCCTGCGGTGAGTCCGTGGCCACGGTGAGGGACATCTGCGTTCCCTCGTCCACGCGGCTGCCCGCCTCGGGGGACTGGGACAGCACGGTGCCCGCCGGCCGCGTCGAGTACTCCCGGGTGACCCCGCCGAGACCGAGACCCGCGGCGCTCACGGCCGCCCCGGCGTCGTCGGCCGACATCCCGGTCAGGGCCGGAACGTCCACCTGGGCGGGACCGGAGGAGACCAGGAGATTGACCTGCTCGATCCCCCGGACGGTGGCGGGCGCGGCGGGATCGGTGGAGATCACCGTGCCCTCGGGCGCCTCGCGGCTCGGGGTGGTGCTCACGCCCACGTTGGAGATCCCCGCGGCGTTCAGCGTGCGCTCGGCCGCCGCGGTGTCCTGCCCCGCCACCGGGGGGACCGTGGCGGTGGCCGTCCCGGGCGCGGAGCCCAGCCACCAGCCCAGGAACGCCGCCACCGTGAGCAGCAGCGCGAACACCACGAGCACGAGGGCCACGTGCAGCGGCTGGGCCGGGGGGTTCAGGCGCACACGCGGCTCGTGCGGCGAGCGGTGCGCCGTGGACCCCACCTGGGTGAGCGCCACCGTGCCCGTGGCGTCCTCCTCGTAGGCGGGCAGGATCGGGGTGCCGTGACCTCCGGGGGGCACCCCGGCGTTCGCGCCCACGACCTCGGTGGGGGCCTCGTGCCCCGAGGTGCCGAGGGCCTCCGTGGGGGCGTCGTGCCAAGGCGCCCCGAGGGCCTCCGTGGGAGCCTCCTGCATGAGGGTGCCGATGGCCTCGGTGGGCAGGTCCTGCACCCCGGGGCCCATGGCCTCGGTGGCCTCCTCCCCGGAGCCGTCCGCGGTGCCGGCGCCAACGGCCTCGGTGGGTGCCTCCTCCGGATGGCCGGTGGGAGAGTGGGGACCTCGAACGAAGACCTCGGTGGCCGCCTCCCCCAGGAGCGGCGGATCCGCGGGAGCGGGCAGGGAGCGTCGCACGGCGAGGGCGAGGTCCAGCAGCTCGGCGGCGTCCGCGGGGCGCCGGGACGCGTCGCGGGAGGTGGCCCGCAGCACGAACTCGTCCAGGGCGGGGGACACTCCCGCGGCGATCCCGCTCGGGGCGGGCACGTCCCGGCTCACGTGCGCGGTGGCGACCTGCAGGGCCGTGCCCGTGTACGGGCGGGAGCCCGTGAGCATCTCGTAGGCCATGATGCCCACGGCGTACACGTCGCTGCGCTGGTCCACGGGGCCGTCGCCCACCAGCTCTGGCGCGGCGTAGCCCACGGTGCCCAGCACGGTGGTGCTGGTCGTGTGGTCGTCCACGGCGCGCGTGAGGCCGAAGTCCGCGACCTTCACCTGCCCGTCCGCGGTGAGCAGGACGTTCTCGGGCTTGACGTCGCGGTGCACCAGGCCGGTGCGGTGCGCCCTGGCGAGGCCCCGGAGCACCGGCACGAGCAGCTCGAGGGCGCGGTGCGGGTCCATCGGCGCCTCGCGTGCGACGACCTCGCGCAGGGTGGGCCCGTCCACGAACTCGAGCACCAGGTACAGCACGCCGTCGTCGGTGCGCCCCTGGTCCAGCACGGCCACCACGTGGGGGTCGTGGAGCCGGGCGGCGGCCTTCGCCTCGCGTTCGGCCCGGGTGACGAAGCGGGGGTCGTCCGCGAAGTGCGGGTGCATGATCTTCAGGGCCACGGGGCGGTCGAGGCGCTCGTCCAGGCCCTCGTAGACGGCCGCCGTTCCCCCGTGGGCGATCCGCCGGAGAACGCGGTAGCGGTTCTCGAGCAGGGCCCCCACACGGTGGTCGTTCATGCTGCTACTGGGCAAATTTCCGTTCCTGTGCGCTCACGGCCTTGACGTATGCCTTGGTGTCGGAATACATACCGTACGTGGTCACGCCGTGCAGTCCCTGGTAGTAGGCGCCGATCCCGGTGGCCTTGTCCGGGGCCCTGTCCTGCAGCGCCCGGATGATGGCCATGCCCGCGGTGATGTTGTCCTGCGGGTCCAGCAGGTCCAGGTCGCGGCCCACCATGGCGGAGGCCCAGTCGCCGGCGGCCGGCACCACCTGCATGGTGCCCACGGCGTCCGCCGGGGACACGACGTCGTGGCGGAACCCCGACTCCTGGGACGCGTGGGCCAGCGCGAGGGCCGGGTCCACGCCCATGTCGCGGGCGGTGGCCTCCACCATCTGCCGGATCTGGGCCGGCGGCGGCACGGCGCGCGAGCGCAGCTGCTCGTGGTGCGCGTTGGCCGAGTCCACCACCTCCCGGGGGTACTGGCGGCCCGCGAAGGAGTCTCCCACGGCGGGTTCCTCGTCCGGTGCCGCGGTCCCGGAGCGCTCGGGCGCGGGGGACGACACCGCCGCGTCCGCCCTGTGCTCGGGCGCCGCACCGGGGATCACGAGGGTGCGTCCGGGGCGCAGCACGTCGTTCGGGGAGAGCGAGTTGGCCCGCAGGAGGTCGCCCACGCTCACCTCGTAGCGCAGGGCGAGGTCCCACAGGGTGTCCCCGGCGGCCACGCTGTGGTGCGTTCGGGCGGGTGCGGGCGTGGAGCTGCCGCCCGCGGGGGACGGCTTCGGGGCGTTCTTCCCCCGGGCGGGGGCCGCCTCCCCGTCCGCGGGGTTCGAGGTCTCGGGGATGCGCAGCCGCTGGCCGGGGCGGACGACGAGTTCCTGGCCGCGTGCGCCGCGTTCACCCTTCCCCTGGGAGAGGCGTTCCAGCTGCGCGACGACGTCCTGGGTGTGTTCGGCGACCCGGAGACCACGGGCAAACCCG
>NZ_RCOM01000033.1 GCF_003667225.1 Kocuria rhizophila
GCCATGGGAAGTACCTCAGTCCGTGAGAGTGACCAGAACGGCTTGCGGCGGGCAGAAGAGCCGCACCGGGGCGAAGCGGGATTCCCCGAGTCCCTGGGAGATGTTCACGGGGACGCCCCGGTGCTCGATGAGCCCCTTGCAGATCGCCGGGTCCAGGTCGCAGTTGCTGACCAGCGCGCGACCCCCGGGCAGGCAGACCTGGCCGCCGTGGGTGTGTCCCGCGAAGACGATGTCCGCGCGGTCCGCGGCGAAGCGGTCCAGGGTCCGGAGGTACGGCGCGTGGGCCACCCCGATCCGCACGTCCGCGGGTGCCGGCTCGCCCTCGGGGAAACCGGGGTGGCGGTCGTAGTTCAGGTGGGGGTCGTCCACGCCGGAGAAGTCGAGGACCGCGCCGGCCACCTCCAGTCGCTGGGAGCGGTTGATGAGCCCCACCCAGCCGTGGGCGTCGAAGGCCCGGTGCATGTCCTCGGTGGGCAGCCGCGGCGCCTCGTCCTTCTTCTCGCTGGCCGTGGTGCGCCACAGGTAGCGCGCGGGGTTCTTGGGGCGCGGTGCGAAGTAGCAGTTGGACCCCGGGACGTACACGCCGGGGAAGCGGAACAGGGGCTCGAGGATCTCCAGCAGGTACGGCAGAGCCTTCATGTGGGAGAGGTTGTCCCCGGTGTCGACCACCAGGTCCGGCTCCAGTGCGGCCAGGGAGTGCACGAAGCGCTTCTTGGCCTCCTGCCCCGGAACGGTGTGCAGGTCAGAGATGTGCAGCACGCGCAGCGGCCGTGCGCCCCGCGGGAGGACGCGCACCGTCTCCTGCCGCAGCTGGAAGCGCCGACGCTCCACCAGGGAGGCCCAGGCCAGTGTGCCCGCTCCCGCGGCGAACAGGCCCGCCCCGGCCGCGGCGACGAATCGCGCGGCCGAGGCGGTGCCGGTCTCGGGTGTTGCGGTCACTTCGTGGTGGAGAGGACGCTGGCGGGCGGGTCCGAGAAGGGCGCCGTGCTGTAGCTGGGGGCCACGGCCTTCATGTAGTTCTGCCACTGGGCACCCGCGTAGGTGGCGCCGTCCACCCAGTCGGTGCCCGAGCCGCCGGTCTTGCCACCGATGTTCAGACCGTTGAGGGAGCGCGAGCCGTACTCGTAGTTGCCCACCCAGGACGCGGTGGACAGGCCCTTGGTGTAGCCGAGCATCCACGTCTGGGTGGAGTTGTCGGTGGTGCCCGTCTTGGCGGCGGACGCGTTCGGCAGCCCGATCCCGCGCTGGTACGCGGAGCCCTTCACGATCACCTGTTCCAGGACGTAGTTCACGCCCTGCGCCACTTCCTTCTTGATCACCTGCTCGCACTTGGTGGCCGGGACCTCGTAGTTCTTCCCGGTGCTGTCCGTGACCTTGGTGATGGCGCGCGGCTCGCACATCACGCCGTCGTTGGCGAACGCGGAGAACGCCCGGGCCATGGTCATGGGGGAGATGTCCGCAGAACCGCCCAGCAGGGAGGAGAGCACCGTGGTGTCCACGGGGTCCCCGGTCTTGCCGTCGTGGATGCCCAGGGCCTTGGTGATCTCACCGATCGCGCACAGGTCCAGGTCCGCGGCCATGGCGTACAGGGCGGAGTTGATGGAGTTGTAGATGCCGTAGTCCACGTCCATCACCTTGTTGTAGCCCGGTGTGGCGTTCTGGAAGGTCAGGCCCTCGCCGTTCGTCCCGGGCTCGATCTTGTACCCGTTGGGCAGGCACGAGGCCTTCCACTTGTAGTCCGCGGGGTAGTTCAGCTTCCGGGCGTCGATGCTGGCCTTGACGCCCTTGCCCGAGTTGATCCACTCGGCCAGGGTGAACGGCTTGAACGTGGAGCCCACCTGGAACCCGCCGGCGCCACCCATGGAACTGTCCACGTTGAAGTTGTACGTGGTGTTGGAGTCACCCTCCGCCGCGGAGTAGTTGGTGTTCTGCGCCATGGACACCACGTGGCCGTTGCTGGGCTCCAGGGAGACCAGGGCCGTGGAGACGTTGTCCGGGTTGTTGTCCTTGGGCTGGGTGGCGTTGACCTGCTCCTCCGCGGCCTTCTGGGCCTTGGGGTCCAGGGTGGTCTGGATGGTCAGTCCGCCGCGCTGCAGGGTGGCCAGTCGCTCGTCCGGGGTGGCCCCGTAGACGTCCGACTGCATGATCTCGTTCTCCACGTAGTCGCAGAAGTACGGTGCGGACTTCGCCGCGGAGCAGCCCGAGTTGGTGGGGTGCACGTCCAGGGTCATCGGCTCCTTGGCCGCCTTCTCACCCTCCGCCTGCGTGATGGCGCCGGTCTGCACCATGGTGTCCAGCACCACGTTGCGCCGCTGGGTGGAGGCCTCCGGGTTCACCTGGGGGTCGTAGTAGTTGGGGGACTGCACCATGCCGGCCAGGGTGGCGGACTGCGCGATGCTCAGCTTGGACGCGGGGATGCCCCAGTAGTACTGGGCGGCCGCCTCCACGCCGTAGTTGGAGCCGCCGAAGAGCACGATGTTCAGGTAGCCCTCGAGGATCTCGTCCTTGGACTTCTCCTGCTCCATGGACAGGGCGAGCTTGATCTCCTTGACCTTGTCCACCACGCCCTTGTCGGCGCCGATGGTGCTGGTCTCCTCGCCGTTGCGCACCTGCTGGTCGATGATGAGGTTGTTCACGTACTGCTGCGTGATGGTGGAGGCACCCTGCCGGGCGCTCGGGTTGACCAGGTTGTTGGCCATGGCACGGGCGATGCCCCACGGGTCCACGCCGCCGTGCTCGTAGAAGTCGCGGTCCTCGATGGAGATCAGCGCATCCACCATGTGCGGGGAGATCTCCTCCAGCGGCACGGGGTCACGGTTCTGGGCGAAGAACTTGGCCACCTCGGTGCCGTCCTTGGCCACCACGGTGGACGCCTGGGACACCGGGCCCGATTCCATCTCGGCGGGCAGGGACTTGAACCAGCCGATGGAGGCGTTGGCGGCCATTCCGGCGGCCGCGGCGGGGGGGATCAGGAGCCCGGCCACGACCACTCCGGCAACCACGGCAACCGCGATGAACGCGATGACGTTGCCCAGGACCGAGGTGGGCTCAGGGCCCGATGTGTTGCGTGATGCCATTGCGCCAGTCTACAAGCCGGGTCCGACCGCGGCGGTCCACCCGAGGTGCGGTTCGGCTGTGATGTCCCCGGCAGGCAGACCCGCGCGCGAGCACGTCCCGGCAAGTAGTGTGGTGGCCATGACCACTTGGGAATACGCAACCGTTCCGCTCATGATCCACGCCACCAAGCAGATCCTGGACAACTGGGGGGAGGACGGGTGGGAGCTCGTGACCGTGCTGCCCGGCACTCAGGCCGCGGACACGCCCGCGGGCAACATGACGGCGCCCGTGCAGACCAACCCGATCGCCTACTTCAAGCGTCCCAAGAACTGAGCGCGGGGAGGATCACACCATGAGTGAGGAAGTCGAAGCCAGGATCGCGCGGCTCGGACTCCAGCTGCCCGAGGTGGCCAAGCCCCTGGCGGCCTACGCCCCGGCCGTGGTGAGCGGCAACCACGTCTACACCGCGGGGCAGCTGCCCCTGGTGTCCGGTTCGCTGCCGGCCACCGGCGTGGTGAGCGACTCCGGCGCGGAGGGCACCGTGTCCCCCGAGCGCGCCGCGGAGCTCGCCGAGCGCTGCGCGCTCAACGCCATCGCGGCCGTGAAGTCGCAGATCGAGGACCTGGACCGGGTCCAGCGCATCGTGAAGGTCACGGGCTTCGTGGCCAGCGCCCCGGACTTCTACGGTCAGCCGGCCGTGGTGGACGGCGCCTCCACCCTGCTGGGCCGGGTCTTCGCCGGTGCCGGTGTGCACGCCCGCTCCGCCGTGGGTGTCAGCGTCCTGCCGCTGAACTCCCCGGTGGAGGTCGAGCTGATCGTCGAGTTCGCCTGAGCATGTCCGGGCACCGCGGCGGGGAGCGCATCTTCACCGTGCCCCCCGCCCACGCCAAGGCGGCCCGGGCGTGGCTGGACCGCGGGATCGGGCTCAACGGCTCCTCACCGCGGCACGGCGCGGCCACCGTCTTCGTGAGGGACGGAGACCGCGGGGTGGAGACCCTCATGCTGCACCGCCCCGGGCGGCAGGCCATGGGCACGCTGTCCTTCCCCGGCGGCATCACCGAGACCAGCGACGACGAACCCCTGGACTGGCGTGGGCCGTCCTCGGCGCAGTGGGCCCACAAGCTGCTCTCCGAGGACATCGGCCTGGCCCGGCGCAGCCTCGTGACGGCGGCACGCAAGACGTTCGTGGAGGCGGGAATCCTGTTCGCGGGCACACCCATGCACGGGGTGGCGGAGAACGTGGAGGGCGTGGACTGGATGCGCTCGCGCGAGCTGCTGGCCACGGAGGACATCTCGTTCGCGGACCTGCTGGCCAAGCGCAGCATGGCGTTCCACAGCGAGTGCCTGCGCCCCCTGTCCCACTGGGCCACCTCGGACTTCGTGCACCAGCGGCTGGACCTGCTGTTCTTCGCGGCCGCGGTGCCCGTGGGGCAGCGCCACTGCGCACTGGCCACCCAGCGCGGTCGGGCCTGGCTGGGATGGGTGGATGCCCGCGCACTGCTCGAGGACCCCTGGTCCACGGACGTGCCCGAGACGTTCCGGCAGCAGGCGGAGGACTCCGCGCGCAGCGACGACCCCTGGCACTTCGACCTGGAGGAGCTCACCACGCCGGGCGTGCGGTGCGCGGTGGAGGCCGTGGCCGAGGCGTCCTCCGCGGTGGCCTTCCTGGCGGCCCGGCGGGACATGCGCGTCAAGCGGCCGCGGCTGGACCTGCGGGACGGCGAACCCGTCCTCGTGCTCGACGGCTGAGACCCGTCCGCACACCGGGAACGGCGCAGAACGTGAGACGCCCGCGGCAGGTGCCGCGGGCGTCGTCGTGCTCCGGGGAACGGATCAGCGCGAGCGCTGCTTGAGGCGCTGCAGGTCCAGAATGACCACGGCGCGGGCTTCGAGACGGATCCAGCCGCGCTGGACGAACTCGGCCAGGGCCTTGTTCACGGTCTCGCGGGAGGCGCCGACCAGCTGGGCGAGCTCCTCCTGGGTGAGCTCGTGGGCCACCAGGATGCCGTCCGTGGCGGGGCGGCCGAAGCGGTCCGCGAGATCCAGCAGCGCCTTGGCCACGCGGCCGGGGACGTCCGAGAACACGAGGTCCGCGAGGTTCTCGTTGGTGCGGCGCAGCCGGCGGGCCAGCGCCTGGAGCAGCTGGGCGGAGACCTCGGGGGAGTGCTGGATGACCTTGCGCAGGTTCTCGTGCTTGAGCCCGGCCAGGCGGGTCTCGGAGACCGCGGTGGCGGACGTGGAACGGGGGCTGGGATCGAACAGCGCCATCTCGCCGAAGATCTCGCCCGGGCCCATCACGGCCACGAGGTTCTCGCGGCCGTCGCTCGCGGTGCGGCCGAGCTTGATCTTGCCGGAGACGATGAAGTAGAGCTGGTCGCCGGGATCGCCCTCGTGGAACAAGGTGGCGCCGCGGGAGAGATCCACCTCGGTGATCTCCTTGGTCAGAGCGGCGAACGCCTCGTCGTCCAGGGAAGCGAAAAGCGGAGCGCGGCGCAGGACGTCGGTATCCAAGGTAGATCTCCTCACGAAGAAGGGTGAGCCCGTGTGGGGGCCACGTGCTAGATGACGTTCCATCGTAACGAATTTCACACGGTCCGGGTCCAGCCCTCGGGTGGTGCTCAGAGTGAACGTTCAGGGAATTGTCGGGTTTCCGTCCCGGGCCCATTGCGCGGCGCCCGGATTCATGGTCTGCCCCGTCACCCACCGTATGCTCGACCCGACACGCACCAGCTCCCCGCGTGGCCCCCCCCACCTTTGAGGACCTTCATGACCCTGGCCCTGAACCTTCTGGACGTGCTGCTGATCGTCGTGCTCCTGGCGTACCTGATGGCCGGATACCGCCGGGGGTTCTTCCGGTCACTTGCCGCCATCCTCGGGCTGGTCCTGGGCGCCGTGCTCGCGTTCTGGGCCGGCCCCGTGGTGGCCTCGTACGTGGACCCGCAGTGGCAGATCCCCGCCGTGCTGCTCACGGTGCTCGTGCTGCTCGCGCTCGGGGAGTACCTGGGCACCGTGCTGGGCCGGACGCTGTCGGGGCTGCTGGAGAAATCCGGCGTGGGGCTGCTGGACCGGCTCGGGGGCGCGGTGCTCAACGTGGCGGTGGCGGCGCTGGTCATCTCCCTGCTCGGTTCTCTGGTGGGCCAGTTCGGCCTGCCCGCGCTGTCCCAGCAGGTGGCGTCCTCGCAGGTGCTGCGGGGCATCGAGCGGCTCACGCCGGACGCGGTGCGCCACGCCATGACCCAGACCCGCAACGCCGTCAGCGGTGCGCAGGGCATCCGCCAGCTGGACGAGCTGCTCTTCCCCACGGAGGCGGCGCCGGATCCCCAGGACACCCCCGACTCCCAGGTGGTCGCGGATGCCGGGCAGTCCGTGGTGCAGGTCTACGGCACGGCCGCCCAGTGCGCGCAGAACCAGACGGGCTCCGGGTTCGTGGCTCAGTCCGGCACCGTGGTCACCAACGCGCACGTGGTGGCCGGGGTGGACCAGCCGGTGGTGGAGACGCGCGACGGTCGCGTCTACCCGGCCCAGACGGTGCAGTACGACGCCGCCTCGGACCTCGCCGTGCTGCGCGTCCCCGACCTGCCGGAGGCCCCGCTCCCCATGCAGAGGGACGTGAACCCGGGGGAGACCGTGTCCTTCGCGGGGTACCCCCTGGGTGGCCCCTACACCCTGCGCCCGGCCACCATCCAGGGTGAGGCGGTGGCTCCCGTGCAGAACGTGACCACGGGCGAGACGCAGACGCGCAGCATCATCCAGATCGCCGGCAACGTGGAGCAGGGCAACTCGGGCGGTCCGCTGCTCGACGCCGACGGTCAGGTGGTGGGCGTCGTGTTCGCCAAGGCCGTGGAGGGCGAGGCCGGGTACGCCATTCCCGTGGACCGGGTCACCGAGATCCTCGCCTCGGCGGGTGACTCCACCGCTCCGGTGCCCACCGGCCAGTGCGTGGCGGGGTGAGTCCCTCCCCGGGGACGCGGGTCGATCGGGAGCAGTGAGCACGCCGCCGCCGGTGGAGCGGGCGCGCTGAGCACGCTGTGACAGGGCGGGGCTGCGGTGCCCTCAGCCGATCCCGAGGTTTCGGGCCACCACGTCCACGGCCAGCTCGTACCCGAGCACCCCGGCCCCGGCGATCACGGCCGTGGCCTGCGGTGAGACGAACGAGGTGTGCCGGAACGCCTCCCGACGGTGGACGTTGGAGATGTGCACCTCCACGACCGGCATCTCGCACATCTCCAGCGCGTCGTGGACGGCCACGGAGTAGTGGGTCAGGGCGGCGGGGTTGATCACGATGCCGCAGGCCTCCGTGCGCGCCCGCTGGATCCAGTCCACGAGCTGGCCCTCCCAGTTGGACTGCTCGAACACGACCTCCAGGCCGTAGCTCTGCGCCCTGGCGCGCACGTTCGTCTCCACGTCCGCGAGCGTGGTGCTCCCGTAGATCTCGGGCTTGCGCGTCCCCAGTGTGTTCAGGTTGGGGCCGTTGAGGACGTGGATCGGCAGCTCGCTCATGCCCCCATTCAAGCGCATCGGCCCCGCACACCTCGCCACGGACGCACGACGCCGCGGTGCCTCTCCCGGGCAGATCGCGCGGGCCTTTCCTCTGGCGGGCGCCGCCCGGGCGTCCGGCGGTCTCCGCCGCGGGGCCCGCGCCATGGACGACGCCGCCGCGGTGCCTCCCGTGGGGAAGGCGCCGCGGCGGCGTCGTGAACGCGGTGGTGCCGGTGGGCTACTTGGTGCCGAGCGAGTCCACGATCTGCTGCATGACCGTCTGGTCCGCGAGCGTGGAGACGTCCCCCACGGGGCGGTCCTCGGCGACGTCCTTGAGCAGACGGCGCATGATCTTGCCCGAGCGGGTCTTGGGCAGCTCGGGGACGATCAGCACCTTCTTGGGCTTGGCGATCGGGGAGATATCCCGGCCCACGTGGGCGCGGATCTCCTCGGCGAGCTCGGCGGCGTCCCGGTTCTCGGCGGTGGCCTGGTCCGAGAGGATCACGAACGCGAACACGGCCTGGCCCGTGGTCTCGTCCTTGGCGCCCACCACGGCGGCCTCGGCCACGGACGGGTGGGAGACCAGCGCGGACTCGATCTCGGGGGTGGACAGGCGGTGGCCGGAGACGTTCATGACGTCGTCCACGCGGCCCAGGATCCACACGTCCCCGTCCGCGTCCCGCTTGGCGCCGTCACCGGCGAAGTACTTGTCCCCGAACTGGCCCCAGTAGGTGTTCACGAAGCGCTCGTCGTCGCCCCAGATGGTGCGCAGCATGGACGGCCACGGCTTGCGGACCACCAGGAAGCCGTCGGTCTCGTTGGGGAGGGAGGTGCCGGCGTCGTCCACCACGTCCACGGCGATGCCCGGCAGTGGCACCTGCGCGGAGCCCGGCTTGGCGTGGGTGACACCGGGCAGCGGGGAGATCATCATGGCGCCGGTCTCGGTCTGCCACCAGGTGTCCACGATGGGGCAGCGCCCGCCGCCGATCACGCGGTGGAACCAGGTCCACGCCTCGGGGTTGATGGCCTCGCCCACGGTGCCCAGCAGGCGCAGGGAGCTGAGGTCCCACTCGCCGGGGATGTCCTCGCCCCACTTCATCATGGTGCGGATGGCGGTGGGGGACGTGTAGAGGATGCTCACGCCGTACTTCTGCACGATCTCCCAGAACCGGCCGCGGTGCGGGGAGTCCGGGGTGCCCTCGTAGATCACCTGGGTGGCGCCGTTCACGAGCGGCGCGTAGGTGATGTAGGTGTGGCCCGTGACCCACCCGACGTCCGCGGTGCACCAGTAGACGTCCGTCTCCGGCTTGAGGTCGAACACGTTCTTGTGGGTGAACGCCGCCTGCGTGAGGTAGCCGCCGGTGGTGTGCAGGATGCCCTTGGGCTTGCCGGTGGTGCCGGAGGTGTACAGGATGAACAGCGGGTCCTCGGCGTTCTGCTCCGAGGGCGTGTGCTCGGTGGAGGCGTTCTCGGTGACCTCGTGCCACCACACGTCACGGCCGTCCTGGAACGCGACGTCCTCGCCGTTGCGCTTGACCACCACCACGTGCTGGACGGAGCTCCCGCCCTTCTCCAGGGCGGCGTCCACGGCGGGCTTCAGGGTGGTGGGCTTGCCGCGGCGGTAGGAGCCGTCCGCGGTGACCACGAGCTTGGCCTCGCCGTCCTCGATGCGCGAGCGCAGGGCGTCCGCGGAGAAGCCGCCGAAGACCACCGAGTGGATCGCTCCGATGCGCGCGCACGCGAGCATGGTGATCACGGCCTCCGCGATCATGGGCAGGTACACGGCCACGCGGTCGCCCTTGCCCACGCCGAGCGCCTCGAACGCGTTCGCGGCCTTGGAGACCTCGTCCTTGAGCTGCGCGTAGGTGTAGGACGCGCTGTCCCCGGGCTCGCCCTCGAAGTACAGGGCCACGCGGTCACCGTTGCCGGCCTCCACATGGCGGTCCACGGCGTTGTACGCGGCGTTGAGGGTGCCGTCCTGGAACCACTTGGCGAAGGGCGGGTTGGACCAGTCCAGCACCTCGGTGAACGGGGTGGACCACGTGAGCAGGTCGCGGGCCTGGTCCGCCCAGAACTCCTCGCCCTGCTCCTCGGCCCGCGCGTACAGCTCCTCGGTGGCGTTGGCCTGGGCGGCGAACTCCTCGCTCGGGGCGAAGGTCTTCGGCTGGGCTGCGGGATCCGGGGTCATGGTGCTCCTTCACTGGGGCCGGTGCGCGCCGCTCGCGCGGGCGCGTGGTGCAGTTCACATTCTCCCGCTCAGCCTAGTGGAACCGCGCGGGCGCGCTCCATCGTGTGCGGGCGCATGTCGGGCGCGTTCCGTGCTGTTCGGGCGGGTTTGACCCCTGTCACGGGGCGCACCATGATCGAGGGCATGGAGACCCCCGCCGCAGCCGAGCACGTGCGCTTCGTCCCGGCGAGGCAGGCGGAGCAGGCGGCCGCGCGGCGTCGGCGTGCCGGGAGCGAGACGGCCCTGTCCCGGACGCGGCGGGCACGGCGCATCCAGCGGATCCTCGCGCAGACGTACCCCTACGCCGTGGCGGAGCTGGACTTCGACGACGCCTGGCAGCTGCTCGTGGCCACCGTCCTGTCCGCGCAGACCACCGACATCCGCGTCAACGCGGTCACCCCGGGGCTGTTCGCCGCGTACCCCGGCCCGCGCGAGCTGGCCGAGGCGCCCGGCGAGGACGTCCAGGAGATGGTGCGCTCCCTCGGCTTCTACCGCTCCAAGGCGCGATCCATCCAGGCCCTGGCCACGCGCATTGTGGACGAGTACGACGGCGCCGTGCCCGGCACGCTCGCAGAGCTCGTGACCCTGCCCGGTGTGGGGCGCAAGACGGCGAACGTGGTGCTCGGCAACGCGTTCGGGGTGCCCGGCATCACCGTGGACACCCACTTCGGGCGGCTCGCCCGCAGGCTGGGGTGGAGCACCCAGGACGATCCGGTGGAGGTCGAGGCGGACGTGGCCGCGCTGTTCCCTCCCGCGCTGTGGACCGAGCTGTCCCACGAGCTGATCTACCACGGACGGCGGATCTGCCACTCGCGCCGGCCCGCGTGCGGGGTGTGCCCGGTGGCTGACCTGTGCCCCTCCTACGGCGAGGGCCCCACGGTCCCGGAGGCGGCGCGCAAGCTGCTCGGCTACGAACTGAAACCCGGCCGCGAGAACCTGCTGGCCGGGTTCATGGCAGGACGCACCCGGCGGCAGCTGCGCGCCGAGGGACACACGCTCAGCGCGTGAGAGGACGGACGATGACCACTTCCCAGGCCCAGCCGGGCAGCCCGCGCGAGCAGCTCGTGGAGCTTGCGCGCCACGGCGACTCCGTGGTCATGCACGACCGCGAGCCGTGGCGGATCGGGCAGCTGGACGAGAACTTCCGGCACTCGGCGGTGCTCATCCTCTTCGGCGCGCTGGACAGTGTGCCCTCCGCCTATGCCGAGCACGCTGAGGGTCCCGGGCGGGATCTGGACGTGCTGCTGGTGCAGCGTGCCTCCACCCTGCGGGCGCATCCCGGCCAGGTGGCCTTTCCGGGCGGGCGCCTCGACCCGCCCGACGGCGAACCCGGAACCACCCTGGAGACCCCCGGCGGGACCGTGAGCGCCCCGCACGTGCGCGCGGCGCTGCGCGAGGCCCACGAGGAGACCGGTGTGGACCCGGACGGCGTGGAGGTGCTCGGAGCGCTGCACGAGGTGCCGCTGCCCGTGAGCAACCACCTGGTGACCCCCGTGATCGGGTGGTGGCGCAGCCAGTCGCCCGTGGACGTGGTGGACCACGCCGAGTCCTCCCTGGTGTTCCGCGTGCCGGTGCTGGACCTCATCAACCCCGCCCACCGCTACTACGCCACCGTGACCCGGGGGAACCAGACCTACAAGTCCCCGGCGTTCGACGTCTCCGTGGCCGGGGTCCCCGAGACCGTGACCGTATGGGGCTTCACCGGCGTGGTGTTGGACCGCGTGCTCGAGTGGCTCGGGTGGTCCGTGGAGTGGGACCGCTCGGTGAAGCGGCCGGCGCCGGGGATGGGGCCGAAGACGTAGGGCCAGGCCGGGGTGCGTGAGCTCGCTGTGGGTGGTGACCTGGTCGCGGAGGCCGCGTCTGGGCTGGGCGGTCATTCCGTCGTGCCGGTGAGGCAGCGCCTCTACTTCGCGTCCGCGTATGAAGTCACCACGGTCGTGGCCACCGGGACCTCCACCGGCACCGTGCCGAACACCGTGTGCACCGCCTGCTCCGCGGCATGCTCCACGATCTGCTGCACCCGGTCCGCGTGCTGCTCGGCGCAGTGCACCATGACCTCGTCGTGGAGGAAGAACACGAGTTCCGCATCCACGTCCGCGCTGTGCAGGCCCTGCCGGATGTGGCCGAGCCATGCGAGTGCCCACTCCGCAGCCGAGCCCTGGACCACGAAGTTGCGGGAGAACCGGCCGTGGCTGCGGGACGCCTGCGCGGCGCGGCGCTCGCCGGCCTGCGTGTCCGTGGCGCGCTGCACCTCGAACCACTCCGGGCCCGGCGCGGGGGACCAGCGGCCCAGGTAGGTGCACACCTGCTGGCCGAGCTCGCCCACGCGCGCGGCGTGCTCCACGTAGCCCACGGCCCGCGGGAACATGCGGGTCAGCTGCGGCATGAACCGTCCGCCCGCCCCGGACGTCGCGCCGTACATGGCCCCCAGCAGCGCGAGTTTCGCGTGGGAGCGCTCGGTGAGCTCGGAACCCCGGGCCTGGCCCTGCTCCGCGATGGCGGTGTAGAGGTCGCGGCCGCGCGAGGCCTCGGCCAGGGCGTCGTCGCGCGCGAGGATGGCGAGCACGCGGGGTTCGAGCTGAGCGGCGTCCGCGACGACGAGCACGTGCCCGGGGTCCGCGCGCACCGCGTCCCGGATGTACTTGGGGATCTGCAGGGCACCCCCGCCGCGCGCCGCCCACCGGCCGGTGACGACGCCCCCCACCACGTACTCGGGGTGGAAACGGCCCTCCTGGACCCAGGTGCCCAGCCAGTGCCACCCGGTGGCGGAGAAGACGCGGGAGAGCTTCTTGTACTCGAGCACCGGGGCCACGGTGGCCACGCGCTGCTCCTGCGGCTGACCGTTGACGAGCGTCCAGTCCTGGAGCTTGAACGCGCGGGTGGTGTCCACGTCCACCCCGGCGTTGCGCAGGGCCTTGAGCAGCTCCACGGGTGAGTCCGGGTTCAGGGTGGGAGCGGCCAGCGCGGTGCGGACCTCCTGCGCGAGCTCCTGCATCCGGGCGGGGCGCTCCTCACCTGCCGGACGCGGGCCGAGCATGTCCTCCAGGATCTGCTCGTGCACCGCGGGGTTCCACGGGATGCCCCGGTGGCGCATGTCCGCGGCCACGAGCGCCCCCTGGGACTCGAGGCTCAGCAGCCGTTCGAGACGCTGCGGGTTCCGGGCCGTGGTACACGCGCTGGTCTGGGCCGCGAGTTCGGCATTCAGCTCCGCGACCCCCGGTCCGTGCTCCTCCGCCACCGCGAACAGCGATCCCTGGTTGCTCGCCGGCGCGGGCGACCGGGGCCCGGGGACGTGCCGGGGGTCCGCCGGTTCGAGGACGGGGTGGTAGACGAGGGGTCGGGGTTCCCCGGCGTCGTCGGGCGCGCCCGAGCCCGGGGCGGTGGAGGCCGTGGCCAGGATGGTGGCGCACAGTCCCAGGTCTCGGCACCGCGTGACCCACACCCCCGCGGCGCACAGCAGCGCGGCGGGCACGGAGGTGTCCTGCCAGGTCCACACCGGGGGCTGGACGCCCGCGCGGGCGGCCGCCTCCTCCCGCTGGGCGACGACGCCGGGCAGCTCGCCGTCCGAGACCGTGAGTTCCTGCCCCGCGCGCTCGCCGTTGGCGGAGACCACCTGCAGGACCCAGGTCCCGGGCTCGGCGGCGGCCACCACGATGTGCATGGGGTTCATTATGGGCCGGGGCTCCGACAGCGGCGGGCCGCGGCGCCGAGCTACCGCCCCGCCAGGCCTCTGCGGGGGCAGGTGTTTACGGGTTAGGCGGCGGACGGGCAGCAGAA
Organism: Kocuria rhizophila; assembly: GCF_003667225.1. Lineage (GTDB taxonomy): Bacteria > Actinomycetota > Actinomycetes > Actinomycetales > Micrococcaceae > Kocuria > Kocuria rhizophila. The sequence goes on from NZ_RCOM01000033.1 coordinate 13,541, forward strand.
CAGGCGGACGCGCCACGGTTCTTTGGCGGACTCACCCGGCGGCGAGCACCTCACCCGGCCGCGAGCACCTCCCGGGCGTGGGCGTACTTGCGGACCAGGCGGGCGCGGGTGTCCTCGTCCAGCAGGGCCGTGCGGGCGGGGTCCGTGTTGTCGTCCAGGTCCGCCTGCTTCACGGCGCGCGCCAGGGGGTGGGCGGCCACCCGCCGGTCGTAGTCGTCGCCGTCCTCACCCGGCCGCCGGGTCATGGCGTCCACCCCGGCAACGACGTCCTCGGTGAAGTCCTCGCGAAGGTCGTCGAGCGTCACCCCGGTGTCCTCCACGACGTCGTGCAGCCACGCCACCACCTGTGCGGCGTCCTGCTGGCCCGCGGCCGCGTAGTGGTGCACCCGCTGCGCGACGCGGCGCGGGTGGTCGATGTAGTCCGCCCCGCTCTTGTCCGTCTGGCCCTGGTGCGCCCGGGTGGCGATGTCCCTGGCGCGGTCCGTGAGAGTGCTCATGGCTCCTCCTGCATGCCGGGCGGGAGCGGTGAGTGCTGCGCCGTGGCCGGGGAACCGCCCACGCGTTCTTTCTGCCAGCACGTCCCGTCCCGCTGATGCCTCCAGGTCTACCGGATGGCCAGGACACGCATAAGCGACGGCGGCTGCTCCTGAAGCCGGGACGTGCGGGCCAGGCGGAGCGGGCGGCGTCGTGCTCCGCGGGGTCGGTGGGAGACTGGGCGGCATGACGAGCGAGGCGAACGAGGAGCAGGACGTGCCTTGGGCCATGCAGCTGGTGGTGCACCGGGACAAGGCCAACCCGGCACGCGAGGTGGACGTGGCGGAGGCGGCCGCGAGCGCCGTCGTCACCCTGCTGGCCGACGAGCGCAGCGCCCCCGGCGGGCCCTGGCACGAGGCCGTGCGGACCTGGCGGGACGTGCAGATCCGCAAGCTCGTGCGCCGCGCGGACGGCAAGCGCTGGGAGGACGTCCAGTCCCTGCCCGGCGTCACGGTGGTTCGCACCGGCTTGGACGACGACGCCGCGGCCGCCGTGCGCGCGTTCGTCCCGGCCCCGGTGCGCCCCCTGCCGAGAGAACTGCACAAGCTGCAGGTGTCCGGAACGCAGTTCCCGGCGGGAGGCGCGTCACGGACCGAGGACGCCGTGGTGACCGTGGAGGTGGCGCCGGGGCTGGGGATTTCCAGCGGCAAGCTCGCGGCCCAGTGTGGTCACGCCGCGCAGCTCGCGTGGGAGGACATGCCCGCCGACGTGCGGGAACGTTGGCGGGCGGATGACTACCGCGTGAGGGTGGTGTTCCCCTCGGAGCGGGAGTGGACCGGGACGCGACGGCCGGTGACGGTCACGGACTCCGGGCTGACCGAGCTGGACGGGCCCACGGACACCACGCGGGCGTGGTGGTGAGCAGAGTCGCCCTCGCCCTGTGAGGCGGACGCCCCTCTAGAGGGTGTGTGTCGGCCCGGCGGTGTGGGACGGGGCCTGTGTCTGGAGGGATTCCTGGTGCAGATCGTTCAGGAACTCGCGGAGGATCCGTTCGCTGCGACCCCAGTCCGAGACCACGAACGGCACGACCGGACGGCACGTGGCCTCCACCTCGGAGCCTCCGTCGGAGGACGGGCGGATGGCGAAGCGCAGGCGCTCGCCCCACGTCCGGAACGAGGGCCCCGTTGTTGCCGTGCCGCCGTGAGCCGCGAGTGTCCGCAGCCCCAGCTCTTCATTGCGCTGGCACACCCGCTCCACCAGTCCCGGCACGTCCTCGGCAGGGACATCCAGATGGGCCCGGCCCTGGCAGCGGGCACCGTGGACCGTGAGTTCCCACCCCTCGTCCCGGCGAACGCCGGGGCGCCAGGACACCACGCTGAAGATGGCCGCAGACACGCCCGCCACCACGGCCGCGGCCACGAGGATCGGGGCGAACTCGCCGCTCGCCCAGCGGAAGAGGAGCACCACGAGCCCCACGTAGGCGAACCAGAGGGCCAGGGCGCCGACGACTGACGCACGGGTGACGGGCTTGATGTCCATCACCTCATGGTTGCCGTCCGAGCCAGCGGAGGCAATGGACCTTCGGCCAGAGCTCTCGGCGCGCGGCGGGGTCACTGCACAGCCCGTCCCGCCCTGACCGGCAGTTGGCGACGCTCCCCAATCGGGAGGCGGCCCGGTCGGTGGGTGTGGCGGGAACGCCACCGTGGGGGCATGACCACCGCACACATGACCGCCCCGGGCGCTCCCACCGCAGCCAGTCCGCGCCGAGCTCGTCGCGCCGCCGGCGCGGCTCCGGAGGCCGTCGGACCGCCCCGGGGAGCCGCCGGATCGACGTCGGTGGACCGGTTCACCGGGGACGAGCGAGTGGGCCACGGGCCCGCCTCGTGGGACGGGCCCATCGCGCCCCGCCAGTGGGGGCGCACCCGGTCGGCCCCTGCCCCGTCACGGCAGGATCGCGGGCGCGGCGTCCGCCTGCTCACCAGCTGCCCGGACCTCGCGGAGGCCGTGGAGGCGGTGTGCATCGGCGCCGCGGTACCTCTCACGGTCGAGGGCGGGGAGACGGGGGTGCGAGCGTCGTCGGACGTGGTGCTCGTGGACGCCTGCTGGGAGGGGGAGGCCGTGCCACCGGGAGTGGTGGTCGTGGCGCTCGCCGAGCACGGCGACGCGTGGGACGTCGCGGCACGGCGCGGGGCGTCCGCCGTGGTGGTGCTGCCGCAGGCCGCCGCGTGGCTGGCCGAACTGATCTCCCGCTCCGTGGACGCGGAGGTGCCGCGGGCGCTCGGGCGGGTGTACGGCGTCGTCGGGGCCACCGGAGGGGTCGGCGCGTCCACCGTGGCGAGCTGGCTCGCGGGGCACTTCGCCGCGCAGGGCCACGGGACCGCCCTGGTGGACGGGGATCCGCTGGGTGCGGGACTGGACCTCGTGCTCGGTGAGGAGGGCACGGACGGGCTGCGCTGGCCCGAGCTGAACCAGTTCTCCGGCGCCGTGGCCGCGGACCAGCTGTGGGCCGCCATGCCGCGTGTGGAGTCGCTGCGCTACCTCTCGTGGGACCGCCGCGCCACGCACGCGGAGACGGTGCCCGCGGCCACGGTCGTCGCGGCACTGCGCGGGGCCGCGGCGGTGCAGGTCGTGGACCTCTCCCGCGCGGACCTCGAACGCCAGGCCCGCTGGTGCGACGCCGTGCTGGTGCTGACCCCGCGCACGGTGCGCGGTGTGCTTGCGGCCGAGCACACCGTGGCCCGCTGCGGTGCGGTGCCCGCGCTCACCGCGCTCACGGGCATCAACGTCGCGGACCTCGAACCGCGCGTCCTCGCCGACGCCACCGGGGTGCCGTGCGCCGCCACGATCGCCTTCGATGCGCGCGTGCCCCAGCACCTGGACGACGGCACCGTGCTGCGCCGCGGCCGGACCGCCAAGCACGCCAAGACGGTTGCGGCGCTCGCCCGGGCCCTGGAGGAGCTGTCGTGACCGCGGTGTCCAGCCGCACGAGCCACGACCGTGCCAGGGCCGCCGACGCCGCCGGGAGCGCCACCGAGCTCGACGACGCGTTCGTGGAGCAGGTGCGTGAACGGCTGCTCGCCGAGGGCGGCGCCATCACGGACACCCGGATCGCCACCGCCGTGCGGGAGATCGGGCGGGTGCTCGGCGCCGTGGGCTCGGTTCGCGCGGCCCAGCACGTCAAGGCGCAGCTGACCGGCCTGGGCCCGCTCGAACCCCTGCTGCCCGCCTCCGGGCTGAGCGATCTCTACGTCAACGGCCACGAGAACGTGTTCGTGGAGACCCTGGAGGGGATCCGGCGAGTGACCTCCCCGTTCACGGGCGAGGCGCAGCTGCGGGCGCTCGCCGTGCGGCTCGTGACGGCCGCCGGGCGACGGCTGGACGACGGCCACCCCTGCGTGGACGTGCAGACCGCCGCCGGTCTGCGCGTGCACGCCGTGATCCCGCCCGTGTCCACCGGCGGAACGCTGCTGTCCATCCGGTTCCGGGCGCCGCAGCGGCTGTCCCTGGCGGACCTCGTGGCCTCCGGCACGGTCCACCCCTTCATGGCGGACGTGCTCACCGACGCCATGGCGGCCGGAGCGAACCTCATGATCAGCGGGGCCACCGGCTCCGGGAAGACCACGGTGCTCTCCGCGCTGCTGTCCCAGTGCCCGCCCGAGCAGCGGATCGTGCTGGTGGAGGACGCCGCCGAGCTGAACCCGGAGCACCCGCACGTGGTGGGCCTGCAGTCCCGCCAGGAGAACGTGGAGGGCGCCGGGTCCGTGGACCTCTCCGAGCTCGTGCGCCAGGCCCTGCGGATGCGCCCGGACTGGCTCGTGGTGGGGGAGTGCCGCGGTGCGGAGGTGCGGGACCTGCTGACGGCGCTGAACACCGGGCACCGCGGAGCGGGCACGGTCCACTCGAACTCGGCCCGGTCGGTGCCCGCGCGGCTCGCCGCGCTCGGGTCCCTGGCGGGGCTCAGCCGCGAGGCCGTGGACCTGCAGGCGGCCAGCGCCCTGGACCTCGTGGCCCACGTGGACCGCACACCCGCCGGGCGCCGACTGAGCGAGGTGTGCGTCCTGGCACTGGAAGACGGTGTGCTGCGCACCCTGCCCGCGCTGACCACCACGGACGGCCACCCGGTCCAGGGCCCCGGATGGCCCAGGCTGGCCCAGCTGCTCGCCCGCGGTCGGGAGCTGTCGTGACGGCCGCCGTGCTCGCGGGTGGCCTGGTGCTCGCCGCCCTGCTCCTCGGCACAGGTACTGCCACCCCCGCCGGCCGGCTGAGGTCGGCAGGTGTTCTGTCCCCGCCGCGCGCGGGCGCGACGCCGCGCTCGCGGCTGCCGGCGAGGTGGCGGCGCCGGGACCGTGCCACCGAGGCCATGCGCTGGGTCACCACGGTGCGCCGCCTGGCCGCGCTGCTGCACGCCGGGCGGGCGCCGTCCACGGTGTTCGCGGAGATCTCTCCCGGCGCCACCGCAGCCGATCCCACATCCCGGTGGAAAGCCCGGGTGTGCCAGGAGGTGCACGCCGCGGCCCTCGTGGGCATTCCGGTCTCGAGGACGCTCGGTCAGTTCGCCCGCAGGCCCGCCCCCGTGGGGGACCGCATGCTCGGCGCCACGGCGCGCTCGGTGTGCGCCCAGCTCTCGGCGTGCTGGGAGATCTCGGAGCGCTCCGGCTCCTCACTCGCCCAAACACTCTCCGGGGTCGCGGAGTCCCTCGAATCGCAGCTGGACGCCCAAGCCGCCCGCGAGAGCGCCCTGGCCGGGCCCCGCGTCACCGTGCGCACCCTGTCTTGGCTGCCCGTCCTGGCCCTGGGGCTCGGAGTGCTCATGGGCACGGATCCCGTGACCACCCTGCTCACCACCGTGTGGGGCCGGATCGCGCTCGCCGCCGGGGCCGGGCTGAGCATCGCGGGCCGCCTGTGGACGCGCAGCCTCCTGCATCGCGCCGAGGCGGTGAACGGATCATGATGGCCGCCGCCCTTGCGGGCCTGCTCGCCGCCGCAGCCCTGCTGCTGTGGATGTCACCGGGCGCGTTCGGTGTCCGCTCACGCGGGCCGGGCCGACGACGCCGCGCGGCCGGCGGTTCCGCCCCGCGCCGTGCTCGTCCGGGGCCGGGGGACCACTCGTTTCCCGCTCTGCCCGCCGCCGCTCTCGTCGAGCTCACGGCGTGCCAGCTGGATGCGGGGCTGCCCCTCGCCGAGGCAGTGGGGGTCCTGGCGGACAGCAGCGCGGGACGCCCGTACCCGGCACTGTCCCGGGCGGCCGCCGCCCTGCGGCTCGGTCTCTCGTGGGAGACGGCGTGGCCGCACGAGAAGACGCTGCCCCAGGAGATCCAGGACTACCGCGACGCCCTCGAGTTCACGGCCACCTCGGCCACGGCTTCCGCCTCCGTGCTGCGCGGGCAGGCGGAGCTGGTGCGCCGCGCCGAGTACCGCCGGGCGGAGCGCGCCGCCGAAGCCCTCGCGGTGAAGCTCGTGCTTCCCCTCGGCCTGTGCTTCCTGCCCGCGTTCATGTGCTGGGGCGTGGTGCCCGTGCTCATGGGCCTGCTGCCCAGGGCGTTCGGCTCATGACCGCCCGGCACATCCACCTGGTTTCTCGGGCGCGGGGACCGCCCGCTCGCGTGTGTGCGCGGCCCATTGCGCGCGCCCACCACACCCCTTTTCGCATCCTGCATCGCACACCACCGTTCCACCCACCGAAGGAGACCCACATGTCCACGCTCACCTGCGCTTCCGCCACTCCCGCCACCTCGACCCCCGAGCACGACGACGCCGCCCACCTCGCGGACGTGCCGCCGCGGGCCGTGCCGGTCACCGAGCCGACGTCCGGGCCAGACACCGAGGCCCCTGCCGAGGTCACGGACCCGTCGCAGCACCCGGTCGAGGACGCGGGGGACGACACGAACCCCGACGTCTCCGATCTCGCCTGCCTGGACCAGGACGACCCCGACCTCGGGGCGTCCACCGCGGAGTACGCGGTCATCGTGCTGGCCGCCGCCGCGTTCGGCGGGGTCATGGCCGCGGTGCTCTCCTCGGACTCCGTGTCCGGGATGCTGCTCGGGATCATCCAGAAGGCCCTGGCCATCTGAGATGCCGCCGACGCCACAGAGCGCGGGGTGCTCGTCGCAACGGGCGGACGCCCCGCGCTCCGGTGGGTCGGTGCAACGGAGACCGGGCTGCCGAATCACCCACCACCCGTCAGGAGGAACCATGATCGACCGGAGCAGAGCTCGTCCAGACCACACCGACCCGGACCGGGGTGCGGTGACCGTGGAGACCGCCGTCATCATGCCCGCCCTGGTGCTGCTGCTCGCGGTCCTGCTCGCCGCGGCCGCCGCCGGGATGACCACCGTCCGCTACGAGGAGGCGGCCCGGGCGTCCGCCCGTGCTGCCGCGCGGGGCGAGAACACTGCGGTGGTGGAGCGCACCGCGCGGGAGATCGCGGGTGAGTCCGCGAGCGTCGTCGTCGGGGCCGCTGCCGGCCGCGTGACGGTGGCCGTGAGCGGACCCGCCCCCGGAATCCTGGGGCAGTGGAGCAGCTGGAGGCTCGACGCGGACGCGAGTGCCGCGGTGGAGAGCACCGCGGGCGCGCCGTCGGATGACGGGGCGGGCGGAGCCGGGGAGCGCGGGCAGGAGAGCGGCGAGAACGGACCCGGTGGCAACGAGCCCGCCACAGACCAGGACGGAGCCGGTGATGGGGGACCGTGACGAGGGTTCCGGGACGGTGCACGGGCTCACCCTCGCGGCGGTGCTGTGCACGCTGCTGATCGCGCTGCTTCTCGTGGCGCAGGCGGGGATCGCCACCCACCGGGCCGCCAAGGCCGCGGACCTGGCGGCGCTCGCGGCCGCGGACGTCGCCCGCGGACTCAGCACTGGCATCCCGTGCGAGACCGCCCAGGCGGTGGCCCGGGAGAACGGTGCGGACGCCGTCGAGTGCGCGGTGCTGGCCCCGGAGAACACCACGGTGGACGTCACCGCGACCATTGACCTGCCGTCGCCGCTGACTCCGCTTGGCCCGGCGCGCGGGGTGTCCCGCGCCGGGCCGCCGCCGGGGGAGCCGTGATGGTCACGACCCGGGGGAAGCGCCCAGGGTCTCCGGGGCCGGGCGGACACGGATGGAACTGGTCGGCGTCGCGGGAGGAGGGCCACCGGCGGCAGGAGTCCCCGTCCGCCCTCGCCCGCACGGAGACCGCACGGGGCGCCGACTCCGTGGAGGGTGGGCACCTCGCCCGCCCTTGCCCGCGCGGAGGCCGCTCAGGGTGCGAAGCGCAGCACCCCGTGGAGCAGCTTCAGGGCTCCGGCCTTGTCCAGCGGGTTGTTGCGGTTGCCGCACTTGGGGGACTGCACGCAGGACGGGCAGCCGGACTCGCACTCGCACTGGGCGATCGCGTCCCGGGTGGCGGCCACCCACGTGCGGAACATGTCGTAGCCGCGTTCAGCGAAGCCCGCGCCGCCGGGGTGGCCGTCGTGCACGAAGATCGTGGGCAGCTCGGTGTCCACGTGCAGCGCGGTGGACAGCCCGCCCACGTCCCACCGGTCGCACGAGGCCAGCAGCGGCAGCAGCCCGATCATGGCGTGCTCCGCGGCGTGCAGGGCTCCGGGGATGTCCGGCTCCTCGATGCCCATGGCGGCCAGCTGAGGCCCGGACACCGTGAACCACGTGGCCACCGTGGACAGCTGCCGCGGTGGCAGCTCCAGGGGTTCTTCGCCCGCCACCTCGTTGGAGGCCACAAGCTTGCGCTGGTAGCTGATCACCTGCGTGGTCACGTCCACGGCACCGCGGTGGACGGTCACGGGACCCCACTGCATGGAGTCCGCCACCGAGTCCACCCGCACCTCGGTCACGTCCCGCGCGACCGTGTAGAAGTCCGGGAACGCCCGTCGCACGGCCGCCACGTGCAGCTCCTCGTCCAGCTCGTCCACCAGGTAGGTCCTGCCCTGGTGCACGTACACCGCCCCGGGGTGTGCCTGGTAGTGGGACTGCGGCGCGCCCATCGTGCCCAGCACGGTTCCCGTGTCCGAGTCGATGATCTGCACCGGTCCGCCGTCCCCGGAACGGATCGAGACCATGCCCGCGGGCTGCTCAGAGCGGGTCCAGAACCAACCGGACGGGCGGCGCCGCAGGTGGCCCGCCGCGGTGAGGGAGTCCACCACGTCCCGGGCCGTGGGCCCGAAGCGCTCCAGCTCCTCGGGGCGCAGCGGCAGCTCGGCGGCCGCCGCGCACAGATGGGGTGCCAGCACGTACGGGTTGGACGCCTCGAACACCGTGGCCTCCACGGGGACGTCGAAGATCGCCTCGGGGTGGTTCACCAGGTACCCGTCCAGGGGGTCGTCCCCGGCGATCAGCGCCGCGAGCGCCTGCTGCCCGGACCGCCCGGCCCGGCCGATCTGCTGCAGGAACGAGGCCCGGGTGCCCGGCCACCCGGCCACGAGCACGGCGTCCAGGCCCGCGATGTCGATCCCCAGCTCCAGCGCGGAGGTGCTGGCCACCCCGAGCAGCCGCCCGTCCCGCAGCTGCTGCTCCAGCTCTCGCCGCTCCTCCGGGAGGAAACCGGAGCGGTACGCCGCCACCCGGTGGCCGAGGGAGGGGTCCACCTCTTCCAGCTGCCGGTGGGCGGCCTGCGCGATCGTCTCCGCGCCGCGCCGGGAGCGGATGAACGCGATGGTGCGCACCTGGCGCAGCACCAGATCGGTGAGCATGTCCGAGGCCTCGGCGGTGACCGTGCGGCGTCGTGGGGCGCCATTGTCCGAGCCCCCGGGAGACTGCTCGGGCTCCCACAGCACCACCGTGCGGGAGCCGTGGGGAGAGGTGTCCTCGGTGACCGCCGTGACGTCCTCGGGAGGGCAGCCGATGAGCTTGGCGAAGGACTCCTGCGGGGAGGCACTCGTCGCGGACGCCCCGATGAACCGCGGGGACGCCCCGTAGTGCGCCGCGATCCGCGCGAGCCGGCGCAGCACCACCGCCACGTGGGAGCCGAAGACACCGCGGTAGGAGTGGGCCTCGTCGATGATCACGTAGCGCAGCCGCCGCAGGAACCGGGACCACCCGGCGTGGTTCGGAAGGACCCCGTGGTGGAGCATGTCCGGGTTGCACAGGATCACGTCCGCGTGCTCGCGGATCCAGCGGCGCTCGCCGGGATCGGTGTCCCCGTCGTACGTGGCGGCCCGGAGGTCGTCGAACCCCAGGGAGCGCAGGGACGTGAGCTGGTCCGCGGCGAGCGCCTTGGTGGGGGAGAGGTAGAGGGCGGTGGCCTCGTCCGGGTGGTGGAGCATCCCGGGGCGCTCGGCCACGGCCAGGCGGCCGCGGTGCACGGCGTCCACCACGAGGGACTGGTAGACGAGCGACTTGCCGGAGGCGGTGCCGGTGGCCACGATCGCGTGCCGCGGGGCGGTCAGCGCGGCCACCTGGTGTGCGTAGGGCTCGTGGATGCCCAGCCGCTCGTAGGCGGCCACCACGTCCGGGTGCAGCCAGTCCGGCCACGGGGCGTGGACCGGGGCGCGCTCGGGAATCTCCCGGACGTGGCGCACCTGCTCGGGGCGCGGTCCGCGGCCGAGCAGGTCCACCATCTCCTGGGAGGTCGTCATCCCGTCATTGTCACTCACCCGGTGAGGGGCCACGAACGAGCTGCCCCGCTCCCGGGGGCGGCTGGCGGCCCGCACCGCCGCCGCACCGAACTGCCGCCGCCCCACACCCCGGCCGTACCGCGCGCCGGCCACACCGCACCTCGGCCGCGCGCGGTACGGCCGGGGTGTGGGGC
>NZ_RCOM01000034.1 GCF_003667225.1 Kocuria rhizophila
GGGTGCCCCACAGCGCTGTGCGCCCCGACCGCTCACCCCGCTCGGGGCGCACAGCGCTGTGGGGCACCCTGATCGGGCTGGCCGTGTTCGTGGTGATCTTCGTGGTCGCCCTGATCGAGGCGGCCAACGCCAACACGCTGCTGGGCTGGATCCTCGCGGGCATCGCCCTGGGCTGGCTCATGCTCGCTGTGTGGGCGCTGTCCATGGTGCGCAAGGCCGCCGTGTTCGGACGGGAGCAGGTGCGTCAGGCCCAGGAGCAGTTCCAGGCCCAGCACGGCCGAGCCCCCGCCACGTCCGCGGCGGGCGAGGGACGATCGCTGCGGGACGAGAAGCTCGCCCACGGCATGCAGGTCATCCTGGTGCAGTCCAAGGTGGTCAAGGAGCAGCTCTCCTCCCCGGAGGCGGATCCCGAGCAGGTCCGGCGGGCCCTGGAGACCATCGACATGACCGCGGCCAACGGGCTGCGCAGCCTCCGCGACTCCGGCACCCCGGTGAGCGGTACGGTGGTGGACTGATCCTGCGGGACGGGGCCCGGCGGCGTCGTCCCTGCGCGTCAGGGACGCACGAGACATCATGGACGACCGAGGAGACTCAACGGATGGCTGACTCAGGGCAGACGGTACGCATTGCCACGGTGAACGTGAACGGCATCCGGGCCGCCTACCGGCGCGGGATGGCCGAGTGGCTGGCGCCTCGAGGCGTGGACCTGCTGTGCCTGCAGGAGGTGCGCGCACCGGACAAGATCACGCGCGAGCTGCTGGACGAGGACGTCTGGGACGTGCGGCACGCCGAGGCCGCGGCCAAGGGCCGGGCGGGCGTGGCGATCGCCACCCGCCGGGACGCGTTCGACGGCGCCCTGCTGCCCACCGCTTCACGCGTGGGGATCGGCGAGGAGTACTTCGACGACTCCGGGCGCTGGATCGAGAACGACCTCACCCTCCCCAACGGGGAGACGCTCACCCTGGTCTCCGCGTACGTGCACTCCGGCGAGGTGGACACACCCAAGCAGGCGGACAAGTACCGCTTCATGGACGCCATGCTCACGCGCCTGCCGCAGCTTGCGGAGGGTTCCGACCACGTGCTCGTGGTGGGGGATCTCAACGTGGGCCACACCGAGCGGGACATCAAGAACTGGAAGGGCAACGTCAAGAACGCCGGCTTCCTGCCCGAGGAGCGCGCGTACTTCGACCGCTTCTTCGGGGACGTGGGCTACGTGGACGTGGCCCGCAGCCTGGCCGGGGACGTCTCCGGCCCGTACACGTGGTGGTCCTACCGCGGCAAGGCGTTCGACACGGACGCCGGGTGGCGCATCGACTACCACATGGCCACCCCCGGGCTGGCCGCGCGCGCCGAGAGCGCCACGGTGGACCGGGCCGTGAGCTACGACGTCCGGTTCTCGGACCACGCCCCGCTCGTGGTGGACTACCGGCTCGCCTGAGCCGCGGCACCGGTTCGACGCCGCGGGGCTCCTGCTCCGCAGCGGCCCGCGGCCGGTTCCGCACTCGACGCGCCGGTGCCGTCTGCGCTCCGGCCACCACGACCTCCCGCACTCCCGACCACGACGCCGCCGCCCGCACGCGGCGCGTCACCCGCACCTTCACGCACCGCGGCCCTGCGCGGCCCGCACGAACGAAAGAAGACAGCCCCGTGAGCGAACAGAGCACCCCCGTGAACCAGATCCCGCGCGTGGTCTCCGGCGTCCAGCCCTCCGCGGACTCCCTGCACCTGGGCAACTACGTGGGGGCCCTGCGCAACTGGGTGGACATGCAGGACGACAACGACTGCGTGTTCTTCGTGGCGGACCTGCACTCCATCACCACAGGGCAGGACCCGGCCACGATGTCCGAGCGCACCCGGGTCACGGCCGCGCAGTACATTGCCGCGGGCATCGACCCGGAGCGCTCCACGCTGCTGATCCAGTCCCAGGTCCCCGAGCACACGCAGCTGGCGTGGGTGCTCAACTGCATCACCGGCTACGGCGAGGCGGCGCGGATGACCCAGTTCAAGGACAAGTCCGTGAAGCAGGGGGCGGAGAACACCACGGTGGGGCTGTTCACCTACCCGGTGCTGATGGCCGCGGACATCCTGGTCTACCAGGCCCAGCAGGTCCCGGTGGGAGAGGACCAGCGCCAGCACCTGGAGCTGACCCGCACCCTCGCGCAGCGCTTCAACTCCCGGTTCGGCGAGACCTTCACCGTGCCGGACGCCAAGATCCTGGAGAACTCCGCCAAGGTCTACGACCTGCAGAACCCCACGGCCAAGATGTCCAAGTCCGCTCCCTCGGATTCGGGACTGGTCCGGCTGCTGGATCCCGCCAAGGTCAACGCCAAGAAGATCAAGTCCGCGGTCACGGACGACGGCACCGAGGTGCGCTTCGACCGCCAGGCCAAGCCGGGTGTCTCCAACCTGCTCACCATCTACTCGTCCCTGACGGGTACGCCCGTGGACGCCCTGGTGGCCGAGTACGAGGGCAAGATGTACGGCCACCTCAAGGTGGACCTCGCCGAGGTGGTCACCCAGACCCTGGACCCCATCCAGAAGCGCGCCCAGGAGCTGCTCGACGACCCCGCCGAGCTCGACCGGCTGCTGGCCCGGGGTGCCCGGAAGGGCAGGGACATCGCGTCCCGCACCCTGGCCGAGGTGTACGGGCGGATGGGCTTCCTCCCCGGAGCCTGAGGCACCGCGCGGAACACGGTGGGATAGTCTGGAACGCGGCCGAGTCGAGGAGGATCGCGTGAGCGAGCAGCAGACCTCACCCACCGTGCGCCCGGGACACGTCTACGCCGGTGTGGTCATCCGGCTGCCCGAGCCCACGGGCCAGGAGCTGCAGGACTGGCGGGCCTCGTTCGAGGACTCCCCGGCCGCGGGCGTCTCCCCGCACATCACCCTCATGATCTCGGAGTCCCGAGGCGAGTGGGACCGGCTCGTGGAGCACGTCCGCCAGGTGCTGGCCGAGTGGGAGCCGTTCCACCTGGAGATCCACGGCACCGGCACGTTCCGGCCCGTGACCCCCGTGGTCTACCTGGACGTGGAACGCGGCCGCGAGCAGTGCCTCGCCCTGCACCGGGCCCTGCGCGGCAGCGGAATGGACTCCGCCTCCCCCTTCGAGTACCACCCGCACGTCACCCTGGCCCACGGGCTCGACGACGAGGCCCTGGACCGGGCGCAGGAGATGCTGCGCACCTACCGCGCCGGCTTCCTCGTGGACCGCGTGCACGTGTACGAGGGCGACGAGCACGGCGTGTGGCACGTGCGGGAGACCGTCCGCTTCGGCCAGCGGGGTGCGGACGAGCGTGGCTCGCACTGACCCACCCCCGGTGGTTCCCGCCCTCGTGGACCGCGCCGGGCTGACCGCCGAGCACCGTCGACTCCGCGCCGTGCGCCGGGACCTGGCCTCCCACGGCGCCCCCGCGGGACGACGCCTCGGGGCGTTCTTCGCGTGGGCCTTCGCCCGAACGATGGCCCTGTTCCCGGTGCGCACCGTGGGCCACTACACGTTCCACGGCGGTCCCCTCATGGCGGCGGGTCTGGCATACCAGCTGCTGTTCGCCTCCACCGCCCTGCTGGTGATCTTCTTCGCGGCACTCGCCACGTTCCTGGGGACCAACTCCCCGCTGCAGCAGAACCTGGTGGCGGGGCTGACGGAGAAGATCCCCGGGCTGCTGGACGTGGGGGACGGGCACGGGGGAGTGATCCCCCTGGAGCTGCTCGAGAACACCGGCCCCTTCTCCGTGGCCTCCACCGTGGCCGGGGTGGTGCTGCTCTACACCGCGTGGCGCTGGGTGGCCGGTGTGCGCCTGGCGACCCGCCGGATGTTCGAGGTGCCCCCGGCGCCCGGCGCTCCGCTGGCGGCCGTGGCCCGGGACCTTGGCTGGCTCGTGGTCGTCGGACTGCTGCTGCTGGCCTCCGCGACCGTGAGCATCTTCGCCTCGGGTGCGGTGGACGGCATCATCGGGTGGCTCGGGGACATCGGGCTCACCACCCTGCAGCCGTGGCTCGACGGTGGGGTGAAGTCCACCATCACCTTCGGCGTGGGCTTGCTCGTGGACTGCCTGATGAGCTTCACCCTGGTGCGCGGCGTGGCCCAGCTCAAGCTGCACCGCAAGGCGCTCACGGTCACCGTGGTGATCGGCGGCCTGGGCTCCCAGGTGCTGCGCTACGGCGGCAGCGAGATCATCGGCCGCGCGGGGGAGAACCCCTACCTGCTGTCCGTGGCCGTGCTGGTGGGTGTGCTGCTGTGGTTCAACGTCTACGGCCAGGTGCTGCTGTTCTCCGCCGCCGCAGGGGCCGTGGTGCAGGCCGACATCCGCGGCGCCCGCGCCCAGCCCGAGCGCGAGGACCGGGCCGTGGCCGCCGTGGCGGCATCCGCCCTTCCCGACGCCGCACGGGGACTCGGTCACGAGGCGCCCGTCGACGTCGGGTGCGCCTCGGGCAGCAGCCCCGCACCCACCGACGCGCGGCAGGACCCTTCTTCACCCCGGTCCCGGCCCGCAAACTCGTTCCGCCACTGACGCGCGGCCGGACCGCGGGCCGTCCACGGCGGTCCTGGGAACGCTCGCCGACGACCGCGGGGACTGGCGGGTGCGTCGCGGTCGTGAAGGCCGGCCGGTGAGTGGCTGTGGTGAGGCGCTCATCGGGAATCCGCACGGGACACTCGCGGCAACGACAAAGGCCCCGGGATCCAGAACGGATCCCGGGGCCTGTCGGCTGCGTCAGAAGGTCACAGGGCGGAGGCGAAGACCGCCTTCTTGACCTCGGCGATGGCCTTGGTCACCTGGATGCCGCGGGGGCACGCCTCGGTGCAGTTGAAGGTGGTGCGGCAGCGCCACACGCCTTCCTTGTCGTTGAGGATCTCCAGACGCATGTCACCCGCCTGGTCGCGCGAGTCGAAGATGAACCGGTGCGCGTTGACGATCGCGGCGGGCCCGAAGTACTGCCCGTCCGTCCAGAACACGGGGCACGAGGACGTGCACGCCGCGCACAGGATGCACTTGGTGGTGTCGTCGAAGCGCTCGCGGTCCTCCTGGGACTGGAACCGCTCCCCGGTGGGGGTGTGGTCCTCGTTCACCAGGAACGGCATGATCTCGCGGTAGGACTGGAAGAACGGCTCCATGTCCACGATCAGGTCCTTCTCGCACGGAAGACCCTTGATGGGCTCCACGAGGATGGGCTTGGACAGGTCCAGGTCCTTCAGCAGGGTCTTGCAGGCCAGGCGGTTGCGGCCGTTGATGCGCATGGCATCGGAGCCGCACACGCCGTGGGCGCACGAGCGCCGGAAGGACAGCGAGCCGTCCAGCTCCCACTTGACCTTGTGCAGGGCGTCCAGCACACGGTCGGTGCCGTACATGGTGAGGGGCCACTCGTCCCAGTGCGCCTCGGTGTCGAACTCGGGGTTGTAGCGGCGGACCCGCAGCACCACGTCGTACGTGGGGATGGCCTCTTCGCCCTCGGTATCGGGCTTCTGGGCGTCCTGGTTCTGGTTCTCGGTCACTGCAGTGGACATCAGTACTTACGCTCCATCGGCTCGTAGCGGGTCATGACCACCGGCTTGGTCTCCTGCCGGATGCCCGCGGTGGCTGACGACGGGTCCTCGTAGACCATGGAGTGGACCATGAAGTTCTCATCGTCACGATCAGGGAAGTCCTCGCGGAAGTGTCCGCCGCGGGACTCCTCACGGTGCAGGGCCGCCACGGACATCACCTTGGCGAGCTCCAGCAGGAAGCCCAGCTCCACGGCTTCCAGCAGGTCCAGGTTGAAGCGCTTGCCCTGGTCCTGGATGGAGATGTTCGCGTAGCGCTCCTCGAGAGCGGCGATGTCCGTGAGCGCCTGCTGGATGGTCTCGGCCGTGCGGAACACCTGCATGTTGAGGTCCATGGTGTCCTGCAGGTCCTTGCGGATGGCGGCGACCTTCTCGCTGCCGTGGGGGCTGCGGGCGTTGTCCAGCAGCGCCTCGGTGCGGGCCACGGCGTCGTCGGGGATTGGCAGGAACTCGGCGGTCTGCGCGTACTCCGCCGCGAAGATCCCGGCGCGCTTGCCGAACACGTTGATGTCCAGCAGGGAGTTGGTGCCCAGGCGGTTGGAACCGTGCACGGACACGCACGCCACCTCACCCGCGGCGTACAGGCCGGGGATCGTGGTCTCGGAGTCCTGGAAGACCTCACCCTTGATGTCGGTGGGGATGCCACCCATGCAGTAGTGCGCCGTGGGGAACACGGGCACCGGCTCGGTGTAGGGCTCCACGCCCAGGTAGGTGCGGGCGAACTCCGTGATGTCCGGGAGTTTGGCGTCGATGTGCGCCGGCTCCAGGTGCGTGAGGTCCAGCAGCACGTAGTCCTTGTTGGGGCCGCAGCCGCGGCCCTCGCGCACCTCGTTGGCCATGGACCGGGCCACGATGTCGCGCGGGGCGAGGTCCTTGATGGTGGGGGCGTAGCGCTCCATGAAGCGCTCGCCGTCCGCGTTGCGCAGAATGCCACCCTCGCCGCGGGCGGCCTCCGACACGAGGATGCCCAGACCGGCGAGTCCCGTGGGGTGGAACTGGACGAACTCCATGTCCTCCAGCGGCAGACCGTTGCGGAACGCGATGGCCATGCCGTCACCGGTGAGGGTGTGGGCGTTGGAAGTGGTCTTGAAGACCTTGCCCGCGCCGCCCGAGGCGAAGACCACGGACTTGGCCTGGAACACGTGCAGCCCGCCGGTGGCGAGGTCGTAGGCCACCACACCGGCGGAGCGACGCCCCTCGGGGGTGTCCACCATGATGAGGTCCAGCACGTAGAACTCGTTGAAGAACTCCACGTTGTGCTTGATGCACGTTTGGTAGAGGGTCTGCAGGATCATGTGGCCCGTGCGGTCCGCGGCGTAGCACGCGCGGCGCACCGGGCTCTTGCCGTGGTCACGGGTGTGGCCGCCGAAGCGGCGCTGGTCGATCTTGCCTTCGGGCGTGCGGTTGAAGGGCAGACCCATGTGCTCCAGGTCGAGCACCGCGTCGATGGCCTCCTTGGCCATGACCTCGGCGGCGTCCTGGTCCACCAGGTAGTCACCACCCTTGACGGTGTCGAAGGTGTGCCACTCCCAGTTGTCCTCTTCGACGTTGGCGAGGGCTGCGCACATGCCACCCTGTGCCGCGCCCGTGTGGGAGCGGGTGGGGTAGAGCTTGGTCAGTACGGCAGTGCGGGCGCGCTGGCCGGACTCAATGGCGGCACGCATGCCGGCGCCGCCGGCGCCGACGATTACCACATCGTACTTGTGAACCTGCATACCAGATGTTCTTTCTACGTGGGTGAGTGAGAGAAGTGTGGGGTCCGGAGGCGTGGTCCGGAACGACCGCGAACGGCGGGGCCCGCGGGCCCCGCCGTTCACCGGGTCACTGCGCGGGGCAGAAGGACGGCAGCAGCGACGGATCGGCGCCGGCCGGGCAGGGATCGAAGGTGAAGATCACCATGGTGCCCAGCAGGATCACGAACGCCGAGGCCACGAAGAGCAGCACCTTGAGCCAGAAGCGCGTGGTGCTGCGGGCGGCGTAGTCGTCGATGATGGTCCGCATGCCGTTGGTGCCGTGGAGCATGGCCAGCCACAGCATGACCAGGTCCCAGACCTGCCAGAACGGGTTGGCCCACTTGCCGCCCACGAAGCCGAAGTCCACGGCGTGGACGCCCTCGCCCACCATGAGGTTGACGAAGAGGTGGCCGAAGACGAGGACGACCAGCAGCACGCCGGACATGCGCATGAACAGCCACGCGAACATCTCGAAGCTGCTGCGGGAGGAGGAGGCGCGGTTGTACTTGACGCCGTCCACCTCGAGGTCCCGGCTGCGGGGGACCTGGATCTTGGTCTTGAGAGGAGTGCTCATGGGATCAACCCCCGAAAACGATCGACAGGTGGCGGATGAGGAAGGGGATCATCACGATGACCCACAGGGCGATGACTCCCCAGAGGAGACCCTTCTGGTTCTTGGTCCCGCCCTTCCAGAAGTCGATCAGGATGATGCGCAGCCCATTGAAGGCGTGGTACACGATCGCGGCCACCAGGCCGGTCTCGCCCAGACCCATGATGGGGTTCTTGTAGGTGGCAATCACTGCGTTGTACGCCTCGGGGGATACACGCACGAGTGCGGTGTCGAGGACGTGGACCAGCAGGAAGAAGAAGATGGCCACGCCGGTAATACGGTGGGCAACCCAGGACCACATGCCGTACTGGCCGCGGTAAAGGGTGCCCCTGGATGAGTTCGCCACGGAATGTCCTCCCTGTGTCGCTCGTCGTCGTGCGCACTGGTGATCGGTGAGATTCGGTAGCGGTCTCGCGCGGGTGCACGGCGAAGGCGGAGCTCTGGCTGGCTCTGTCATGGATGATGCGGTAGTTCTCGTCAAAGATACCAGCCTCCCGGGAGCTCACTGACAACGTGTCGCCATCCCGAAAACCGCGCGGGGCCGGGGAATTAGCACAGTTCGGCATTCCCGAATCGCGGCCCTCGGAGGCAGCCCTGGACGGTGTTCCGCGGTGTTCCCGGGGGCGGCGTCGGGCGGGGCCCCGGCGCGTGGACCGGACGCGGCGGCGTCGTGCCCCGGGGTGTGCACGGGGCGGGAAGGCCGACGGCAGCGGCGTCCCCCGGGCGGGGGATGCCGTTCGTCCGGGCGAGATCATAGGCGCAAGATCCGCCGAGCAGCGCGGGTCTGGCCGTACACTGACGGGCGTGACTTCGCCATTGCAACGATTCCATCCGTTCATCCCGGCGGGCGGCGTGGGCTCCCGGCTGTGGCCCCTGTCCCGCGCGGACGCCCCCAAGTTCCTGCTGGACCTCACCGGCCCGGGCTCGTCCCTGCTGCGCGCCACGTACGACCGGCTGGCCGCGCTGACGGACGGGCCCATCATGGTGGTCACGGGACGCTCGCACGCGGGAGCGGTGCAGGAGCAGCTGCCGGAGCTCACGGACGGGGACCTCGTGCTGGAGCCGTCCCCCAAGGACTCGGCGGCGGCCATCGGGCTGGCGTGCACGCTCATCGCGCGGCGCGATCCCACGGCGATCATCGGCTCGTTCGCCGCGGATCACGTGGTGGAGCCCGCGGAGGCGTTCCAGGAGGTGGTCCGCGAGGCGGTGCAGGCCGCGGACACCGGACGGATCGTGACCATCGGCATCACCCCGTCCTCCCCGGCCACGGGCTTCGGGTACATCAAGGCGGGGGAGTCCCTGGGGCTCGCGGAGGCGCCCCACGCGCTCGCGGTCGAGCAGTTCGTGGAGAAGCCGGACGAGGAGACCGCCCGGCAGTACGTGGCCAGCGGCCGCTACACGTGGAACGCGGGGATGTTCGTGGCCCCGGTGGGTCTCATGCTCGAGTACCTGCGCGAGAGCGAGCCCGAGCTGGCCAGGGGGCTGGACCGGATCGCCGACGCGTGGGACACCCCCGAGCGGGACGCGGTGGTGGACGAGGTCTGGCCCACCCTGACGAAGACCGCCATCGACTACGCCGTGGCAGAGCCCGCCGCCGCCGCGGGTGCCGTGGCCATGGTCCCCGGGGACTTCACGTGGGAGGACGTGGGGGACTTCGCCGCGATCAACCGCCTCAACAAGGTGGACCCGCAGACCGATTCCCAGGTGTCCATCCTGGGGCAGAACAACCGGGTGCTCGCGGACGAGTCCTCCGGGATCGTGGTCTCGGACACCGGGCGGCTCATCGCGCTGATCGGTGTGGAGGACATCGTGGTGGTGGACACCCCGGATGCCCTTCTCGTCACCACCGCGGAGCACGCCCAGCGCGTGAAGAACGCCGTGGACTCCCTCAAGCGCAACGGGGACACGGACGTCCTCTGACAGCCGGCCCGTCCCGGCTGCGGAGCCCGGGCCCGGTGCGGGCGGCGCACTCCCGCCCGGGGTGGCCCAGATGCGTCCCGGGCACGGTAGTGGTGACCGCCGCCCGCCCCGGCACCGGTGACCACCCCCCTCCCCGCCGCGGGCGACGCCGCCCGCGCGCCACCGTGCCGCGTGCCGCCGCGCGCGGTGGTGGCCACCCCGGGGAGGGGCACCCGGGTGCGATCCGCGTCACTGCCCCGCGGCGGTACTCTGGCTCTCATGTTGGATCTGCCGCTGCCCTCCGCCGACGACGTGGGCCTGCCCCCCGCGATCGGACCCCTGCTCTCCCACTACCTCCCGGACCTGATCCGCTTCCGGCGCGACGTGCACCGCCACCCGGAACTGTCCTACGAGGAGTACCGCACCACCGAGCGGATCGTGAACGCCCTGGAGGCCTCCGGTCTGCGCCCCGTGCGGTTCGAGCGCACCGGCTGCTACGTGGACGTGGGTCGCGGGCCCGTGATGGTGGGGCTGCGCGCGGACATCGACGCCCTGCCGATCCTGGAGGACACGGGGCTGGAGTACGCGTCCATCCACGAGGGCGTGATGCACGCGTGCGGACACGACATCCACACCACCGTGATGCTCGGCGTGGCCCGGGTGCTCGCGGACCTGCACCGCTCCTCACCGTTCGCGGGCACCGTGCGGATCGTGTTCCAGCCCGCGGAGGAGAAGCTGCCGGGCGGGGCGCTGAGCATCATCAAGCAGAACGTGCTGGCAGGCGTGCCGCGGATGTTCGCCCTGCACTGCGAGCCCAAGCTGGACGTGGGGCAGGTGGGCACCAGGATCGGGGCCATCACCTCGGCGTCCGACACCATCCGGATCGAGCTGTCCGGGCGCGGCGGGCACACGTCCCGCCCGCACCTCACGGAGGACCTGGTCTACGCCATGAGCCAGATCGCGATCGACGTGCCCGCGGTGCTCTCCCGGCGCGTGGACGTGCGCTCGGGCGTGGCCGTGGTGTGGGGGCAGATCCACGCGGGGGTGGCCCCCAACGCCATTCCCATGTCCGGGTTCATGGCCGGGACCATGCGCTGCCTGGACGCGGATGCCTGGTACCAGGCCGGGGAGATGCTCGACGAGGTCGTCGGCCAGGTGGCGGCCCCCTACGGGGTGAACGTGGACCTCGAGCACATCCGCGGCGTGCCGCCCGTGGTCAACGGCGAGACCGAGACCACCCTGCTGGAGATCGCCGCCCGCGCGGAGCTGGGGGAGGAGAGCATCCTGCTCGTGGAGCAGTCCATGGGCGGGGAGGACTTCGCGTGGTTCCTGCAGCACGTGCCCGGCGCCATGATGCGCCTGGGCACCCGTGAGCCGGGAGGACGCACGTACGACCTGCACCAGTCCGACTACGCCCCGCAGGAGGAGGCCATCCGGTGCGGCGTGCAGGTCATGGCGTCCGCCGCGCTGCGGGCGGTCCGGCTGCGGGTGCGCGAGCTGACAGACGCGGCACAGGTTCCGGAACGGTCCGAGGGCTGACACGCCGACACTCGGTGCACTGCCAGGGATTCATGGGGCTACACTGAGCGGACCTATGATCCGGGTCACGTCCTTCTCGCGGTTCCACCGCGGTGCGAGGACCCGGTTCTGCGCGCCCCCAGCCCGATCCCACCGGAGGACCCCATGACCACTCGACGTTTCCGCGCTCTCGGCGCCCTCGGACTGGCCGGGCTGACCGGCCTCACCCTGGCAGGCTGCGGTGCCGCACCGGACAGCTCCGGGGACAGCAGCGCACAGGCGTCCGACTTCAAGGGCTGCATCGTCTCCGACGACGGCGGCTTCCAGGACCGCTCGTTCAACCAGAGCTCCTACGAGGGCCTCAAGGCAGCGGAGGAGCACAAGGGCATCAAGATCAGCCAGGCCGAGTCCCAGTCCGAGACGGAGTTCGAGCCCAACCTGACCTCCATGGCGCAGCAGGGCTGCAACCTCACCGTGTCGGTGGGCTTCCTCCTCGCGGACACCACCAAGAAGGTCGCGGAGGCCAACCCCGACAAGCACTTCGCGATCGTGGACGACAACTCGATCAAGGCCGACAACGTCAAGCCGATCGTGTACAACACCGCGGAGGCGGCCTTCCTGGCCGGCTACCTCGCGGCCGGCAGCTCCGAGACCGGCAAGGTGGCCACCTACGGGGGCATGGACATCCCCACCGTGACCGTGTTCATGGACGGTTTCTCGGACGGCGTGAAGTACTACAACGAGAAGAACAAGAAGGACGTCAAGGTCCTCGGGTGGAACAAGGACTCGCAGAACGGCACGTTCCTGAGCTCCTTCCAGGACTCCTCCAAGGCCAAGACCGTGACCCAGAACCTCGTCGGTGACGGCGCCGACGTCGTGCTCCCGGTCGCGGGCCAGGCCGCCCAGGGCACCGTGGACGCGGTGGTCGAGGCGAACAAGGGCAACAAGAACGTGCGGCTGATCTGGCCGGACACGGACGGCTACGAGACCCTCGACTCCGGCAAGGAGTTCCTGCTCACCTCGGTGCTGAAGGAGATGACCACCTCCGTGGAGGACGTGGTCACCCAGGCCGCGGACGGCAAGTTCGACAACAGCCAGTACGTGGGCACCCTCGAGAACGGCGGGGTGGGTCTCGCGCCGTACCACGACCAGGAGTCGAAGGTGGGGGAGGACCTTGACAAGGAGGTCCAGCAGCTGAAGCAGGACATCATCGACGGCAAGGTCACGGTGGAGTCCGAGAACGCCCCCAAGTCCTGACCGAGCGCGCAGGCAGGAGCTAACGACGTGCAGCTGAAACTCACGGACGTCACCAAGAAGTTCGGTGACTTCACCGCCAACAACCGTGTGAACCTGACCGTGGAACCCCACCAGATCCACTGTCTGCTCGGGGAGAACGGAGCGGGCAAGTCCACGCTCATGAACGTCCTCTACGGTCTCTACGAACCCACGTCCGGGAGCGTGGAGATCGACGGTGAACCCGTGAGGTTCAGCGGCCCCGGCGACGCCATGGCGGCCGGGATCGGCATGGTGCACCAGCACTTCATGCTCGTCCCGGTCTTCACGGTGGCCGAGAACGTGGCGCTGGGGCACGAGAGCACCCGGGGCGTGTCCCTGGACCTGGAGACCACGCGGGCCAGGATCCGGGAGATCTCCCGGCGCTACGGCTTCGACGTGGACCCCGACGCCGTGGTCGAGGACCTGCCCGTGGGCGTGCAGCAGCGCGTGGAGATCATCAAGGCGCTCGTGCGCGACGCGCGGGTGCTGATCCTGGACGAGCCCACGGCCGTGCTGACCCCACGGGAGACGGACGAGCTGCTGCAGATCATGCGCCAGCTGCGGGATGGCGGCACCTCCATCGTGTTCATCTCGCACAAGCTGCGGGAGGTGCGGGCCGTCTCGGACGTGATCACCGTGATCCGCCGTGGCGAGGTGGTGGGGCACGTGGGCCCCGAGGCGTCCACTGAGGAGCTCGCGGCCCTGATGGTGGGCCGGAAGGTCTCCCTCACGGTGGAGAAGGAGCCGGTCCTGCCGAGCGGTGCCGCACTCGAGGTGCGCGACCTCACGGTCGTCGGGGACAACGGTCTCGTGGTGCTGGACGGCGTGAGCTTCGACGTGGCCCCCGGGGAGATCCTCGCCGTGGCCGGCGTGCAGGGCAACGGCCAGACCGAGCTGACCCAGGCGCTCGTGGGGCTCGAGGACCGCGTGACGGGGTCCGCGCGCCTGGACGGCCACGAGCTCGTGGGGCTGCGCACGCGCGAGGTGCTGGCCCGGGGCGTCGGATTCGTGCCCGAGGACCGGTCCACGGACGGCCTCGTGAGCCCGTTCTCCGTGGCCGAGAACCTCGTGCTGGACCGCTACCGGGACCGCGAGTTCGCGGCGGGACCCTCGCTGCGGCTGGGCGCCATCGGCGAGAACGCCCGCTCCGCCGTGTCCGAGTACGACATCCGCACGGGATCCGTGGACTCCGCGGTGGTCACGCTGTCCGGCGGCAACCAGCAGAAGGTGGTGATCGCCCGCGAGCTCGGGCGCCCCCTCACGCTGTTCATCGCCTCCCAGCCCACGCGCGGTGTGGACGTGGGCTCGATCGAGTTCATCCACCGCCGCATCGTGGCGGAGCGGGACCGGGGCACCGCGGTGCTGATCGTCTCCACCGAGCTCGACGAGGTCTACGCGCTCGCGGACCGCATCGCGGTCTTCTTCCACGGTCGGCTGATGGGCATCGTGGGCCCGGAGACCCCGCGCGAGGCGCTCGGGCGCATGATGGCCGGCGAGCCCGCCGAGTCCGTGCTCCCCGCGGCCCCCTGGGACCACTCCGACGTCGCCTCGTCCCAGCAGGCCGACGGCGCCCACGTACCCGACGACGCCCACGCCGCAGCTGACGACGCCCACGCGACATCCGCCCACTCCGACGACACCGGCGCGGGCGCCACGCCCGCCGACGACGCCGCCCACCACGCGGTCCCCGGCGCGGCCTCTGACGCGCACCGGGGAAGCAGCGCGGCCGACCCGACCGACGACCGACCCGAGGGGGACCGCACGGCATGAGCGCGACCACCACACCGGCGCAGACCGACCAGGTGTCGGCGCCGCCACCGACCGAACTCGCCGCGGGCAGCCACCGCCGCACCCTGCTGGGCTCCACGCTCCAGTCGGTGCTGGCCGTGGTGGTGGCGCTGATCCTGGGCGGACTGCTGATCGCGGTCACCAACGAGGACGTCCGGGAGGCTGCGGGGTACTTCTTCGCGCGCCCCGGCGACACGCTGACCGCCATGTGGCAGGCCGCCTCGAGCGCCTACGTGGCCATGTTCCACGGTGCGGTGTACAACCCCGCCGGGGCCACGCTCGCCGACAAGCTCTACCCGCTGACGGAGACCCTCACCGTGGCCACCCCCCTGATCCTCGCGGGTCTCGGCGTGGCGCTCGCGTTCCGCGCGGGCCTGTTCAACATCGGTGCGCAGGGCCAGATCCTGATCGGGGCCACGCTGGCCGCGTGGGTGGGGTTCTCGTGGCACCTGCCCGCCGGGATCCACCTGCTCGCCGTGATGGCGGCCGGCGCCCTGGGCGGTGCCCTGTGGGGCGGGATCGTGGGGCTCATCAAGGCCCGCACGGGCGCCCACGAGGTCATCCTCACGATCATGCTCAACTACGTGGCGCTCAACCTGGTGGCGTGGCTGCTGACGCTGCCGGGCTTCCAGCGCGAGGGCTCGTCCAACCCCATCAGCCCTCCCGTGGACCAGACCGCCATGTTCCCCAAGCTGCTCGGGGACCAGTTCCGGCTGCACTGGGGCTTCGTGCTCGCGGTCCTGGCCACCGTGGCCGTGTCCTGGCTGCTCAACCGCTCCACCGTGGGCTTCGAGCTGCGGGCCGTGGGGGCCACCCCCCGCGCGGCGCGGACCGCGGGCATCTCCGTGACCCGCGGCTTCGTCGTCGTCATGCTGCTCGCGGGTCTGCTGGCGGGTCTCGCCGGCACCGCGCAGGTCTCCGGCACCGAGCACTCGCTCACGGCGGGCATTGCGGCCTCCTTCGGCTTCGACGCCATCACCGTGGCCCTGCTGGGCCGGTCCACACCGTGGGGCACGTTCTTCGCGGGGATCCTCTACGGGGCGTTCCGCGCGGGCGGGGTGACCATGCAGTCGATGACCGGCACCAACGTGGACATCGTGCTGGTCGTGCAGTCGCTCATCGTGCTGTTCGTGGCGCTGCCACCCCTGTTCACCTTCGCCACCCGTCGCTCGCAGGAGGTCGCCGCGTGAGCACCGCCACCGCTTCCCCCCACCTGGACGGCCCGGACGGCTCCGTGCCCGAGGCCGATCTGCCCACCTCCGCGGTGCTGCGCGACGTGGGCGTGCGGACCCTGCGACCCGCGGTCGGCCTGGCCGTGCTCGCGCTCGTGGCCCTCGTGGTCTTCGCCCTGAACGCCTCCGGGCAGTCGGTGCAGTTCCGCTTCTCCGGCGAGAACGACGCCGTGCGCCTGCCCGACGTCTCCGTGGCCTCGACACTGTGCGGCTGGGTGGTGACGGCCGTGCTGGCCGTGCTGGCCGGCTACGCCGCGGTACGGGCCCGCGCCCTGCCCCGCTGGGCCTCGCTCGTGGCCGGTTTCTTCTTCGTCACCGGATTCCTCGTGTGGATCGTGGGCACGGCCCAGACCCCCAGCATCTCCGTGACCGCACTGCTCGCGGGCTCCGTGGCCCTCGCCACGCCGCTGGTCTTCGGCTCCCTCGGGGGTCTGCTGTGCGAGCGCTCGGGCGTGGTGAACATCGCGATCGAGGCCCAGCTGCTCTTCGGTGCGTTCTCCGCGGCGGTCGTCGCAACGATCGCGGGCAGCGCCTGGGCGGGCCTGCTCGCGGCCGTCCTCGGTTCGGTGCTCGTGTCGGTGGTGCTCGCGGTCTTCGCCATCCGCTACCGCGTGAACCAGGTGATCGTGGGCGTGGTGCTCAACGTCCTGGTCTCCGGGCTCACGGGCTTCCTGTTCGCCACCGTGCTGGAGCCCAACGCGGCCGCGTTCAACTCCCCGGAGCGGCTGCCGCACGTGCGGATCCCGGTGCTGGCCGAGATCCCCGTGGTGGGGCCGGTGCTCTTCGACCAGTCCGTGATCGGATACATCATGTACGCCACCGTGGCCGTGGTGTGGTTCGCGCTGTACCGCACGCGGTGGGGCCTGCGGACCCGAGCGGTGGGCGAGCACCCCAAGGCCGCAGACACCCTGGGCATCCCCGTCAACGCCCTGCGCGTGCGCAACGTGCTGCTGGGCGGTGCGGTGGCCGGGCTGGGCGGTGCGTTCTACACGCTCGTGTCGGTGTCCGCGTTCACCCGGGACATGACGGCGGGCTCCGGCTACATTGCGCTGGCGGCCCTGATCTTCGGGCGGTGGAACCCCGTGGGGGCGCTGCTGGCCTCGCTGCTGTTCGGCTTCGCGTCCAACCTGGAGTCGATCCTCTCCTTCCTGGGCACCCCGGTGCCCAGCCAGTTCCTGGCCATGCTCCCGTACGTGGTCACCATCCTCGCGGTGGCGGGCCTCGTGGGCCGGTCACGGGGGCCGGCCGCCTCGGGTGAGCCCTACCTCAAGGAGTGACCACCCCGCCCGGCGAGCGCCTCGACGGCGTAGCGTCGGGGGTGGACCTCCCGCGCGGTGGCGCGCTGAGCGGCGTCGCCGGGAGAATCCGCACAAGGACCCGCACGAGAACCCAGGACCAGGAGCGCACGACACCATGACCGAGAACCAGCAGATTGTGGACGAGTCCACCTGGCAGCGGCTGCAGCGGGCGGCCACCGAGGCCCTCGAGCACTCCTACTCCCCGTACTCCCGCTTCCCCGTGGGAGCGGCGGCACTCGTGGACGATGGCCGCGTGGTCACCGGGGCCAACATCGAGAACGCCTCCTACGGTGTGACCCTGTGCGCGGAGTGCTCGCTCGTGAGCGCGCTGTTCATGTCCGGCGGCGGCAAGCTTGTGGCCTTCGTGTGCGTGGACGGGCACGGGGAGGTGCTGATGCCGTGCGGGCGCTGCCGGCAGCTGCTGTACGAGCACCGCGCTCCCGGGCTGCAGCTGCTCACCGTGAGCGGTGTTCGCAGCATGGACCAGGTGCTGCCGGACGCGTTCGGGCCCGAGAACCTGTGACCCGCCGAGCCGCCGGGGGAGCGTCCGGCTCCCGGGTGGCTCCCGAGCGGCCCGCCTATACTGAGCACCAGACCGAGCCCGGCTTTCGAAGGGAAACATTCACGTGGGTTTGAGAGATCTGTTCCGCAGCAAGAACACCACCCCGACACCCCAGCCGTCGCCCGGCGCCGCGCCGTCAGACCCCGCGGTGGGACCCGTGTCCGGCCAGGCGACGCCGCCCGAGGCAGTGCAGAGCACCGCCGGGGATCACCACGAGCACCCGCGCCAGGAGCCGACCGCCGAGCCGCTGCCGCAGGACGGGGCGCTGCAGCACCTCGTGGAGCTCCTGCTGGCCCGGGGTGCGGACCGTGCCCGGCTGACCCTCGTGCAGTCCGGGAACATCATGACGCACCAGACGCGCCAGGCCGTGGGGGAGGCGCCGGACGAGGTGGAGAACGGGACCGTGGACCAGGGATCGCCCCTGTTCGACGACGTCGCAGACCTCTACACGCAGGCCATGAGCACCCCGGTGGGGCCGTGGCGCCAGCTGGACCTCGTGGTCTCGGCGTCCCACCACGCGGCGCACGAGATCACGGTGACCTACGACTACCCCACCGGGGAGTCGCGCACCGAGCACTACAGCCACCCCGGTGGTGGTTCCGTCCAGCAGCACCACGGTGCCTCCGACGAGTCGCGCACGGCCACGCCGGCGCACCACGAGGAGCAGCACCAGGCCAGCTCGGACGACCGCACGGAGGCCACGGACCGCGTCCAGGACCACCACGGAACCCCGGCGGGCCACGGCTCCGACGACCGGGCCGGTGCCCCCGGGCACGTGGACGCCGCGGGCGCGGGGACGGTGGCCGGCGGTGCGGCTGGGCTCGCCGCCGCGGGCACCTCGGGGGACCAGGGTGACCACATTGCCGATGCTCACCGTTCCGAGCAGGGCCACGCCCCCGGCGAGGCCGCAGAGCAGGTGCACACGGGCGCTCCGCAGGACTCCGACGCCGTGCGTGTGGTCTCCGACGGCCACACCGAGCCGGCCACGGACGGCGACGTCCTGGCCGCGGGCCAGGCGTCACCGGTGCTCGCGTCCGGCGAGCAGAGCTCCGCGGAGCGCGCCGAGGACGGCTCCCCGGCGGTGCCCGCCGAGGAACGGTCCGTGGATCCGGAGCGCGCCTTCGACGCACAGGACGGAGGATTCCCGGACGGCGCCGCAGGGTCGGAGGAGGACGAGCACTTCGACCAGGGCCTGGGCGAGGACCCCCGCATCCTGGGCGGTGGGCCCACCCATGACGGCGCGCGCGGTGCGCAGCCCGGAGCGGAGCACGCCGCTGCCACGGACACCCAGGACGCCCGGTCCTCGGAGGACCTGCCCGCCCACGTGGACGAGTCGGCGTTCGGCACGGAGTCCGAGGACACGCTGGTGCCCGCGCCCGTGCGCGCGGCGGTGGACGGCGACGACGATCCGGCCGGTGCGCCGCAGGTGGCCACTGCCACGGACGTGTCCCCGTCCTACCGGGCCCCTGCCCCGGAGCAGGACGTGGACCCCGATGCCCTCGCGACCGGCAACCTCGCGCTCACCGTGGGTGACGTCACGGCCCGCCTCGCGGATGCGCAGCGGCACCTGTTCGGACCGGAGGGCACCGCCCGTGAGGTCTCCACCGTGCTGATCCGCGTGCGCGCTCTCGGCACCTACTACGACGCCCTGACCCACGTGCGCCTCAACGGGTTCTGGGACCAGCGCCCCACCTTCGACCTGGTGCCCGAGGACCAGCTCAAGGTCCAGGAGCTCAAGGACGACTCGTACGTGGAGGGCTCCGGCGCCCCGCTGGCCATGATGTTCCGCTTCCGTCCGGGCGTTCCCCCCGAGGTCGCGTTCGACTACTCGGACGAGGAGGCGTTCGTGCGCTACGAGCAGCGCCTCCCGGGGCAGAACTACCTGGAGGAGCTGCGCATGTATCCGCGCACCGGCTCCAACATCCCCCAGCACGTCAACGACGCACTGCAGGACTGGAACTACTGACGCCATGAGCACTCGAACGACCCCCGAGGGCCCCGTCCGCACCACGGACGGGGCCCTCGGGCCACACGGACTGATCTCGCTGCACGACCACCTGGACGGCGCACTGCGCCCCGCCACCGTCGTGGATCTCGCGGCGCAGGTGGGCCACGAGCTGCCCACCACGGACCCGGCATCCCTGGGTCAGTGGTTCCGCGACAGCGCCGACTCCGGGAGCCTGCCGCGGTACCTGGAGACCTTCGCGCACACCGTGGCGGTGATGCAGACGGCACCGGCCCTGCGGCGCGTGGCCCGCGAGTACGTGGCGGACTGCGCAGCGGACGGCCTGGTCCACGCCGAGGTGCGCTGGGCACCGGAGCAGCACGTGGCCGGGGGACTCACTCTGGACCAGGCCGTGGACGCGGTGCAGAGCGGTCTCGCGGAGGGTGTCGCCGAGGTCAAGGCCGCAGGCGGGCACGTCTCGGTGGTCCAGATCTTGTGCGCCATGCGCCACCTGGACCGCTCCCGGGAGATCGCCGAGCTCGTGGTGCGGCGGCTGCGGGCGGCGTCGTCCCCGTCCGGGAACCCTGACGAGGCAGTCACCGGCGGCACGCCGGCCACGGACGTCGGCGCGCACACCCCCACGACGACGGCGGACGGCCAGGTTCCCGGGGAACCGGTGCCGGGATCCGTGGTGGGCTTCGACCTGGCGGGCCCGGAGGACGGCTTCCCCGCCTCGGCCCACCGGGACGCCCTGGAGCTTCTCGCGGCGGAGCACGTCCCCGTGACGCTGCACGCGGGGGAGGCCGCCGGCGCGGAGTCCATGGCCGACGCCCTCCGCTCGGGCCGGGCCCTGCGACTGGGGCACGGCGTGCGGCTGCTGGACGAGGACCGGGAGATGACCGCACCGCTGACCCGCTGGATCCGGGACCGGCGGATCGCGCTCGAGGTCTGCCCGTGCTCCAACCTGCAGACCGGAGCGAGCGCGGCGTGGGGCGCCACCGTTGCCGAGCACCCGGTGACGCGCCTGCTGCGGGCCGGATTCGCGGTGACGGTCTCTCCCGACAACCGCCTCATGAGCGGGACCTCCGTGACGCACGAACTGGACCGGCTGCGCTCCGAGGCGGGGTGGAGCTCCGAGGACGTGCTGCGGGTCCAGCGCACGGCGGCGCGCGCGGCCTTCGTGCCGGTGGCCTACCAGCAGTGGCTCGAGCAGCGCATCACGGGGGAGACCTCGTGAGCCCGGAGAGCACAGGACCCGCCGAGCGTTCGCACGGCGACGCGTTGCAGACCTCGGAGAGCGCCGGGGCCTCATCGCACCGCGATGCGCGGTGGGCCCCGGAGGGCGCGGGGAGCCTGGCCCCTCGTCACGCCGCGACCAGCACGGCCGCGCACGGTGCGGAGAGCACTGCGGGCGAGCAGTTCGAACGGCTGCTGGCGGTCATGGACCGGCTGCGCTCTCCGGGGGGCTGCCCGTGGGACGCGGAGCAGACCCACGAGTCGCTGCTGCGCTACCTCGTGGAGGAGGCCTACGAGGTGGTGGAGGCCGTGGAGACCCTCGAACCCTCGAGCCGCCGCCGGGACGAGCTCGTGGAGGAGCTCGGGGACGTGCTGCTGCAGGTGGTCTTCCACGCGCGGATCGGCCAGGAGCACCCGGCCCCGCAGGGCTTCGACGTCACGGACGTGATCTCCGCCGTGACGGACAAGCTCGTGCGCCGCCACCCGGCGGTGTTCGGCGGGGGCGCGGGGACCACCCTGATGGCCACCGGGAACACCCTGCTGGGTGAGGACAACGCGGACGGCCAGGCGGCGTGGTCGGACGAGATCGCCGCCGCGGGGGAGCAGCCGAGCACCGCCGAGCTCGCCGCGCGCTGGGACGCCGTCAAACGGGACGAGAAACCGCAGCGCACGCGCATCTTCGACGGGATCCCCCCGGCGCTGCCCGCCCTGGCCCGCGCCGAGAAGGCGCTGTCCAAGGCCCGCCGGCACGCGGTCCCCGGGGTCGGACCCGTGGGCCCGGAGCTGCCGGAGGAGCAGCGCGAGGACGAGGAGCGCGAGCTGGGGGAGCGGCTGCTGCGCCAGGTGACGGAGGCCTCCGCACGCGGTCTGGACGCCGAACGGGCCCTGCGCACGGCGGTGCGCCGCTTCGTGCAGGAGCACGACGGCCCGCTGCCCGGGTGAGCACCGTCATCCCGGGGCGTATCGCCGGGACACAGGCGCGCTCGGTAGGCTGGGACCCGGGGCCGGAACCGCCCCACGGGTCGACGACCGACAAGGAGATTTTCATGGCAATGATCATTGCGCTGCAAGCCCGCCAGATCCTGGATTCCCGCGGCAACCCCACGGTCGAGGTGGAGGCCCTGCTGGACGACGGCAGCTTCGGCCGCGCGGCCGTCCCCTCGGGTGCGTCAACGGGTGAGTTCGAGGCCGTGGAGCGCCGCGACGGCGACAAGAAGGTCTACCTGGGCAAGGGCGTCCTGGACGCCGTGCACGCCGTGGACGAGGAGCTGGAGCAGGCCGTCGTGGGTCTGGACGCGTCCGACCAGCGTGCGGTGGATCAGGCCATGCTCGAGCTGGACGGCACCGACAACAAGGCCAAGCTGGGCGCCAACGCGATCCTGGGTGCCTCCATGGCGATCGCCCGTGCGGCCGCGAGCTCCGCGGACCTGCCCCTCTACAAGTACCTGGGCGGCCCGAACGCCCACGTGCTGCCCGTGCCCATGATGAACATCCTCAACGGCGGCTCCCACGCGGACTCCAACGTGGACATCCAGGAGTTCATGATCGCCCCGATCGGCGCCCCCACGTTCTCCGAGGCCCTGCGCTGGGGCGTGGAGGTCTACCACAGCCTCAAGTCCGTGCTGAAGGACCGCGGCCTGTCCACGGGCCTGGGGGACGAGGGCGGCTTCGCCCCGAACCTGGACTCCAACTCGGCGGCACTGGATCTCATCCTCGAGGCCATCACGAAGGCCGGCTACAAGCCCGGCCGGGACATCGCCCTGGCCCTGGACGTGGCCTCGTCCGAGTTCTTCGAGAAGGGCAAGTACACCTTCGAGGGCAAGAAGCGCTCCGCGGAGGAGATGTCCGCGTACTTCGAGGACCTCGTGAAGAAGTACCCGCTCGTGTCCATCGAGGACCCCCTGGACGAGGACGACTGGAAGGGCTGGGCCACGCTCACCGAGCACATCGGTGACAAGGTGCAGCTCGTGGGCGACGACCTCTTCGTGACCAACCCGGAGCGGCTGGCCCGCGGCATCCAGGAGGACGTGGCCAACTCCCTGCTGGTCAAGGTCAACCAGATCGGCTCGCTGACCGAGACCTTCGACGCCGTGGAGCTCGCCCAGCGCAACGGCTACCGCTGCATGATCTCCCACCGTTCCGGTGAGACCGAGGACACCACCATCGCGGACATCGCGGTGGCCGTGAACGCGGGCCAGATCAAGACCGGTGCCCCGGCACGCTCCGAGCGCGTGGCCAAGTACAACCAGCTGCTGCGCATCGAGGAGGAGCTCGGCGACGCCGCGGTCTATGCGGGTGCCTCGGCCTTCCCGCGCTTCACCGCCAAGTAGGCCCGCCGCGCGGCGTCTCCGGACGCCCCGCCCGGCCACGACGACGCCGCCCGGTCCCGCCCAGGGGACCGGGCGGCGTCGTGCTGCGGGTAGACTGGCCGAGCACGATCCGCCCCACGACGTCACCCGGGAGGTACGCATGGTCGGTCCCCGCCCCCGGAT
>NZ_RCOM01000035.1 GCF_003667225.1 Kocuria rhizophila
GTTCGGAGCGCTCCCGCGGGCGCGCCGCCGTGGTGGCCTCCGCCGCCGCGATGGGGGGCGCGGCCGTCGCACACCACGGCGCGGCGAACGCCGCCGCACCGCAGGGCGCCGCGGCGTCCGGCACCCCCGTGCCCGCTGCCCCCGCGCAGGAAACGGCCGCGGCGGCGTCGTCCCCGCAGTACCCCGCGGAGCCCGCCGTGACCGCGCAGCGCGACCACACGGCCCCCGTCCCCGGGGAGCAGACCCAGGAGCTGCCCCGGTACGACGACGCCGCGGCTGCCACCTACACGCGCCCGCCGCGTGAACCCATGGACCCCGCCAAGAAGAAGCGGATCCGGCTGATCGCGATCATCGTGGGCGCCGTGCTGCTGCTGGCCGTGGTGGCCGCCGTGGTGTTCTCCGTGCTGGGACGCACCGTGTTCGGCCCGGACAAGCAGGCCGAGCAGCTGCTGCAGTCCGCGACGAACGGGAAGGCCACCGCCGTCACGGAGGCGGCCGACCCGAACGTGAGCACCAGCGAGCGTGCCCTGCTCACGGACGAGGTCTACGGCGCCGCCGAGAACCGGATCTCGTCCTACGAGATCAAGGACACCCGGATCGACGGGGACCACGCCACCGTGAACGCCACCGTGACCCAGGACGGCGTGACCACCCCCGTGGACGTGCCCATGGTCAGCGACTCCCGCAACGGGCTGTTCAAGTCCTGGCGCGTGGACGAGAGCGCGGGGGTCCCGCTGTACCAGAGCTTCAGCGTGGAGATCCCCGCGGGCGTCAGCGAGCTCACCGTCAACGGCCAGAAGGTCGCGGTGGACGAGCAGGGCGAGGCCCACAGCACGCAGTTCACGGTGCTGCCCGGTGACTACGCCGTGGCCGTGTCCTCCACGAGCAAGTACGTTACCTACGGCGGCGAGCAGGTGGCCGAGATCCGCGCCGGGTCCGCACCCCTGTCCTCCGGCATGGCGTTCCAGCAGTCCTTCACCCCCGCGCTCGAGCAGGACGTCACCAAGCAGCTCAACGCGCAGCTGGACAAGTGCGCCAAGACCGCCGAGTTCGAGCCCGAGGGCTGCCCCTTCGAGTACTCCATCTACGGGGACGAGAAGGACTACCGCAACCCCGTGTGGAGCATCGAGAAGTACCCCACGTACTCGGTGTCCCGCTCCCCGTTCGACAGCGGCGAGATCTCCTTCACCACCACCAAGTCCGGTGAGGCGCGTCTGGACTACCAGCACAACGAGGAGTACGACGACGACGAGCCCGCCGACTGGTCCGACGAGGACACCACCACGAGCATCTCCACCTCCGGCACCGTGGTCGTGTCCGGGGACAAGCTCACCGTGAAGACCGGCGACTGACACCCCTCCCGCTGCCGCGGGACGTGACGACGGCGCCTCCGTCCGCATCGCGCGGGCGGGGGCGCCGTCGTCGTCGGATCAGGAGACCCGGCGGTCGCCGGACCGGGGCAGTGGTGTGGCCCTGGCCGACTGGTCAGGCCGGTGTCAGAGGTCCTGGGGGCCCAGCGGCAGGCCCAGCAGGTACCAGGCCACGAACAGCAGGAACCAGCCGATCAGCATGGCGATCGACACCGGCAGCACCAGGGAGATCAGGGTGCCCACGCCGGCCTCCTTCTGGTAGCGGCGCAGGTAGCCGAGCACCAGGGCGAAGTACGGGCTCACCGGGCTGATCACGTTGGTGGGTGAGTCGCCGATGCGGAACAGCGCCTGGGTCATCTCCGGGGACACGTTCAGCAGCATGAGCATGGGCACCATCACCGGAGCCAGCAGGGTCCACTGGGCGGAGCCGGAGGTGATGAGCAGGTTCATCACGGCCACGATCACCACGATGCCCGCGAACGTGAACACGGGACTCAGGCCCAGCGAGCCGATGAAGTCCGCGCCGTGCACGGCCAGCACGGGCCCGATCCCGGACCACTGGAAGTACGCGGTGAACTGCGCGGCGGCGAAGAACAGCACGAGCACGGGAGTGACGCCAGCCAGGCCCTTGGCCATGGCCTCGGGCACCTCTCGGGCGGTGGTCATGGTCCCGGCGGCGCGCCCGTAGACCCAGCCCACCACCGCGAACATGATCGCGATGACGATGCCCACGTTGAGCAGCAGCGGGGACATCAGGATGGAGCCGTCCTCCGCGCGCAGCGGCGAGCCGGGGGTCAGCAGCAGGGCCAGGTAGATGGCCAGCATGATCACGAACGCGATCCCGGCGTTGCGCAGACCGCGCTTCTCGCGGGGCTTCAGGCGCATGTCGTTGAAGTCGCCCATGTCCTGCTGCTTGGTGTCCGTGTCCTCGGCGAGCGCCTCGCCGCGCTTGGACAGCACCGTCTCGGTGACAAGCGTGATGATGGCCGCGAGCACGAAGGAGGAGACGAACGTGAAGAAGTAGTTGGACACCGGGGTCACGATCACGGAGTCGTCGATCAGTCCCGCGGCGGCGGTGGTGATCCCGCCCAGTAGCGCGTCCGACGCCGTGGGCAGCAGGGACGCGTTGAAGCCCGCCGCCACGGACGTGAACGCCACGATCAGCCCCACCACGGGAGAGCGCCCTGCGGCCTTGAACGCGAGCGCGCCCAGGGGGATGAGCACCACGTACATGGCGTCCGAGGCGATGGAGCCGGTGATGCCGGTCAGCGCCAGCACGAAGGTCAGCCACTTGGGGCCCACGCGCGCCACGGAACCGCGCAGCGCCGCGGAGATCATCCCGGACTGCTCCGCCACGGCCACGCCGAGCAGGACCACGATCACCAGACCCAGCGGCGGGAACTCCACGAAGTTGGTGACGGCCTCGGAGACCATCTTGCGCAGCCCCTCCGGGGACAGCAGGTTGGTCACCGCCACGGCCTCCCCCGTGGCGGGGTTGACCGCGCTGAGGCCCACGGCGGACAGGATCCAGCTGAGCAGCAGGACGATGCCCGCGAGCATCAGGAACAGCCAGAAGGGATCGGGGAGCTTGTTGCCCAGCCACTCGATCCAGTTCAGGACCCGGAGCAGGCCGCCGGTTCCCTTGCTGCCCGCGCCCTTCGGGCGGGCGCTGGGTGCGGTTGAGGACATTGCGGATTCCGTTCTGACGGTGGACGTGTGATCTGCCTAACGTACGCAACGCCCGGCCCGTCGTGGGTGAGGACACGAGGGAGCGCGCAGTGTGGCGCCGTTCCCCGGGCGCCGCACACAGAGTCTCAGCCGGTCGCACCCCCGCACGTCACAGTCGCGCACTCAGTGTCACAGTGACTCTAAGAGGGTTAGAGTCTCTGTGACATCAACGGGCCCCGTCCCGGTTCTCTCCCGCGAAGGGCGGTGGTCATGGGCACCCCGTGCACGAGCATCGCCGTGTCCACCGTGATCTTCACGGTGCGCCCCACCGGGCCGGGCGGGCGCCACGAGCTCTGGCTGCCCCTGGTGCGCCGGATCCGCGAGCCGTACCACCACCGGTGGGCGCTGCCCGGCGGGCCCCTGGGCGAGGACGAGGCGCTGGAGGACTCCGCCGCCGCGTACCTGCGCCTCACCACGGGTCTCGACGCCGCCCACCTGGAGCAGCTCGCCACCTTCGGCGGCCTCACCCGCTCGCAGGGCGCCGACGAGCGCGTGGTCACCGTGGTCTACTGGGCCGCGCTGTCCCCGCAGGAGGCGGCCGCGCGCGAGGACGACCTCAACGTCACGTGGCTGCGCGCCACCGCCCTGCCACCCCTGGCCTTCGACCACTCGCTGATCGTGACCCACGCCCTGGACCGGTTGCGCGACCGGATCGCGGACCCCGCCGTCGCCCGCTCCTTCCTGCCGGACTCCTTCACGATCGCCCAGCTGCGCGAGGTGCACGAGGCCATCCTGGGCCGCGCCGTGGACGCCCCCAACTTCCGCCGCCACGCGCTGCGCTCGGGCCGGCTGCGGGACACGGGTGAGCGCGTGGCCGGAACCCCGCACCGGCCGCCCGCGCTGTACCGCTTCACCGAGGACACCGCTCCGGACTTCACCCGCGCCGGTCCGCACCCCGTGGAGCGTCCCAGCCCCGCGAGCGCTCCCGGCCCCTCGAGCACTTCCAGCCCTTCAAGCAGTCCCGGCCCGCCGGGGCCGTCGACCCCGCCGAGTCCGCCAACACACGAGAGCCCTTCGAGCCAGGAGACACCATGACCTCCGTAGCCACCCGCCTCACCCTGCTGTCCTCCCGCCCCGGGGACGACGCCGCGCAGTCCGGCGCGCCCGGCGGCTCGTGCAGCGCCGCCCTCGCGGAGCAGCCGTGGGACTTCCCGGCCCCGCTCACCGAGGGCTACGGCCCCGGGGCGTCCCAGCACGACGTCGTTCCCGCAGGTTCCCCGACGCAGCCCGCCATTCCGCAGCGCTACCGGGACGCGAGTCCCGAGGAGCTGGACGCCATGATCCGCGCGGCCAAGCAGACCCTGGGGGACCGCGTGGTGGTGATGGGCCACTTCTACCAGCGGGACGAGATCGTGGCGCACGCGGACTTCATCGGGGACTCGTTCCAGCTCGCGCAGCAGGCGAAGGCGCACCCGGAGGCCGAGACCATCGTGTTCTGCGGCGTGCACTTCATGGCCGAGACCGCGGACATCCTCTCCACGGAGCAGCAGGCCGTGATCCTGCCCAACCCGGCCGCGGGCTGCTCCATGGCGGACATGGCGGACGAGGACTCCGTGGAGGAGTGCTGGGCGGAGCTCATGGACGTCCTCGGCCCCCACGCCACGGACGAGCACGGTGACGCGCGCACGGATGAGCGGGGCGAACCGCTGGCCTCGGTGGTTCCCGTGACCTACATGAATTCCTCCGCGGCGCTCAAGGCGTTCTGCGGGCGCCACGGGGGCATCGTGTGCACGTCCTCGAACGCCGCCACCGTGCTGGAGTGGGCGTTCGCCCGCGGGCAGCGGGTGCTGTTCTTCCCGGACCAGCACCTGGGCCGCAACACCGCCAAGGCCATGGGCGTGCCGCTGGAGCAGATGCCGCTGTGGAACCCGAACAGGCCGCTGGGCGGCAACTCCCCCGCAGGGCTGGAGGATGCGAGGGTGATCCTGTGGCACGGCTTCTGCTCCGTGCACCGCCGCTTCACCGTCGCCCAGATCGAGCAGGCCCGCGCCGAGCACCCCGGCTGCACCGTGGTGGTCCACCCCGAGTGCCCCATGGAGGTGGTGGACGCCGCGGACTCCGCCGGCTCCACGGACCACATCCGCAGGGCCGTGGCCGCGGCGGAACCGGGACAGACCTTCGCGATCGGCACTGAGATCAACATGGTCAACCGCCTGGCCGCGGAGCACCCGGAGCACACCATCTTCTGCCTGGATCCGGTGATCTGCCCGTGCTCCACGATGTACCGCATCCACCCCGGATACCTTGCGTGGGTCCTGGAGGAGCTCGTGGCCGGGCGCGTGGTCAACCGGGTGAGCGTGGCACCGGAGGTCGCGGCCGAGGCGTCGGTGGCCCTGGAGCGCATGCTCGCCGCGGTGCCGCGTGCGTGAGGCGCGGGACCGCCCGGACGACGATGCCGCGCCGCGCTTGCTCGTCGTGGGCTCCGGTGCCGCCGGACTCACCGCCGCACTGGGTGCCGCCGCCCGCGGCGCCCGGGTCACCGTCCTGACCAAGTCCACCCTCGGCCACACCGCCACGGACCGGGCGCAGGGCGGAATTGCCGCCATGACCCGCGACCTCCCTGGCGGTCAGCCCCTGGACACCCCCCAGCTGCATGCCCGGGACACCGAGGCCGCAGGAGCGGGGCTGTGCAATGCGGAGGTGGTGCGCGGCGTCGTCGCCGACTCCCCGGAGGCCATCACCCTGCTCACGGAGCACGGCGTGTCCTTCGACCGCGTGGCCGGGCCGGGCTCCCCGTGGGTCCAGGGGCTTGAGGGGGCGCACAGTGTGCCGCGGATCCTGCACGCCGGGGGTGATGCCACCGGACGGGTGATCCAGGAGGCCCTCACGGCACGGGTGCGGGAGGCCAGCGCGTCGGGAGGCATGAGTGTCCAGGAATACACACTGGTCACCGGCATCCTGCAACGGGGTGGAACCGTGTCGGGTGTGACCGCGCGCTCCGTGGATCCGGCGGGTCGCCTGGGTCCCGAGCACGTCCTGGCCGCCGAGCACGTGGTGCTCGCCACCGGCGGCGCGGGCCACCTGTACCCGTTCACCACCAACCCCGAGGTGGCCACGGGGGACGGCATCGCGCTGGCCCTCCGTGCGGGGGCCGCGGTGCGCGATCTGGAGTTCCTGCAGTTCCACCCCACCGCCCTGGCCGAGCCGGGTTCGTTCCTGATCTCGGAGGCCGTGCGCGGCGAGGGGGCCGTGCTGCGCAACCACCGCGGGGAGCGCTTCATGCTCGGCGTAGATCCCCGGGCGGAGCTGGCGCCGCGGGACGTGGTGGCCCGGGCGATCGCCGCCGAACGGGCGTCCGCCCCCGGAGCGCACGTGGTGCTGGACTGCACCGCGGTGCCCGTGCCGGACGGCCTGACCCGCGCGGAGCACCTGGCCCGTCGCTTCCCCACGATCGACCAGGCACTGCGTGACCGCGGGATCGACTGGTCACGCGAACCGGTTCCGGTGAGCCCCGCCGCGCACTACCTCATGGGCGGGATCGCCACCGACGCCGCCGGACGCACCACGGTCCCCGGGCTGTGGGCCGCGGGCGAGTGCGCGGCCACGGGACTGCACGGTGCCAACAGGCTGGCGTCCAACTCGCTGCTGGAGGCCGTGGTCTTCGGGGAGCGCGTCGGACGGCTCGTGGCCGCTGCGCCGGCCGATCCCGCGTCCTGGCCGGCGTCCGATCGGCATGACGCGCATCCCACCCCATCGGACCGGCACACCACCTGTGGCAGCACGGCACCGTTCACCCGTGCGGCCCTGCAGGCCGTGATGTGGCAGGGTGCCGGAGTGGTCCGCACCGAGGTGGGCCTCGCGGAGACGCAACGGGCGCTGGACGGGTGGCTCGCGGCGTCGTCGTCGGAGGGGCCCCGAGCGGACGCGGAGACCCTCGCGGAGCACGAGGACCGGAACCTCCTGACCGTGGCACGCGAGCTCGTCCGGGCGGCGCGGCAGCGGATCGAGTCCTGCGGGGCCCACCACCGCGCCGACGATCCGGCATCCACCGGTTCCCAGTGCCCCACCCCGTCAACCGCGCACCATGCCACCCGGGGCACCGACGGGGCCGGGCACCCCGGCACCCCCAGCCGCGCGGACACGACCCTCCCCGGAGGACACCACCACGTCAGCGCCCCCACCAGCACCGAAAGGACAGCACATGCTGCACCGCTCAGCCGTTGAGACCGTGATCCGGGCAGGACTCGCGGAGGACGCCCCGTGGGGTGACCTCACCTCCGAGCTCGCGCTCCCCGAGGATGCACACGCCACTGCCACGGTCGTGTCCCGGGAGCAGGGGGTCTTCGCGGGCGCGAAGGTGGTCCGGGTGGGCTTCACCGTGCTGGACCCGGCCGTGGAGGTCGAGCTGCACGTCGCGGACGGGGACGCTCTCGATCGCGGCACCACTGTGGCCACCGTGCGCGGACCGGCACGGGCCATCCTCACCGCCGAGCGCACGGTGCTGAACCTGGTGCAGCGGATGTGCGGGATCGCCACCACCACCGCGCGCTACGTCGCCGCCGTGGAGGAGACCGTGGCGGAGGTGGAGCGCGCGAACAAGCTGCCCACCGGGACCATCACCCGCACCCGCGTGTGCGACACCCGCAAGACCACCCCGGGTCTACGGGCACTCGAGAAGCACGCCGTGACGTGCGGCGGCGGGCACAACCACCGCTTCGGGCTCTCGGACGCCGTGATGCTCAAGGACAACCACCTGGCCGTGCTCACGGCGGGAGGGGCGTCCCTGCCCCGCGCCCTGCGCGAGCTGCGCCGGAAGATGCCCCACACGGCATGCATGGTGGTGGAGGTGGACCGGCTGGACCAGATCGAGGACGTCCTGGCCGGCGGAGCGGACGTGGTGCTGCTGGACAACTTCGCGCCCGCGGACCTGGTCAGCGGAGTGGCCATGATCGACGGCCGCGCGGCGGTGGAGGCCTCCGGCGGGATCACCCTGGAGACCATCGGCCGCGTGGCCGCCACGGGCGTGGACGTGATCTCCGTGGGCGCCCTGACCCATTCCGTACGCGCCCTGGACCTGGGCCTGGACATCGCGGTGGACCCGCAGCCCACCTTCTGAGACGCGCAGGGCGCGAGAACCCAGCCTCCATGACCCTGCATCCGGCCCAGGCTGCCGCACGCGAGCCGTGCCCGAGCACGGTTTCTCCTGCCCGTCCCGGGGGTGCTCACCCCAGACCCCCGCATGCCCCTACCTGTCGAACGAGGCTACCCATGATCTACCTGGACCACGCCGCCACCGCGGCTCCGCGCCGGGACGTGCTCGAGGCCATGTGGCCGTGGCTCACGAGCGAGTTCGGCAACGCGTCCAGCCACCACGAGCGCGGGCGCCGCGCCGCGCACGCGCTGGAGGACGCCCGCGAGCGCGTGGCCGCGGTGCTCCACGCCCGCCCGGGTGGGATCGTCTTCACCTCCGGGGGCACGGAGGCGGACAATCTCGCGGTCAAGGGGATTGCTCTGGCTCGCCGCGAGCGCCGCGCAACCCGCACACGCGTGGTCACGAGCGCCATCGAGCACCACGCCGTTCTGGACTCGGCCGCGGACCTCGCCCGCTACGACGGCTTCACCGCCCGGACGGTCCCCGTGGACCCCAGCGGTGCGGTCACCCCGGAGGCCTTCCGCACCGCACTGCTGGGGAACGACGACGCCGCACGGCAGGGGGCGCAGCACACGGCACCGGGCGCTGGCGGGCGCGCAGGCGGCGTCATGCACCGCGGGGAGAACGAGACGCCGGTGGCCGTCCGCTCCACCACCGCACCCGACGGGGCGGCACCAGAAGGCGGAGCCGAGGTGGCGGTGGCCTCCGTGATGCTCGCGAACAACGAGGTGGGCACCGTGCAGGACATCGCGGCACTGGCGGAGATCGCCGCCGAGCACGGCGTCCCCCTGCACACGGATGCCGTCCAGGCCGCGGGCGTGCTCCCCCTGGACGTTCGGACCCTCGGAGTGAGCGCATTGAGCCTCGCGGGTCACAAGATCGGCACGCCGCCGGGCATCGGACTGCTCTGGATCGCGCGGGGCACCCCCCTGCGCCCGCTGCTCAGCGGCGGTGGCCACGAACGGGGTCGCAGGTCCGGAACCTCCACCGTGGCGGGAGCGGTGGGTCTCGCGGGCGCCCTGGAACGCGCCGAGGCGGAGCGCGAGGAGCACGCACAACGCACGGCGGCGCTGCGGGACCGGTTCATCGAGGGCATCCTCGGCCGCGTTCCCGGTGCCGTGCTCACTGGCCCGGACCCGAGCGCCAGCGGGAACAGGCTGGCCACGAACGCCAGCTTCTGCTTTCCCGGGGTCAACGGGGAGACCGTGCTGGTGGACCTGGAGAACCGCGGGGTGCAGGTGTCCTCGGGCTCGGCGTGCTCGGCGGGTTCCACGGAACCGTCCCACGTGCTGACCGCGCTGGGCCTCTCCCCGGAGGTGGCAAGCACCGCGGTCCGCTTCAGCCTGGGCAGGGACACCACCGCGCAGGACGTCGACACGGCGATCGCCGCCACGGCGGACGTGGTCGCAGCACTCCAGGGCCGCGGCTGACTCGCCGCCGCCTCATCGACCGACGCCGCTCACCGAACCCGACCAGCGCGGCGCCCGCACCGCCGCTCACTCCGCTCAGGCGCCGGACGCCGACGAGTTCCCGGCGCACACGAACTGCCCCGGCGCGGAAACCCGACGCCGCCGACCACCCGCGCGAGCTACACCTCCACCGGGTACGGCGGCCTCTCCCCGCGGGCCATGGCCACCGCGTTCTCCGCGGCCATCCGTGCCATCCCCGCCCGCGTGCCCGCCTCGGCGGAGCCGATGTGCGGGAGCAAGAACGCGTTGGGCAGATCCAGCAGACCGGGCTCCACGGCGGGTTCGTTCTCGAACACGTCCAGCCCGGCGGCGAAGATCTGCCCCTCGCGCAGGGCGTGCACCAGGGCCTTCTCGTCCACCACCGGCCCACGCGCCGTGTTCACGAGCACCGCCGTGGATTTCATGCGGCGCAGGACGTCCGCGTCCACCAGGTGCGTGGTGTCCTCCGTGAGCGGGACGTGCAGCGAGAGGTAATCGCTCGTGGCCACGAGCTCGTCCCACGGCACCTGGGTGACGTGCCCCGCCAGATCGCCCAGTTCGTCGTCGGACACCTCGCGGTCGTGCGGCGGACGCTGCGTGAACTGGACGGTCATGCCGAGCCCCAGAGCGCGCCGGGCCACGGCCTTGCCGATCCGGCCCATGCCCGCGATCCCCAGCGTGGCACCGGTGACGTCCTGACCCACCAGCAGCTGCGGGCGCAACCCCTGGAACTGACCGCTGCGCAGGAACTCGGAGGCTTCGTGCGCGCGGCGCGCCGCTCCCAGGAGCAGCAGCACGGCCACGTTCGCGGTGGCGTTGTCCAGCACGTCCGGGGTGTTGCCCACC
Source organism: Kocuria rhizophila (assembly GCF_003667225.1). Lineage (GTDB taxonomy): Bacteria > Actinomycetota > Actinomycetes > Actinomycetales > Micrococcaceae > Kocuria > Kocuria rhizophila. The sequence goes on from NZ_RCOM01000035.1 coordinate 10,485, forward strand.
GCGATCCCGTGCTCCGCGGCCGCCGCCACATCGATGTTGTTGTACCCCACCCCGTAGTTCGCGATGCCCCTGATCCGAGCCTCCCCCAGGAGCTCCGCGGAGAAGGCGTCGGAGGTCTGGGACAGCACCACGTCGTACTCGCCGCCCGTGACCGCCTCCCGCAGCTCGTCGGCGCTCATGCCGCTGCGGGTCTCCACCTCCCCCGCGTCGCGCAGGATGCTCGGGCCGGGCTCGGGAATCTCCCGGGTCACCAGGAAACGGGGCGTGCTCATGGACGGGACTCCTCGGAATGGCTGGCTGGTAGCGCGAAACCCCGCACGGCGAGCGCCGGGCGGGGTTTCGACAGGTCACGGCACCGCGGGGCGATGCGTCACCACGGGATCAGATGAGGGACTTGGCCCCGGCGCGCGCCTTCTCGAAGCGCTCGGTGACGTCCGCCCAGTTCACGATGTTCCAGAAGGCCTTGACGTAGTCCGCCTTGACGTTCTGGTAGTCCAGGTAGAAGGCGTGCTCCCACATGTCCAGCTGCAGCAGCGGGATGGTGGCCACGGGGACACCGTTCTGCTGGTCGTACATCTGCTCGATCACCAGGTTGCCGGCGATCGGCTCGTACGCGAGGATCGCCCAGCCGGAGCCCTGGATGGTCGTGGCCACGGCCGTGAACTGGTCACGGAAGGCGTCGAAGGAGCCGAAGAACTCGTCGATCGCGGCGGCCAGCTCACCGGTGGGCTTGTCGCCGCCCTCGGGGGAGAGGTTCTTCCAGAAGATCGAGTGGTTGATGTGCCCACCCAGGTTGAACTGGAGGTCCTTGGAGAGCTTCGCGGCACCTGCGGCGTCACCGTTGGCGCGGGCCTCCTCCATCTTCTCCAGCGCGGTGTTAGCACCGGTCACGTAGGTGTTGTGGTGCTTGTCGTGGTGCAGCTGCATGATCTGCGCGGAGATGTGCGGCTCGAGCGCTGCGTAGTCGTACGGAAGATCGGGGAGAGTGAACTTTTCAGCCATGGTGAATCATCCTTCCTTTGCGGGACGTGATGCTTCAACCTTCCGCCCGCCGTCTCGCCCTGGTCAAGCACGTTCAGCCCCTGGCGTACGGGCCCCGGACTCCCCGTCACGTTCTGTCACACCCTCCGCCCCCGGCCACGGGCCTGACCTAGTCTCGGGTCATGCCAGCCGACGACGCCGCACGCCCCGTTCCGCACCTCCCCCCGGGTGTCACCGCCCCGGGCTCTCACGCGGGGTCCGGAAACGTCCCGGGGTCCGAGAGCGCAGCCGGCTCCGGGGACGCCACCCAGCGCCGTCGTGAATCCGCAGGCCTGGACCCGAGCACGCTGGAGGTGGTGCGCGCGAGACGCGAGCACGCGCGCGGCATCATCGCGCTCCGGGACACGCTGGCCCGCTGGATGCAGGCGCGCGGGATCGACCAGTGGCGCGAGGGCGAGTTCGCCCTCGAGCACGTGAAGCAGGAGATCGACCGGGACGAGTGGTGGGTCATGGAGTCCCCGCAGCGCCCCGGGGACGTGCTCGCGAGCGTGCGCGTGATCTGGGAGGACCTCCCGATCTGGGGCCCGCAGCCCGAGCCCGCGGGGTACATCCACGGGGTGGCTGTGGACCGCTCGCTGAGCGGCACCGGAACGGGGACCCGCCTGATCCGCGTGGCGGAGCAGGCCATTGCGGCCTCCGGGCGCACGATCTCCCGCCTGGACTGCGACGAGTCCAATCCTGTGCTCCAGCCCTTCTACGCCGGGCTGGGCTACACACCGCGCGGGGCGGTGGACTTCGACGTCCCCGGCATGGACTACCGGGTGCGCGTGCTGCGCATGGAGCGTTCCCTGCGCCGGTGACCCCCGCAACGCGCTGATCAGGCGCGCTGCGCGCGGTGCCGCGCGTGGGCGGCGCGGTGGGCGGCTGCCATGCGACCCCGCCCGGGAGCACCGGTCTCCCGGGACGCCTCCGCGCCACTGCCTGCCACCACCGGCGCGGCCGTCTGGGCACACGGAGCCACGCCCAGCTGCTGGCGCATCCGCTCCATCCCCACCGTGAGCTTGCGCCGTGCCACGGCCTGCGTCCACCGGGTCCGCCACCACAGTTCATGGCGCAGCCGGAAGTCGAGGTTCAGCCGCACACGGGTTCCGGTGCTCGTGGCCCACCACGTGTACTCGAGGGTGACGTCCACGGATCCGCGCGTGGTGCGGAACAGCAGCGACTCCCCGGGCACCCGGTCCGCCACGATCATGATGAAGTCGAAGTGCAGCGGGCCGATCGGCGCCCTGAACTCCAAGGCGGAGCCCACCTCCATCTGGTGGTCGGGGCACGTGGGCCAGGTGAACTCCACACCGAACCACTCGCCCATCTCCCTGGGTCGACCAATCGCACGGTCGAACTCTTCGACGGTCACGGCCACATCCTGCTCCGCGACCATGGTGAAACTGCGGTCGGACTCCCCGACCTGCGTGATGCACACAGACATGTTTTCCCCCCTAGGACGTGCCTCTCCCCATGCCGCTCGTCCCACCGAGCGGCCACAGCACGCTTGTCATCAGGACTCTAGTCTGGTGCAAAGGCCACAACTCGTCACCTCGCTCGGGGTGTGTGTCCCGTGCACACCTGGTGGACAACGGTTATCCACAGCCGTGGAGAAGTCTGTGCACAATTCGAACACATATTCGATGCAACTGCATAGTCCACGGGCCGGCTGCCCCGAAACCCGCCCGTGACCAGACGAGATACCGAACGGTCGTGCGGTTCACCCGGGGAGAGCACAGGCGTGTAACTTATCCACGCCTGTGGAGAAGTCCTGTGGACAACCGCGAATGTCCACCCTTATGGGTGCAGTCACCCCTCTTGGGGGGACACTCAGATCACACCCCCCGCCGGGGGCGGTTCAGCGCACCGGGATGACCCGGAGCCACCGGAACCCGTGGGCCTCCAGGAGGATCCCGCCGCGCAGGTCCACCTCGGACTGCGCGTGCAGCAGCGTGGCCGTGGGCAGGAACCCGCTGAGCGTCTCCCCGGTCACGAACTGCGACCAGTCGCTGACGTTGGCCAGGCACAGCACCAGGCTGTGCTCGCCCGGGCGCTGGTACCCCAGGACGTGGCTGTTGTGCGTGTCGAACGGGATGAGCGTGGTGCCCTCGAACTCCGGCGTCCTGCGGCGCACCGCGATCATGCCCCGGATCCCGCCGAAGATCCGCCCCTGCACGGAGAACAGGTCGTGGCGCCGCTCGTGGTCCGCCTCCCTGCGCCGCGGGCGGTGCACCCACCGGGCGTCATCCCCGTGACCGGGCTCCTGGCGCCAGTGGGGGTCATTGAGCTGGCCCACCTCGTCCCCCAGGTAGACCAGGGGGACCCCGCCGGTGCTCATGGCCAGGGAGTGGGCGAGCAGGATGCGGTCCACCGCGGGGCCGGGCTCGGCCTCCAGACCCAGCAGGGACGCCGTGGTCCCGCAGATCCGACAGTCACCCGTGCGCGGGTTGTCCTGGAAGGCGACGCCGTCCGCAAAGCTCCCCGGGTGGCGCCCGGTGTAGAAGGCGTTGAGGAAGCGGCGGTGACCGGCGGGGTCCACACCCAGCCGTGCGGCGTCGTCGTCGGAGAAGGTCCAGCCGATGTCGTCGTGGCCGCGCACGTAGTTGACCCACGCAGTGCCCTCGGGGGTCTCGTGGCGCTCGGCGAGCGCGGCGGAGAGCAGGGTGACGTCCCGGGTGGCCAGGGCCTCCCACGTGAGCGCCATCTGGAGGGGGTTGTAGGACAGGGCGCACTGCTCGGGGTGGACGTAGCGGATGACCTCGTCCGGGTGGACGATCGCCTCCGACTTGAACTCCACGGCGGGCGCGGCGAGGGCCGCGACGGCGCGGAACGCGCGCAGCAGGTCGTGGACCTGCGGCTGGGACTCGCACGTGCTGCCCAGCTGCTTCCAGATGAAGGCCACGGCGTCCAGGCGCAGCACCTGCGCGCCCTGGTTCGCGAGGAACAGCATCTCCCCCGCCATGGCGTGGAAGACCTCCGGGTTGGCGTAGTTCAGGTCCCACTGGAAGCGGTGGAACGTGGTCCACACCCATCGGGGATCGGGGTCGAACGGGCTCGCGGCGCGCCCGGCCGGGGTGCTGTCCACACGCGTGAAGACCCCCGGGTGGTCGTCCGGGAAAATCTCCCGGGCCGTGCGCTCGAACGCATCCGGAAGGGTGCGGTCCCGGTGGATCCAGTAGAACCGTTCGAAGTGCGGGTCCCCCGCGGCCGCGGCCCGGGCCCACTCGTGCTCGTTGGAGGTGTGGTTGAACACGAAGTCCAGCACGAGCGCGATCCCCTGCGAGCGCAGCTCGGCGGCCAGCTCCGCGAGCTCTTCCATGGTCCCGAGGGCCGGGTCCACGCGCCGGTAGGAGGATACCGCGTAGCCGCCGTCGGAGTTGCCCGCGGGGCTCTCGTACAGGGGCATGAGGTGCAGGTAGCTGAGCCCGAGCTCCCGGAAGTACGGGATCTGCTCCCGCAGCCCGGCGATCGTGCCGGCGTAGCGGTCCACGTAGCACACCCCGCCCACGGCCTCGCGGGAGGTGAACCACGGTGCCGCACCCTCGCGCTGCCGGTCCAGGTCCCGGAGGTCCGCGGGGCGCTCGGCGTAGGCGTCCCACGCGGTCAGCACGGCCCGCGCGACGACGTCCCAGATCTCCGGGCCGGAACCGTAGACGGCGGACAGGGACGTGACGATCCGGGGAAGCTGCTGCGGCAGGCGGTGGAGGAACACGTCGCGGTCCGCGGCGGCCACCCGGGTGTCCCGCACCAGGTGCTCCTGCAGCACGGCCAGCAGGTTCTCGCGACCAGTGATGCGGCGGGGAATGTTGTCAGACAGCACGGGAAGGCCTCCTCTGCCGGCACGCAGCACGTCCGCGGGCAGTGATGGTGCCCGGGATCCCCCTTGACTCCGAGCTCGGATCTGCCGGGCGCTCCGGAGGGAGGGCGCGGCCCGTCCAGCATAGGCAGGCGAGATCCCGTGACCGGCAGGTGACGTCCCCGTGACCGTCCGCGCACCCGGTGTTCACTGCACAGCGTGTGCACAGCGTTGTCCACAGGTGTGGACAACGCCCTGTGTGCAACGAGGTGCCACGTGGGGAAACGCCCGCGTCACCGCAGGTCAGGAGGGTGCGACCCCAGCCCGGTGAGCATGTGGACAACGCTGTGCAGAACGGGGTTTCCACCACGTCACCACTGTGCGTGCGCACGTGCGAATGAACGGAAGATGACGCGCGCCCGGTGGTTCCGCCGGATCGGCGGGACCACCGGGCGCGGCCCGAACCCGTGGTGGAAGTCGGCTCAGGAGGCCTTGTCGTACCCGTTGTCCTTCAGCCACTGCTTCGCGGCGTCCGCGGGGTTCTGCTGCTCGTCCCCGCTGACCTTGCGGTTGAGGTCGATCAGGTCCTGCGTGGTGAGCTTGGTGGAGAACTCGTTGAGCGCGTCCACCGCCTCCTGGGGCAGGCGGTCCGGAGCGGTCAGCGGCAGCACCTGCTGGGCGATGAAGTTGTTCTTGGGGTCCTCCAGCACCACCAGGTTCTCGTCCTGGATGGCCGGGGTGGTGGTGAAGATGTCCGCCACCTGGGCGTCGCCCTTGGTCAGCGCCTGGACCGTGAGGGGCCCGCCGCCGTCGTTGATGGGCTGGAAGGACTTGAACGAGCAGTCGTACTTCTCCTTGAGCCCGCTCACGCCGTAGGCGCGCTCCTGGAACTCCGGGGGCCCGGCCATGACCAGCTCGCCGCACACCGAGGAGAGGTCCTCCGCGGACTTCAGACCGTACTTCTCCGCGGTGGCCTGCGTGACCACCAGGGCGTCCTTGTCCTCGGCCTTGGACGCGTCCAGCACCGACAGTCCCTGGCTCTCCAGCGCGCCCGGCAGGGCCTTGGCGATCTCCTCCGCCGACGCCGCCTGGGCGTCCTTGTCCGCGAAGAGCAGCAGGTTGCCGGAGTAGTCCGGGACCACGTCCACGGAACCGTCCTTGACCGCGCCCACGTACGCCTCCCGGGCGCCGATGCCCGGAGAGGTCTCCGCCGTCACGCCGGCGTCCCGCAGCACCCCGGCGTAGAGCTCCGCGATGATCTGCGACTCGGGGAAGTCCGCCGAGCCCACGGTGACGGTGTCCGAGGAACCGCCCGAGGCGGCGTCGTTGTCCTCCGCCAGGGGGTCGGAGCCGCCGCCGCACGCCGTGAGGGCGAGCAGGGCGGAGACGGCCACCCCGGCGAAGGCCACGGGCCGCCAGCGGGGGCGGGGGGACGAGTGGTGGAAGGTCATGGGCGATCTCCTGTCAGTCTGAGACCCGGCGACGTCACCAGGCGTTGGGTGAGAGCGAGAACTGCGTCGGCGGCCAGCGCGAGCACTGCCACGAGCACCACGGACGCGAGCATGCGCGAGTAGTCGCGCACCGCGAGCCCGTCGATCAGGTAGCGGCCCAGACCGCCCAGGTTGATGTACGCCACGATGGTCACGGTGGCGAGCACCTGCAGCGCGGCGTTGCGGATCCCGCCCAGGATCACGGGCAGCGCCACCGGGACCTCCACGCGGAACAGGGTCTGGGACTCCGTCATGCCCATGGCGCGCGCGGCGTCCACGAGCGCGGGGGACACCGCGGCGATCCCGGAGTAGGTGCCGGACAGGATGGGCGGGATGGCCAGCAGCACGAGCGCCAGGATGGGCGGCATCAGACCCAGGCCCATCAGCAGGGTGAACAGCGTGAGCAGGCCCAGGGTGGGCAGCGAGCGCAGCGCGCCGGCCAGGCCCACGACCACTCCCCCGCCGCGGCCCGAGTGGCCGACCCACAGGCCCAGCGGGACGGCGATCACCAGGGCGATCACCATGGTCAGCAGGCTGTAGCCCACGTGCTCGAGCATCCGCTGGGGGATGCCCGTGGCACCCGTCCAGTTGGCGGGGTCGGTGAGGAACTGGCCGGCTTCGGCGAACAGGTTCATGCGGTGGCACCTCCGGACTCCACGGCGGCCAGGGAGCCTGCCTCGTCCCGCGAGCCCCCTTCGTGGGCCCGGGTGCCGCGGCCGTCACCGCGCCGCACGGCCGGGTTCTTCCCGCCCGTGCCGGTGCGCTGCCAGCGGGTCAGCACGTGGCCCAGCAGGCGCAGCAGCTGGTCCAGGACCACCGCGATGACCACGGTGGCCACGATGCCCACCACGATCTCCGCGACGATCGAGCGGCGCAGCCCGTCGGTGAAGAGCGTGCCCAGGGACTGGATGCCGATCACCGCGCCCACCGAGACCATGGAGATGTTGGAGACGGTGGCCACGCGCAGGCCCGCGATCATCACGGGCACGGCCAGCGGCAGCTCCACCCCGAAGAAACGGCGCGCGGGCTTGTAGCCCATGGCCGTGGCCGCCTGCAGGACGTCCCGGTCCAGCGACTCGAACGCGTCCACGCACGAGCGCACCAGAATGGCGATCACGTACAGGGTCAGCGCCACGACCACGTTGACCACGGAGGTGATCTGCGTGCCCAGGACCAGCGGCAGCACCACGAACAGCGTGAGCGAGGGAATGGTGTAGAGCAGCGAGGAGCCCGTGACGAACACGGGTCGCAACCACCGGTTGCCGGCTGCCAGCCGCGCCAGGGGAACGCTGATGAGCAGCCCCACGAGCACCGGGATCACGGACTGCACCAGGTGGGAGCCCGCAAGCTCCAGGACCGCGGGCCAGTTGTTCGTCAGCCAGTTCACGGCCTCCGCCCCCGGTCCTCACGGGTGGAGCGCTGGTCCTCGATGGCGCGCATCACGGCGTCGCCCGGGACCACACCGGCCACCGATCCGTCCTCGTGGACGGCCACGGCCTGCCCGGACGGCGAGGACAGCGCGGCGTCGAGCGCGGTGCGCAGGGAGTCGCCCGAGTGCCAGAGGGTCCCGCCCACACGCAGCTCCTCGCGCCCGGCGGCCTCACCGCTCTCGCGCACCGGGAGCCACCCCAGGGGATGCTGACGCTCGTCCACCACGAGCACCCAGTCCGACGACGCCGCCGCGCCACCTCCCTGCCACGGCACCGGGTTCTCCACCCCGGGACCCACCACGGTGCGTTCACCCGTGGTGGAGGACAGCACGGTCACGGGCTGCAGGGCCACGCTGGCGCTGTCGAAGCTGAGGGAGCGGAAGCCGCGGTCCCGGCCGATGAAGTCCGCCACGAAGTCGTCCGCCGGGGCCCGCAGCAGCTCCTCGGGTGTGGCGTACTGGGCCAGCCGGCCGCCCCGGGCGAAGACCGCCACGCGGTTGCCCAGCAGGACGGCCTCGTCGATGTCGTGGGTCACGAACACGATGGTGCGGTGCAGCCGCTTCTGCAGGTCCAGCAGCTCCTGCTGCAGGTCCTGGCGCACCACCGGGTCCACCGCGGAGAACGGCTCGTCCATGAGCAGGATGGGCGGATCCGCCGCGAGCGCCCGGGCCACGCCCACGCGCTGCTGCTGACCGCCGGAGAGCTGCGCCGGGTAGCGGGTGGCCAGGGACTCGTCCAGGCCCACCGAGCCCAGCAGCTCACGGGCGCTCGCCCGCGCCTCACGCTTGGAGACCCCGTTCAGCCGGGGCACCGTGGCGATGTTGTCCTCCACGGTCTTGTGCGGCAGCAGGCCCGACTGCTGCATCACGTAGCCCATGGAGCGGCGCAGCTGGGCGGCCGGGATGGTGGAGACGTCCTGCCCGTTGACCTCCACCACGCCGCCGGTGGGCTCCACCATGCGGTTGAGCATCCGCAGGGACGTGGTCTTGCCGCAGCCGGAGGGTCCCACGAACACCGTGAGGGACCCCGCGGGGACATCGAGGTTCAGGTCGTCGACCGCTGTGGTTCCATCCGGATAGACCTTGCTCACACCGCGATAGCGGATGGCCATGTCGGTCATGGGGTCCGTGTCCCTTCGTAGGCGTGGCCCTCATCATAGTCGGCGGCAACAATCAGCGTGCGAACTAATCGGTGCGGTCCGGGGCGAGGAGCTCGTCCGGGATCCGCTCCACACCGACCACGTCCGAGAGCAGGTGGCGGTCCACGGGGACGCCGCGGCGCAGCACGCTGATCCCACCCCCGGACTCGTGGAGCACGCAGGCCACCTCCCCGTAGGAGCGCACACCGGCCCGGCGCAGGGCCCCGTGGAGCTCGGAACGGGTGATGTGGGCGCGCCGCAGCTCCGCCTCCTGCACCTCGTCCCCGACCATGAGCAGCCGGGTGGGGGCGTTGAACAGCCGCTGCAGCCGTGGGCGTGTCCCCAGCTGGCCGAAGACCGCCTCCAGCAGGAACAGGGTGGCCAGCCCCAGCACACCGCTCGCGAGGGTGGGCGGGTGGCCCAGGATCACACGCCCGGCCACGGCGCCGAGCATCACGGTCACCACCACGTCGAACGTGGACATGGCCGAGAGCACCCGCTGGCCCAGCAGCCGGACGAACACCAGGAACACCACGTAGATCCCCGCTGCGGAGAGCACCACGCCCACCGCGTGCGGGAGCGTGATGCCGAGCTCCGCCCAGAGCCTCTCCCAGCCGCTCATGCCTGACTCCTGATCTCGAGGGAAACCGTGCGTCCGCCGGGAACGCTACCGGGCGTCGTCGTGGCCCGAGGTCGTGGCGGCGAACTGCGTCTCGTGCAGCTCCGCGTAGCGGCCGCCGCGCGCGAGCAGCTCCTCGTGGGTGCCCCGCTCGGCGATCCGACCGGCCTCGACCACCAGGATCTGGTCCGCCCGGCGGATGGTGGACAGCCGGTGGGCGATCACCACGGCGGTGCGACCGGACATGGCCTCGTCCAGCGCGGCCTGCACGTGGGCCTCGTTGGTGGAGTCCAGTGCGGAGGTGGCCTCGTCCAGGATGACCACGCGCGGGCGCGCCAGGAGCAGCCGGGCGATCGTGAGGCGCTGCCGCTCACCGCCCGAGAGCCGGTAGCCGCGCTCCCCCACCACGGTGTCCAGCCCGTCCGGCAGGGACGCGATGACGTGGCGCAGCCGCGAGCGCTCCAGAGCGTCCCAGACCTCCTCGTCGGTCACGCCCTCCCGCGCCACCGCGAGGTTGGCCCGGATGGTGTCGTGGAAGAGGTGCCCGTCCTGCATGACCATGCCCACGGTGTGGCGCAGGGACTCGAAGGTGGTGTCCCGCACGTCCTGACCGCCGATGCTCACCTCGCCGGAGTCCACGTCGTACAGCCGCGCCACCAGCTGGGCGATCGTGGACTTGCCGGCGCCGGAGGAGCCCACGAGCGCCACGGTGTGTCCTGGGGCCGCACGGAAGCTGACGTCGTGCAGCACCTCCTCGCCGCCCCGGGAGTCGAGCACCGCGACGTCCTCCAGGGACGCGAGCGAGACCTTCTCCGCGGAGGGGTAGGAGAAGTTGACGTGGTCGAACTCCACGGCCACCGGACCCTCGGGCAGGGCGCGGGCGCTGGGGCTCTCTGCAATCAGGGGCTTGATGTCCAGGACCTCGAACACGCGCTCGAAGCTGACCACCGCGCTCATGACGTCCATGTGGGCGTTCGCGAGCATGGTCAGCGGTGTGTAGAGCCTGGTCAGCAGCATGCCCAGGGCCACCACGGAACCGGCGTCCAGGTGGCCCAGCAGCGCCTGGGTGCCGCCCACGCCGTAGACGAGTGCCAGCGCCAGGGCGGAGACCAGGGTCAGCGCGGTCACGAAGGTGGTCTGCAGCATGGTGGAGCGGATCCCGATGCCGCGGACGTCCGCCGCACGGGCCGCGAACTCACGGGACTCCTCGGCGGGATCGCTGTAGAGCTTGACCAGGGTGGCGCCGCCCGCGGAGAAGCGCTCGGTCATGCGGGTGGACATCTGCGCGTTGTACTGCGCGGACTGCCGCTGAAGCGAGGCCAGCCTGCCGCCCATGGCGCGGGCGGGGACCAGGAAGATGGGGAGCAGCAGCAGGGACAGCAGTGTCACCTGCCACGAGATGGTCACCATGACCGCCACGGTGAGCACCAGGGACACCAGGTTGGACACCACGCCGGACAGCGTTCCGGCGAAGGCGCGCTGGGCGCCGATCACATCCGTGTTCAGGCGGGACACCAGCGCACCGGTGCGCGTCCGGGTGAAGAAGGCGAGCGGCATGGTCTGCACGTGGTCGTAGACGGCCGTGCGCAGGTCGTAGATGAGGCCCTCGCCGATGCGCGCGGACTGCAGGCGGCTCAGCAGGGAGAGCCCGGCGTCCGCCACGGCCACCACCGCGATGGCGATGGCCAGCCACACGACCACGGAGACGTCGTGACCGCCGGTGATGGCGTTGACCACGTCCCCGGCGAGCACCGGGGTCACGACCCCCAGCACCGCCAGCACCACGGACACCAGAACGAACGCGACCAGCGCACGGCGGTGCGGCCGGGCGAACGTGGCGATCCGCTTGACGGTGTCCCAGCTGACCCGCCGGCCCTTGTTGTCCTGCCCGCTCATGGTCCGCCACATGGCCATGTGGGCGCTCTGCATGCTCACGCCGTCACTGTAGACCCGCGCTCAGACGTGCCCAGCAGTCCTCGCGACCACCCCGTCCGTCACGGACTGGGCAGGGCCAGTGGCCCTTCAGTGGGCATGCTGTTCACGCCGGGATGGAGACTTCCCGGGGGACCGCACGGCACGAGCGGCCATGGCGCTGGGCGCGTCAGTCCAGACCCAGCACGCTGCGGGCGTTGTCGCCGCAGTTGAGTGCGCGGCCGATCTCCCGCAGCTGCGCCACCTGCTCGGTGCTCAGACGGTCGAAGACGATCTCCCGGACGTGGCGCACGTGGGCCGGCGCGGCCTCCTTGACGCGCTCGAGGCCCGCCGGGGTGATCTCCGCGATCACCACGCGCCGGTCGTCCTGACGTCCCTGCCGGGTGACGAGCCCGTCCCGCTCCATCCGGGCGACGATGCGCGAGAGCCGCGACTGCGAGGTGTTCGTGGCCGTGGCCAGCGCGGACATCTTGTGCTGACGCTCCGGCGCTTCCGAGAGCATGGCGAGCACCAGGTACTCCGCCAGGGACATGTCCTCCTCGGTGCGCAGCTGGTTCTCCACGCGCCCCGGCAGCCGGAACATGATCGACACGAGCGCGAGCCACGCCTCCCGCTCGTCCTCGGACAGCCACTTCGTCTCAGTCATGGCAAGGATTGTAGTAAGCAAAGATTGCCGCTGCAAATGTTTCTGACCCGGGGCCGCACCCGGACGTTGGCCGCGTCCGCGCTCCCCAAAGACGGCGCGTAGCCTGGTGGGCGAGGGATTCGCCCCGGCCGGCCCCCCAGATCCGACCGCC
>NZ_RCOM01000036.1 GCF_003667225.1 Kocuria rhizophila
GTCTCGGCCAGCCCGAGATACACCATGGTGCGACGCAGCGCTCCGGCCATATTGTCTCCTCGAATTCTTCGGCGGGGGGCGACGTGCATCGGCCCGCAGGTCGTCCGTCACAACGCTACCGCACCGCGGGCCGGGGCCCGAGAACATCCGATCCGATGCGCACGTGCGTGGCCCCCGCGAGCACCGCGGCCTCGAGGTCCCCGCTCATGCCCGCGGAGACGGCCCGGGCCTGTGGGTGCTCGCGCTGCAGCAGCTGGGAGATCTCCCACAGTCTCCCGAAGGCCTCTGAGGGATCCCCGTCCCGGGGCGCCACGGCCATCACGCCGCCGAGCGCGAGCCCCTCCGTCACCGCCACGGCGTCGGCCAGCGCGGGCAGGGCATCCGGATGAGCTCCCCCGCGGGCGCCGTCCCGGGAGGCCTCGGGATCGAGGTCCACCTGGAGCAGGCACGTGAGGTCGTGCTCCGCGCACGGCCCCGGGGTGACCTCCTCCGCGAGTACGGCCTCCCTGTGGTGGCGCACCGCCTTGCCCAGGGCCGTGACCAGCGACGGCCGGTCCACCGAGTGGACCCAGGACGCGTAGCGGACCACGCGCTTGGCCTTGTTCGACTGCAGCTGCCCCACGAAGTGCCACACCGGCGGCGTCACGGGCGGCTCGCAGTGGCCCAGCACCTCGGCCACCCTGGCGGCCTTCGGCCCGGCCTCCTGGTCCTTGTTCTCCCCCACCGCCCGAACTCCCAGCTCGCGCAGCCTCAGGACGTCCTCGGCGGGGAAGAACTTGGTGACCACCACGAGCGACGGCAGCTCGCCACCGTGGTCGTGCTGCTCGTCGCGATCCTGCGCGGCGGACAGGATCCGCTGGCGCACCGACGCCACACGCTGGGCGAGCTCCGCGGTGCGGTGCGCGCCACCGTCCTCGGTGACGCCGGGCGACGCAGTCGCCGCCTCTCCGGTCGTGGGTTCGTGGCTCATGCGGGCTCCTTCCTGGTGCGCGGCCACACGAGGCCGGCGAGGCGTCCGGGAGTCGCGTCCCGGCGGTACGAGTACAGCTGGTCGTGCTCGAGGGTGCACCATGCCCGCCGGTCCGCGCACGCGGGATCCACACGGACGCCGCGCGCCTCGAGCAGCGACCGGGCCGCCCCGGGCAGGTCGAGCCCGGGCGTGCCCCGCGCGGTGGTCGTGGTGATGCCGGGCAGGATTCGTTCGGCCGAGCGCGCCATCTCCCCCGGCACCTCGTAGCAGCGGCCGCACACGGCCGGTCCGATCCACGCGGTGAGCTGCTCGGCACCGTGCGCCCGCGCGGCCTCGACCGTGGCCTGCAGGACACCGTCCAGCAGGCCCTTCCGCCCCGCGTGCGCCACCGCGAGCACGGGAACGTCGTCGGGCTCCGCGCGAGAGCGGGTGCCCACGAGGACCACCGGGAGGCAGTCTGCGGTGAGGATTCCCAGGGGTGTGCCGTCCGCACTCACGGACGCGTCCGCCTCGGGGGCGCGGACGGGGGCGGCAGTGCCCGTCACGTCCGCGACCACGGTGCCGTGCACCTGTCGCACGTAGCGCACGGGCTCGCACCTCAGCGCGGTTTCCAGGGCACGACGCCGTTGGGCCACCCGCGCGACGTCGTCACCCGTGTGGGCCGCGAGATTGCCCTCGACCACGTCGGTGAAGGCCACGCCCACCCCGTGCTGCTCTGACTGGTACCACACGGCGTCCTCCTCGGAATCGCTCTGGGATGGTGTGCGGAAACGTGAACGGGGTGACCACCCGTGGGTGGTCACCCCGTTCACCGGACCGGTCCGGCCCCGCCCGCCGCGGCACGAGCCGCCGGCTGCACGGACCGGCCCCAGGTCATCCGCGGGTGCCGGGCACCCGCGGCATCACTTCAGGAAGTCCGGGAAGTCCAGGGAGTCCTTGCGGCTTGTGGAGTTCGAGGACGAGGGGGCGTCGGACTCCGCCGGCAGGTCCACGTCGAACCCGGCGTCGTCCGGGATGTCGTCGTCCTGGCCCTGGCGCGAGCCCAGACCGACCGCCGGCGCCCCGTAGGACGAACCGCCGCGCTGGGGCGAACGGCCCAGGCCGGAGGGCCGGGAGGCGTCGCCGCCGAAGGTGGCCTGGGTGCTCTCCGCCTGGCGCTGGGCCGGCGAGGAGTTGTTGGCGTTGGTCTCCTGGGAGACGGAGTCGAAGCCGGCGGCGATCACGGTGACGCGCGCCTGGTCGCCCAGGGCGTCGTCGATCACGGCACCGAAGATGATGTTCGCCTCGGGGTGGGCGACCTCCTGGACCAGACGGGCAGCCTCGTTGATCTCAAACAGACCGAGATCCGAACCACCCTGGATGGACAGCAGCACACCGTGCGCGCCGTCGATCGAGGCCTCCAGTAGCGGGGACGCGATCGCCAGCTCGGCGGCCTTCACGGCGCGGTCCTCGCCCTGGGCGGAGCCGATGCCCATAAGCGCGGAACCGGCGCCCTGCATCACGGACTTCACGTCCGCGAAGTCCAGGTTGATCAGGCCGGGGGTGGTGATCAGGTCGGTGATGCCCGAGACACCCGACAGCAGCACCTGGTCCGCGGACTTGAAGGCGTCCAGCATGGACACGTTGCGGTCCGAGATGGAGAGCAGACGGTCGTTGGGGATCACGATGAGCGTGTCCACCTCGTCCCGCAGGGTCTCGATGCCGTTCTCCGCCTGGTTGGAGCGACGACGACCCTCGAAGGTGAACGGGCGGGTGACCACGCCGATGGTCAGGGCGCCCAGGGAGCGCGCGATGCGCGCCACGACAGGAGCTCCGCCGGTGCCGGTGCCGCCGCCCTCGCCCGCGGTCACGAAGACCATGTCGGCGCCCTTGAGCACCTCCTGGATCTCCTCCTCGTGGTCCTCGGCGGCCTGGCGGCCCACGTCCGGATTGGCGCCGGCGCCGAGGCCGCGGGTCAGTTCGCGGCCGACGTCGAGCTTGACGTCCGCGTCCGACATCAGCAGGGCCTGGGCGTCCGTGTTGATGGCGATGAACTCGACGCCGCGCAGACCTTCCTCGATCATGCGGTTGACGGCGTTCACGCCGCCGCCGCCGATGCCGACCACCTTGATGACAGCCAAGTAGTTCTGGGGGGTTGAGGAGTCCATGTGCACCTAACTCGCGTGGGCTTGCGGGGATGGGAGAGCTGACGGGGAAAGTCTCAAGACTTACGTGAAACTCTGGGGAAGTGACCGCTCCCAGGGGAACGCCATTCCATTGCAGACCAGGATAACAACCCGGAAGGCTCTGTCCCTATCATGTTCCCACGTGTCACGGGGATGCGCCACATTTGCCCTGGTCACTCCTAGGTTTAAAGTCTCACTGCCAACTCCAGAAACTGCAGGCGAAACTCACTTCACCACGGGGTGCAGCGGTGCGGAGACGTCCACCACAGCGGATGTCGAGGCCGCCTCGGAGTTCATGAGGGTGGCCACCACCTGGGCCTTCACATCGCTGTCGCGCGCATCCCCCCACACCACCGTGGGACCGTCCTTCATGCTCAGTTCCACCGTGGACCCGGACGGGGCCGAGGCGCTCTCCAGACGGACGAGGACGTCCGCGGGGAGCGTGGCCAGCACCTCCGAGATCGCCTGGAACTGCGGCGTGCTCAGCACCTTGGTGCCCCCGGCCACGAGGGGGACGTCGGGACGGCGCTCGGCCGGGACGGAGCTCAGCGGCTTGCCCTCGGAGTCCACGAGCACCACCGAGGAGCCGTCCTCGACCGCCGCAACCCCCACGCGCTCGTGCAGCCGCACGGAGATGGTGTGCGGGGGCTGGAACGCCACGTCCACGGACTTGACCTGGGGGACGTCGCCCACGGAGTCCTTGACGTCCTGCTTGGAGATCCGGGTCATGGGCACGCCCTGGAACCCGGACAGCGCCTCCTCGACCTTCTGCGGATCGGTGAGCGTCGCGCCCTGCACGTCGATCGTGCGGGTGGCGAAGAGGGGCGAGAAGATCAGCACGAGGACCAGCGCGATCAGCGCCAGCAGGGAGACGAGCAGCGTGACCAGTCGTCGGCGCCGACGCCGCTGGTGCGCGCTGCGGGGCAGGCGGACCACCGTGGTGCCGTCCGGATCGTCCTC
The DNA here is from genome assembly GCF_003667225.1 of Kocuria rhizophila. Taxonomy (GTDB): domain Bacteria; phylum Actinomycetota; class Actinomycetes; order Actinomycetales; family Micrococcaceae; genus Kocuria; species Kocuria rhizophila. The sequence continues at coordinate 4,096 of NZ_RCOM01000036.1, forward strand.
GCCTCCGGGGGCGTCCCCGATCTGACCGGCGCCCTCCTCCCGGGCCGCCCGACGCTTGGCGCGCCACGAGGAGAAGCGGCCGCCGGCCTCGGGCACGGCCTCGAGCTGACCGGTGTCCACGCGGGTCACCTTGGACTCGTCGTTGACCCGGACGAGGGAGAGCTCGTCCTGCTCGTTCGCCCCGGTACCTGCGGACGTGCCGCGCGCGGCGTCGTGCCCGGCGCTCCCCGCGGTGCCGGTGCCGCCCCCGGAGCGTCCCGCGGACGCGGGGCGCGGGTGGCTGCCGACCGCGGTCGAACCGGACCCCGGGGCGCGCACGGCGTCCCGCGGGGAAACCGGCGAGTCCCCGTCGTCGGATGCCCCGGCGCAGCCGTCGAAGGAGGGCTGGTGCGGCGGAACGGAGCGCGTCATCGGCGGTGTTCCAGGGCCTCGAGCACCCGCGGACCGAGAGCCGTGACGTCCCCGGCGCCGATCGTCATGACCACGTCACCGGGTTGCGCGCTCGCCACCACCGCGGCGATCGCCTCGTCGGCACCCGGGGTGGAGACCACCCGGTCGGTGCTCGTGTGCTCCACGATCGTGGCGCCCGTGATCCCGGGCTCCGGCTGCTCGCGGGCACCGAACACGTCGGTCACGCACGCGAGGTCCGCCTGTTCCAGGGCACGGCAGAACGGCTCCGCGAACTCGCGGGTCCTCGAGTACAGGTGGGGCTGGAAGATCGCGAGCACGCGGTGGTCCTGGGCCACGTCCCGAGCCGCACCGAGGGCCGCGAGAACTTCCGTGGGGTGGTGGGCGTAGTCGTCGAACACGCGCACGGACCCCACCTCTCCCTTCAGGTCGAAGCGCCGGGCGGAGCCGTGGAAGTCCGCGAGCCCGGCGAGCAGCCGGTCCGCGTCCGCGCCCGCGGCGAGGCCCGCGGCGAAGGCTGCGGCGGCGTCGGCCACGTTGTGCGCGCCGGGCACGGCGAGCATGAGCTCCTCGCTGCGGCGCTCACCGGCCACGGTGAACGCGAGCCGGCACGTGGAGCCGGTGCCGCGCGGGACGGGCTCGGAGAACACGACGTCCGCCGTGGCCGCGGCGCCGTACGTCACCACAGTGTGTCCCGCCGCACGACGCCGCGCGGCGAGGTTCGCGGCCCCGGGGTCGTCCGCGCACGCCACCAGGACGCCGCCGTCGCGGATGGTCGCCGAGAACTCGTTGAACGCGCGGAAGAACTCCTCCTGGCTGCCGTAGTGGTCCAGGTGGTCCGCCTCCACGTTGGTCACCACAGCGATCCGCGGGTGGTAGGCCAGGAAGGAGCCGTCCGACTCGTCGGCCTCCGCGACGAACCACTCCCCCGCGCCGAAGCCGGCGTTCGCCCCCAGATCGGCCACGTGGGCGCCGATGGCCCACGAGGGGTCGAGCCCCGCCGCGCGCAGGGCCACCGCCGTCATGGAGCTCGTGGTGGTCTTGCCGTGCGTGCCCGCCACGGCGATCACGTGGCGCCCGTGCATGGCGGCCGCGAGCGCCTGGGACCGGTGCAGCACCCGCAGGCCGAACTCGCGCGCGGCGGCCAGTTCGGGGTTCTCGTCCTTGATGGCGGTGGAGACCACCACCGTGTCCGCTGCCGCCACGTTCTGCGCGTCCTGGCCCACGAACACGTGCGCGCCGAGGGACTCAAGCTCCCGCAGCCCCGGGGAGTCCTTGGCGTCGGAGCCGCTCACGGCCACGTCCCGGGCCAGCAGCAGCCGTGCCACGGCGGACATTCCCGCGCCGCCCATGCCGATGAAGTGCACGCGGCCCAGGTCGCGGGGATCGAGCGGTTGCTGGCTGTTCACGGTGTTCTCCTGTGGGCGGTGGGAAGCGGGGGGGGATCAGCGCCGGGCGCTGTCGAGGGTCAGGCGGGCCATCACCTGGGCGGCGTCGCGCACGCCGTGGGCCGCGGAGGCGCGGGCCATGCGGTCCAGCCGAGCGGCGTCGGACACGAGCGGAGCCACGGTGTCGCGGTAGAACTGCGGCGTGAACTGGTCGTCGGCCACGATCTGCGCACCGCCGGCTGCCACGAGGGACCGGGCGTTGAGCTCCTGCTCGCCGTTGCCGATGGGCAGGGGGACGAACACGGCGGGCAGTCCCACGGCGGCGACCTCGCACACGGTGGCCGCGCCGGCGCGCGCCACGAGCAGGTCCGCGGCGGCGTACACCGACTCCATGCCGTCCACGAACTCGGTCTGCACGTAGTTCCTGGCGCGCAGTAGCTCGCCGTCCGGGGTGCGGACCTCCTTGGTCCGCCCGGTCACGTGCAGCAGCTGGTAGCCGTGCTCGCCGACCTCGCGCGCCACGGCCGCCACGGTGCGGTTCATGGACTGGGCACCGGAGGAGCCGCCCGTGACCACCACGGTGGGCAGGTCCGGCTGCAGTCCGAGGGCCACGCGCGCCCGGGACTTCTGGGCGGCCCGGTCCAGGGTGGCGATCTCCTCGCGCATGGGCATGCCCACCACGCGCGCTCCGCGCAGGGGCGTGTCCGGGAAGGCCGTGGCCACCACGGAGGCGAACCGGGCTCCCACCCGGTTGGCGAGTCCGGGCTTGGCGTTGGCCTCGTGGATCACCACGGGGATCCTGCGGCGGGCGGCCGCGAGGTACACGGGCGTGCAGACGTAGCCGCCCACCCCCACGACCACGGTGGCCTGCTGCGCGTCGAGGATGCGACCGGCCTGCGCCACGGCTGTGGCCATGCGCCGGGGAAGGCGCATGAGATCCACGGAGGGCCTGCGGGGCAGAGGAACGCGTTCGATGAGCTCCAGCTGCACGCCCGCCTCCGGGACCAGGCGGGTCTCCATGCCAGCGGCCGTGCCCACGGCGCACACCGTGGCGTCCGCCCTGGCCTCCTGGATGGCCCGTGCGATGGCCAGCAGCGGGCTGATGTGGCCCGCGGTGCCACCGCCCGCCAGCACCACGCGGGCCGAGCCCGCGCGCTGCTCCTCCGTGCCGGGTCCTGGTGTCGTGGTCATGCTCGGCCCCTTCCTGCTCGGCTGGTCAGTCGCTCGCGCCACGTGGGCCGCCCCTCGCGGACGTCCGGATCGAGCCCGCGCTCACGGGCCTCCTGCTCGTCCAGGATCTGCGCCTCGGCGGAGCCGCCCGTGGAACGCACCCGCACGGTGCGCGGCACCCTCGCGAAGGACATGACCACTCCCACGGCGGCCATGGTCATGAGGAGCGCGGATCCACCGTAGCTGATGAACGGCAGCGGGATCCCGATCACCGGCAGCAGCCCCGTGACCATGCCCATGTTCACGAACGCCTGCCCCACGATCCACGTGGTGATGCACGCGGTGGTGATGCGCACGAACGTGCTGCGGGTGCGGGTCAGGATCCGGGCCATGGCCACCACCATGATGACGAACAGCACCAGGATGATCATGGTGCCCACGAGCCCGAGCTCCTCGCCGATGATCGAGAAGATGTAGTCGTTGTGGGCCTCCGGCACGTAGTTGTACTTCAACCGGGACTGGCCCAGGCCCACTCCCCACCAGCCGCCGGTGGCCAGGGCGTTGAGCCCCTGCTCGGCCTGCCAGCACGCGTCCGTGGCCCCGCAGTCCCCGAAGAGCCACCCGGTGATGCGGTCCAGACGGTGCGGGGCGACGATCACCAGCAGCAGTCCGGCCCCCGCCGCGAGAACGCCGCCGGCGGCGAAGATCCTCAGCGGGGCCCCCGCGAACCACAGCGCGGCGGCGTAGATGAGGCAGAACACGATGGCGGTTCCGGCATCCCCGCCCAGCAGGACCATGGCCGTGGGGACGGCGAACGCCAGGAAGGACGGCCACATGGCCTTCCTCCAGTCCCCCTCGACCGCCCTGCCCTGGGCGGCGAGCACCGCCGCGAGCGCGAGACTCATGGCCAGCTTCGCGACCTCGGAGGGCTGGATCGACTGCCCGCCGAGAACCAGCCAGTTGCGGTTGCCGTTGACCTCACGCCCCAGGGGTGTGAAGACAAGAGCGGAGACCAGCACACTGAAGATCCATGCGGGCCATGCGGCCTTGCGGTACACGTGGGTGGGCACGAGGGACAGTCCGAACATGACGATCAGCCCCAGCACCCCGAACATCGCCTGCTTGGCGAAGAGGGAGTACGCGGAACGGGAGTCGGAGATGGACTCCACGGCGGACGCCGAGAGCACCATCATCACGCCGATGCCGGTCAGCAGGATCACGCAGCCGGCCAGCGCGTAGTAGGAGTGGTAGAGCGGGCCGTCCGTGAACTGGTGCCACAGCCGCCGCATCCTCGTGCTCAGGGCCGCGCCCTCGGCGGCGTCCGCGGGTGCCGGGCGTTCGGTGGTCGGTGCGCTCATCACAGCCCCAGTTCCTCGTGCACGCCGCGGATGAAGGCCTGGCCGCGCTGCGCGTAGTCCGCGAACTGGTCCATGGACGCTGCGGCGGGTGCCATCAGCACGGTGTCCCCGGGGGCGGCGATGCCGTGGGCCAGCCGGACGGCGTGGCGCATGACAGCAGGCCCGTCCGCGGGGTCGAGAGGTGCCTGGTCCGCGGCGGCGGATGCGTCCGCGACGGCCGCACCGGGGCTGCCCGGGGTGGCGTGGTGCACGGGGACCTCCGGCGCGAGCCGTGCGAGCGAGTCCAGCAGCCCGGCGTGGTCGGTGCCGATGACCACCACGGCCTTGAGGCGACCGGCGTTGCGCTCCACGAGGTCCTCGTAGCTCACGCCCTTGGAGAGTCCCCCGGCGATCCACACCACGGGGTCGAACGCGGAGAGGGAGGCCTGCGCGGCGTGCGGGTTGGTGGCCTTGGAGTCGTTGACCCAGCGCACGCCCTCGGACTCGAGCACCAGCTGGATGCGGTGCTCCCCGGGGTGGTGCGCCCGGAGACCGTCCCGCACCGCCTCCGGCTCCACCCCCGCGGCCCGGGCCAGTGCGGCCGCGGCCAGCGCGTTGGCCACGCCGTGGCGCGTGGGGAGGGGGCCGGTGTCGGAGACCGATCCCAGCTCGGCGGCGGTCTTCACACGGTCGGCCACGAACGCCCGGTCCACCAGGAGATCCTCCACGACCCCCACCATGGACAGCCCGGGGTGCTGCGTGGTGAAGCCCACCGCGCGGCAGCCCTCCACCACGTCCGCGGCCTCCACGAGTTCCTCGGCACCGGGCTGCTCGGCGTTGTACACGCAGGCCACCTGCGTGTTCTCGTACACGCGGGACTTGTCCGCGCGGTAGTTCTCGAAGCTGCCGTGCCAGTCCACGTGGTCCTCGGCCACGTTGAGAACGGCCGAGGCCAGCGGGGAGACCGAGTGCATCCAGTGCAGCTGGAAGCTGGAGAGCTCCACGGCCAGGACGTCGTACTCCACGGGATCGCGCAGCGCGTCCAGGATGGGCGTGCCCACGTTGCCCACGGCGATCGCCTTGAGCCCGGCGGCCTGCAGGATCGAGGCCGTCATCCCCACCGTGGTGGTCTTGCCGTTGGTCCCGGTGAGGCACAGCCACTGCGGGGTCTTGCGCCCCTGCCTGCGGTTCACGCGCCACGCGAGCTCCACGTCCCCCCAGATCTGGATGCCCTCCTCGCGCGCCGCCGTGAGCAGCGGGCTGGTGGGCCGGATCCCCGGGGACGTGACCACGAGGTCGGGGCGCTCCCCCGCCACGTCCGGCACGCGGGTCATGGCGTCCGGTCCCAGCACGACGTCGCTCGCCCCCACGATCTTCAGGGTGTCCGCGCTCTGCCGGTTGCGTTCGGTGTCCCCCGCGTCCACCACGGTGACCAGCGCGCCCAGCTCGATCAGGGTGTCCGCGGCGGCGAAGCCCGAGACGCCGATCCCGGCGACCACCACGCGCAGCCCCGCCCACGGGGCGTCCCAGCTGGTCAGCCCGGCGAGCCGGGGGTTCTCCAGGATCGGGTTGTCGTTGCTCGCGTGCATCATGACCGTGTCTGCCTCATCCTCGTGCGGAACGTGTGTGGTGGCGGTGGATCGTGGGGCGCCCGGGTGCCGAGCGGCGTCGTCAGTGCAGGCCCTCGGTGCCGGGGAACGCACCGCCGTTGAACAGCAGCCAGTCACCGTAGAACATGCCCAGGGCCGCCGCCACGAAGAGCCCGGCGATCACCCAGAACCGCACCACGATGGTGACCTCCTGCCAGCCCTTGAGCTCGAAGTGGTGCTGCAGCGGCGCCATCTTGAAGATCCGCTTGCCGTGGGAGAGCTTGAAGTAGCCCACCTGCAGGATCACAGACATCGTGATGACCACGAACAGACCCGCGATCAGCACGAGCAGCAGCTCGGTGCGGGAGAGCACCGCGAACGCGGCCAGCGCGCCGCCGAGGCCCAGGGAGCCGGTGTCCCCCATGAAGATCTTGGCGGGCGAGGTGTTCCACCACAGGAAGCCGATCAGCGACCCCACGAGGGCGGCCGCCACGAGGGAGAGGTCCATGGGGTCCCGCACCTCGTAGCACGCGGCCTGCGCCACGTTCTCGCACAGGTGGCCCGCCTGCCACAGCGTGATCAGCATGTAGCCGCTGAACACCAGGATGGACGCCCCCGTGGCGAGCCCGTCCAGACCGTCCGTGAGGTTGACCGCGTTGGTGGTGCCGGTGGCGATCAGGTTCACCCAGACCACGAACAGCAGCAGGCCGACGACCGGCCCCGCGAACGCGAGGTCGATCCCGGTGTCACGGGTCCAGGAGATCGCCGTGGAGGCCGGGGTGCTGCCCGCCTCGTCCGGGAAGAACAGCACGAGCACCGCGAACGCGCTGCCGATCGCGCCCTGCAGCACCATCTTCCCGGCAGGGGTCAGCCCCAGGTTCTGCTTCTGGGAGATCTTCTTGTAGTCGTCCAGGAACCCCACGAGCCCCATGCCAAGCATGAGGGCGAGCGCGAGGACGCCGGAGAGCGTGATGCCACCGTTGGCGGGCCAGATCATGACGCTGATCAGGTGGGTCACCAGGTACGCGGCCACGACCGAGAGCAGGATGGCCACGCCGCCCATCGTGGGTGTGCCGCGCTTGGTCTGGTGCGAGGTGGGGCCGTCGTCACGGATGTACTGGCCGTAGCCGTGCCGTGCCAGGACCTTGATGAGCAGGGGCGTCCCGAAGATCGAGAAGACGAGACCGAGTCCCGCGGCCATGAGCAGTTGAATCATCGGGCTCAGCCCTCCTGGTCGTTCGAGTCGGAGCCGCGCCGGGCGATGCGGTCGCCCAGGTGGTGGAGACCAGCGGCGTTGGAGGACTTCAGCAGCACGATGTCCCCGGGGCACAGCACGGCCTCGAGGTGCTCCTGCGCGGCCTCGGCGTCAGGGACCCACGCCGCCTCCTCGCCCCAGGACCCCTCGAGCGTTGCCGCGGTGAACACGGGCCGGGCGAGGTCTCCCACGGCGACCACGTGCGAGATGTTGAGACGCACGAGCAGCTGCCCGAGGTCCGCGTGGGCGGCGATGGACTCGTCACCGAGCTCGTGCATCCCGCCGATGACCGCGATCGTGCGCCGCGGTGGGTGCTCGGCGTCGCCCCGGCCCAGCTGGGCGAGGGTCTGCAGCGCGGCCTTCATGGACTGCGGGTTGGCGTTGTAGGCGTCGTTGACCACGGTCACGCCGTCCGGCCGTTCGGTGCGCTCCATGCGCCACCGCGAACGGGGCCCCCGGCCCTCCAGCCCGGCGGCGATGCGCGCGGGCTCCACCCCGGCCGCGCAGGCCACCGAGGCGGCCGCGAGCAGGTTGCTCACGTGGTGCACGCCGATCAGCTGCGAGCGCACCGGGAAGGCCGAGCCGTCCGGGAAGTGCAGCGTGAAGGACGGGCAGCCGTCCGCGCCCGTGGTGACGTCCTCGGCCCACACGCGCGGGTCCGGGTGGGCGGGGTCGCGCGGCTCGGGTCCCTCTCCGAAGGACAGGACGCGCGCCGCGGTGCGCTCGCGCATGGCCCGCACGCGGGCGTCGTCGTCGTTGAGCACGGCCGTGCCCTCGGGCGTGAGGGCCTCGACCATCTCGCCCTTGGCGCGGGCGATGTTCTCGACTCCGCCGAACTCCCCCGCGTGCGCGGAGCCGACGCACAGCACCGCGCCCACGTCCGGGCGCACCATGTCGCACAGGTAGCGGATGTTGCCGATGTGGGTGGCGCCCATCTCGATCACGAGGTACTCGGTGTCCTCCGTGGCGGTGAACACCGTGAGGGGGACACCCACCTCGCCGTTGTAGGAGTTGCGCGGGGCCACGGTGGGGCCCTCCGCGCCGAAGATCCCGTGCAGCAGGTCCTTGGTGGTGGTCTTGCCCACCGACCCCGTGACGGCCACGACCGTGACCGGGTGCTCGGCCCGCAGCAGCTGCACCACGCGGCTCGCCAGCGCGCCCATGGCCAGGACCACGTCCTCGACCACCACGCACGGGTACGGGCTGCCGGACTCGTCCAGGACCTCGCGCTCGGTGAGGTGCAGCACGGCTCCGGCCGCCGCGGCCTGCGGCACGAAGCGGTGACCGTCCGTGGTCTCCCCCGGCTTGGCGACGAACAGCGTGCCGGGTGCAACCTCGCGCGAGTCGGCGGTCACGGACGTGACGGTCACGGAGTCGGGGTCCGGGACACCGGCGAGCCGGCCGTTCACGGCCTCCGCGATCCGGGCGGCGGAGATGGCGATCATTTCTGCTCCTCTGAGTGCGTCTGCAGGGCGGCAAGCGCCTCCCGCAGCTCCACGCGGTCGTCCAGGGGGACGTCCACGCCGTCGACGTCCTGCACGGTCTCGTGGCCCCTGCCGGCCACGATGACCGAGTCCTCGGGCCGGGCCATGCGCACCGCGGTGCGGATGGCGGTGGCACGCGGTTCGATGACCAGCACCTCGGAGGCGCGGGCCCCCGCGGCCACGGCCTCGCGGGCACCCGCGGCCACCTGCTCGCGGATCGGGCCGGGATCCTCCCCGTGGGGGTCGTCGTCCGTGACGATCACCACGTCCGCCTCCTCGGCGGCCACGCGGCCCATGACAGGGCGCTTGGTGGTGTCGCGCTCCCCCGTGGCGCCGAACACGACGATCACGCGGCCGTCCTCGGGGTCCACCGAGCGCAGCGCACGCACCAGGGCGTCCGGGTTGTGGGCGAAGTCCACGAGGGAGGTGGGCCGGGTCCCCACGAGCTCCATGCGACCGGGCACGCTCGCGGTGAGCGGGTCGTGCTCGTCCAGGGCGCGCTGCAGGGTGTCGAGCGCCACGCCGGAGTCCAGCACCATGAGCACCGCGAGCGCCGCGTTGGCCACGTTGAAGTCACCCGGCAGGCCGGTGTGCACGCGCAGCTCACGGCCATCCCGGTGCCGCAGCACGAACGACGTGCCGATGCCCCGGCTGGTCAGCGAGCTCAGGGTCCAGTCCGCCGCGTCCGTCTCGGGACCCCCGTGGTCGCTGCCCCGCAGGGCCACGGTGCTCACGTTCTGCGCCCCGAGGTTCTCCCGGGCCCGGCGCGCCATGGCCGCGCCCCACGGGTCGTCCTCGGACAGCACGACGACGGCGCGCCGGGTCCGCTGCGCCGTGAACAGCTGGGCCTTGGCCTCGAAGTACTCCGCCATGGAGCCGTGCAGGTCCAGGTGGTCCTGGGTGAGGTTGGTGAACCCCGCAACGTCGTAGCGCACCCCGTCCACGCGGTGGAACTCGAGCGCGTGCGAGGAGACCTCCATGGCGGTGGCCGTGATACCCCGTTCCCGCATCAGCGCCAGCAGGCTGTGGACGTGGGGGGCCTCCGGGGTGGTGAGCTGCGACGGGATGGGGGTGTCCCCGGCGAGGATCTCGATGGTCCCGATCAGCCCCGTGGTGTGCCCCAGGGCGCGCAGGACGGAGGTGGTGAAGTAGGTGGTGGTCGTCTTGCCGTTGGTCCCGGTCACCGCGAACAGTTTCTGGGCCGCGCCGTCCTCCGGCTGGGAGCCGTACACGGCCGCGGCCACGGAGCCGACCCACTGACGGGGCTCGGGGCTCACGAGCACCGGCAGCTCCACGCCGGTCCGCGAGAGCTCCGCCGCTCCGTCCGGATCCGTGAGCACGGCCACCGCACCGGCCGCGGCGGCGTCGGACGCGAAGCGGGCACCGTGGACGCGGGCACCGGGCAGAGCCGCGTAGAGGTCACCGGGCTGCACCTCCCGGGAGTTCAGCACCACGCCCGTGACGGAGCCCGGACGGCCCGTGGCCACCGGCACCAGCCGGGCGCCCGTGAGCCGGGCGACGTCCTCGACCGTGTGCGGGACGGGATGGGACGGACGCACGCTCTGCGCATCCGATCCCTCGCGGGCAGAAGCCACCATGAATACCTCTTCGAACCTGTCTGCGGACGTGCCCCGTCCACCCGGGCCGGTGTCTCACCGGTGATTGCTCGTGCGTTGTCGCTCTGAGTCCGCAGTTTATCCCTGGGACTCGTCCCTGCCCGGCTGAGGCCAGGTCTGCTCGAGCGCGTTGGTGGGTGTCACGTCCTTCTTGATGTTCTCCGGCACCTGCATGTCCAGCTCCGGCGCCTTGGTGGTGGAGGGCGCCACGTTGTAGTGGTGAAGCACCTGGGACATGATCTGGGAGAACGTGGACGTCACGCCCACGGTGTGGACGTCGCCCTGCGGCCGCTGCATGGTGACGCCCACGAGGTACTGCGGGTCCTCCATGGGTGCCACTCCCACGAAAGACGTGGTGAAGCCGTCGTAGCCGCCCTTCTCGCTGGGGGCTTCCGCGGTGCCGGTCTTGCCGCCCACGCGGTAGCCGGGAACGGCGGCGTCCTTGGCGCCGCCCTGGGTGACCACGTTCTCCATCACGTCCAGGGTCTGCTGGGCCGCGGTCTCCGAGATCACCTGCTTCGGGGCGGGGCTCTCGGGCGTGGTGACCGTGCCGTCCGGGGCCGTGGTGGACTCCACGATCCGCGGCTCGATCTGCTTCCCGCCGTTGGCCACCGCCTGGAAGATCGAGGCCGTGCGCAGCGGTGTCTGGGACACCCCCTGTCCGAACAGCACCGTGTACTCCTGGCGGGCATCCCACTGTGCGGCCGGGGTCAGGATGCCCGTGGACTCGCCGGGCAGCTCGATGCCGGTGGCCGAGCCCACCCCGAATTCCTCGAGGTTGTCGTGGCGGGTCTCCTTGTCCATCTTGGAGCCCATGATCACGGTTCCCGTGTTCATGGAGTCCGCAATGATGCCCGCGGCGGTGCGGTTCTGCGTGCCGTGGTCGAACGCGTCCGTGATCTTCTCGGAGCCGATCTGCAGGTACGGCGGCACGGTGATCTCGGTCTCCGGCGCCACGATCCCCCGGTCCAGGGCGCCCGCGAGCGTGGCGATCTTCTCCGTGGACCCGGGCTCGACGGCCTGGGTCACAGCGCGCGCGGAGAGGTCCTCCGCGTCCGCCTTGCCCGGCACGTTCGGGTCCACCGAGGACGAGTCCGCGAGCGCCAGCACCTTGCCGGTCTTCACATCCATGACCACGGCCGTGCCCCACTCGGCCTTGAGCTCCTTGGTGCGTTCGCGCACGGCCTGCTCCGCGAAGAACTGGACGTCGCTGTCCAGGGACAGCTGGACGTCCGAACCGTCCTGCGCGGCCTTCTGCTCCTGCGGCGCCACCGGGATGCGCACCCCGTCGCCGGAGATCTCGAACTGGCGTTCTCCGTCCGTGCCCCGCAGCAGCTCGTCCTGGGTCTGCTCGATGCCGCCGAGGGCCTGTCCCTCACTACCCAGGAAGCCCACCACGGACCCGCCCAGGGAACCGTTCGGGTAGCTGCGCTGGAAGGTGGGCTGGCCGTAGATGTAGGGCAGGTTCAGCTCGCGCAGGGCGTTGTACTGCTCGGGGGTGACCCCGCGCGCCACGTAGTTGAAGGTCTTGTCGCCGTCCAGGGCGTTCTTGACGTCCGAGTCCTTCATCCCCAGCGCGTCGGCGATCTTGTAGACCGCCTGGGTGGGCGTCACCGTCTCCACGGTGCCGTCCTTGTTCGGAACCGCCACGTCCGTGACCGCGGTCTGGTCCACCGTGATGTCGTAGCGCTGCAGCGTGCGGGCCAGCACGGTGCCGCTCGTGTCCGTGATCTCGCCCCGCACTGCGGGAACGGGCTCCACCATGGTGCGCTGCTGCGCGGCCGTCTCGGCACGGCCCGTGGGGTCCAGGCCCTGCACCCAGAAGAGCCGACCGGCCACGAGCAGCAGCAGCGCCAGCAGGAGGGCGATCCCCACCTGGGTGCGCGTGTAGGGCCTGAGCAGGCGGTTCCTGCGCGCGGGTGCTGGTGACACGGTCTTCCTCGATTCCTGGACGCCTGCGTGGTGCGGCTACCTCCGACGGGTGCTGGTTCCGGTCCGCCGGGCGGACCGACGGGTCATTGACCGGGCGCGCGCTGCGACGGCGCGGGGATGGAACCGCCGTTGAGGTCCCGCGCCTCCTCGGCCTTGCGGTCGGCCTCACGCTGGGCGGTCTTCTTCTCCGCCTCCTCCTTGGCGCGCTTCTCCGCACGCTCCTCCGCGGCCGCGCGGTTCTTCTCGGCGGCGTCGGAGCCCTTCATCTCCGCGGGCGGGACGAGGATGTCCTGGGAGTCCTTCTTCTCCGCCGGTGCGGACGGCGGTGTGACGTCACCGGTGTCCACGTTGATGCTGCCCACGTCCTGGGCCGGCACCATGCCGAGGTCGTTCGCGCGGGCGGCGAGGTTCTGCGGCGCGGAGTTGGCCTCGATGTCCTGCGTGAGCGCCTCGTTCTCCTGCGACAGCGCCCGCTCCTGCCCGGTGAGCTCGGTCAGCTGGTACTGCCCCTGCGTGATCTGGACGTTCAGCAGCAGGATGCCCACGAGTGCCGCGGCCAGTGCGAGCGCGCACATCACCACCGTGGACACACGGCTGCGGCGGGGCACGCGCCGTGGCACCACCGACAGCGGCTGCCGCTGCGCGTCACCCGGGGACTCCGGGGCCGACGCCGCGCGGTCCGGTCCTCGGCTCATCGCGTCCCCCCTGGTGTCGTGGTTTCCCGCAGGCGCTCCGCCGCCCGGAGCCGGGCGGACGCGGCGCGCGGGTTGCCCGCCGTCTCGTCCTCGTGGGCCCGCTCGGCCCCGCGCGTGACGACCTTCAGCACCGGCTGGTGCTCCGGCAGCTCCACGGGGAAGCCCCGGGGTGCCGTGGAACGCGCACCGCGAGCGAACTCCTGCTTGACGATTCTGTCCTCCAGGGAGTGGTAGCTCATGGCGACGACACGCCCTCCCACCCTGACAGTTTCCACGGCCGCGGGGATCGCCCGCTCCAGGACGTCCAGCTCCTCGTTGACCTCGATGCGCAGCGCCTGGAACGTCTGCTTGGCGGGGTGCCCCTTCTTGTGCTGCGCGGCGGCGGGAACGGCGGAGCGCACCACCTCCACGAGCTGGGCGGTGGTGTCCAGCGGTGCCTGCGTCCGGGCGGCCACGATCGCGCGCGCGATCCGCGGCGCGAAGCGGTCCTCACCCCACCGGTAGATGATGTCCCGCAGCTCATCCTCGGAGTACTCGTTGACCACCGTGCGGGCCGTGAGCTCGGCCCGGGAGTCCATGCGCATGTCGAGTGGCGCGTCGAAGGAGTAGGCGAAGCCGCGGTCGCGCTCGTCCAGCTGGAGGGAGGAGACTCCCAGGTCGAAGAGGATCCCGTCCACCCGCTCCACGCCCGCCAGCGCGGCGGCGTCGGCAATGTGGTCGTACGTGGTGTGGATGCTCGTGAAGCGGTCCCCGAACCGCTCGAGGCGCCGTCCGGCGAGCCGCAGCGCCTGCGGGTCCCGGTCGATGCCCACCACCCTGGCGCGCGGGAAACGGTCGAGGATCGCCTCGGTGTGCCCGCCCATCCCGAGGGTCGCGTCGACGACCACAGGGCTCGGGGACTCCAGTGCCGGGGCGAGGAGGTCGAGGCAGCGGTGCAGCATCACGGGAACGTGCCGCTGCTCGGCGGGCGCCTCTTCCATGCCGGGCTCCTGGTCTGTTGCTGGTGGTGCTGGGGGGTGGGTCGAGGACCCTGTGCCATGGTACGGGCCGTGACCGCCCGCCGACGCGGCCGAGGAACCTGCCGGTGACGTCGCACCGCACACTGACGTCACAGCCCAGTGACATCACCGCCCAGTGGCGGCTCGGATCGGGCGGCGCACCCGGCGATCCTGGCCCTCCGATTCGTCTCCGGGCGCGGCGGCCCCGCGGGCCGGCCACCCGGTCACCAGATCCCCATCCGCCGCTCGCCCCTCGAATCCGGCCTGGCTCGGGGGAAGTCGAGTCAGGACGGTGACGTGGGCGGCTGGAGATCTCATGACCGGGAACGCACCGGCGAGGCACCGGGCCGGGACCTCAGAAGAGTCCGGGGATGACCTCGTCCTCGGTCTCGGAGAATGCCGCTTCCTTCTCCGAGAGGTACTGCTGCCAGGCGGCCGCATCCCAGATCTCGGCGCGGCTGCCCGCCCCGATCACCGCCAGTTCCCGGTCCAGGCCCGCGTAGGAGCGCAGGGACGCGGGAATGGTGATGCGACCTTGCTTGTCCGGAACCTCGTCCGAGGCTCCGGAGAGAAAAACGCGGATGTAGTCCCTGGCCTGCTTGGACGACAGCGGCGCCGCCCGCATCTGTTCGTGGACCCTGGCGAACTCCTCCGCGCTGAACACGTACAGGCATCGCTCCTGTCCGCGCGTCAGCACGAGTCCGTCCGCCAGTTCAGCCCTGAACTTGGCCGGGAGGATGAGCCGTGCCTTGTCGTCGAGACGCGGTTCGTATGTTCCGAGAAACATCGCCACCGCCTCCGCCTCAGGGCCAGCCCGACCCCCGCTTCTCTACCGCCCTCCACTTTACTCCACTCCACTCCCCGGTCAATGCAGAACGCTCCACAATGCCTCTCCGGGCAGCCCGATCCAGGGTCTGCGGGCCCCTCGAGAGGAGGCGCAACCGGGCCCTGTCCTGGGGCGGGGGCGGTGGTGCCGCGGGAGCGGAGACAGAAGAACTCCCCGGCGACACGCCGGGGAGTTCGAGGAAGATCGGAGCCGCGAGGGCCTCTGGCGGGCCGGTCAGAGCCCGCCCTGGTTGCGCCTGTCCCACTTCTCCTCAAGACCCTGGAGGAAAGTGGAGGACTTCTTCGGGGCGGGTCCGGAGCCCCCCGGGGTGGTGCCCGTGGACGACGCCGCGCCCGCGGGAGCCTTGCTGCGGAGGGTGGCCACGTACGTGCCGCCGGCCATGACCACGAAGCCGAGCACTCCCACCACGATCAGCTGCGTGGACACCCCGGCGAGGAGGACGCCGAGTCCCACCACCGCGAGCACGACCCCCAGCACGACGTTGCGCATGGAGCCCCGCCCCCGCACCGTCTCGGTGTGCATGCTGGATGCGAAGCGGGGGTCGTCTTCGTGCAGCTGCTTCTCGAGCTGGGCGAGAAGCTGCTGTTCGTGCTCGGAGAGAGGCACGATTCCTCCTGTGGGGTTGAGAGAGTGAGGCGGTGGCCGTGGGACCGTCCCTCACGTACCGTCCAGAATATCCCGTGGCGGGGCGTTTGGCACCGTGGGATCCATCAGTTTCGCTGGACGCACGACCCCCGGCCCGAACCTGTGGTGCACCCGGTCCATGGCCTCCTCTGCCGCTCCCCACTCCCCCTCGCGGCCGTCCAGGCTGAGCTGGAGGGCGTGGCCGGATCCCACGAGCTTCTCGGACCTGACACCTATCAGCCGCACCGCCTGCGGGCGCGGCCCCAGTGCTTCGAGCAGACCGGCGGCCTCCGTGTAGAGGTCGTGGGCGGAGGCCACCGGGTGGCCCAGGGTGCGCGAGCGGGTGATCGTGGTGAAGTCCGCGTACCGCAGCTTGAGCCCCACCCGTCCCGTGAGCAGCCCGTGGCGTCTCAGCCGGGCCGCCGTGTCGTGGCTCAGCCCGAGCAGGACGCGCTTGAGCTGGGCGGTGTCCGCCACGTCCGTCTGGAACGTGCGTTCGGCACCCAGGCTCTTCTCCTCCCGCGCGGGTGTCACGGGGCGCGGGTCGTGGCCGAGGGCGAGCTGCTGCAGGTGTGAGCCCGCGGCCACCCCCACGAGGGCGTGCAGCCGCGGCAGCGGGGTGTCCGCGATGTCCCCCACCGTGGCGAGTCCCGCCGCGTGAAGGGTCTCGGACGTGCGCCTGCCCACGCCCCACAGCCGCTCCACCGGCAGGTGGGCGAGGAACGCCCGGGTGTGCTCCGGGGCCACCACGAGCAGCCCGTCCGGCTTGCAGTGCGCCGAGGCGATCTTGGCCACCGTCTTGTTCTCTCCGATCCCCACGGACGCGGTGAGCCCGGTCCGCTCGTGGATGGTGCGCCGCAGCCGCCGGGCGATCTCCACGGGTGGCCCGCAGCGGCGGATGGCGCCCGAGACGTCCACGAACGCCTCGTCCACGCTCAGCTGCTCCACCCGGTCCGTCACGGAGCGGAAGATGTCCATCACGATCGCCGAGTAGTGGGCGTAGGCCTCCCGGTGGGGTTCCAGCAGCACTGCCGAGGGGCACCTGGCCCGCGCCTGGGAGACCGGCATGGCGGAGTGCACCCCGTACTCGCGGGCCTCGTAGGAGGCCGAGAGCACCACGGAGCGCGGCCCGGAACCCGCGACGATCACTGGGCGGCCGCGGTGCTGCGGTGCGGTGAGCAGCTCGACCCCCACGTAGAACATGTCCATGTCCACGTGGAGGATCGCGCAGCGCCGGTACTCCTCCAGCTGCTGCGGGCTCGGACCGCCCATCGCGTGCGCCTCCCGTCTCCGCTCCTCCGGGACGGACCCGGAGATCCCCGCCGAGTCGGGGCCGGGACGGAGCCCAGCATAGGGTTCGGCTCCGACACGCTGAACGGAGCCCGTGACGTGCGGCTAGGCTGGGCGGGCCGGTCCGCGGACCCCGCGGGCGAGCCCGGCCCGCGTGGCCCGGCACACGCCACCCCTCCCAGCAAAGGTGCCCCGGAATGACCTCCACGGACGATCCCGCCGCCACTGCCGCCGCGCAGGACGCCCAGTTCACCGCCCGGCTCGACACCGCCATCCGCGAGTTCTTCGCCGCCGAGCGGGAACGGGTCACCGCCATCTCCCCCGACGCCACGCGCCTGGTGGCGGCCATCGCCGACCTCACGGACGGCGGCAAGCGGCTGCGCGCGCGACTGTGCCACTGGGGCTGGTGCGCCGCGGGCGGGGAGGCGGGCAGCGACGTCGTGGTGGCCGCGGCGGCATCCCTCGAACTGTTCCAGACGGCGGCGCTGATCCACGACGACGTCCTGGACCGCTCGGACACCCGCCGCGGCAGGCCGAGCGTCCACAGGGTCTTCGAGGCCGTCCACCGCGAGGCCGGCTGGGCCGCGGATCCCGAGCACTTCGGCGTCGGTGCCGCCGTGCTCACCGGGGACATGAGTCTGTCCTTCGCGGAGCAGCTCTTCGCCGAGGCCGCCGCAGGTGTGGCCCCTGCGGCGGGGGCCGCGGCGCGGCACATCTTCTCGAGCATGCGCACCGAGGTGATGGCCGGGCAGTACCTCGACATCCACGCGGAGGTCGCCCCGCCGTCGCACGACGCCGCGGTGCAGCTCGAGCGCGCCATGACGGTGCTGCGCTACAAGTCCGCCAAGTACTCGGTGGAGCACCCCGTGGCCATCGGTGCCGCCCTGGCCGGTGCGGACGACGAGTTCCTGGCCGCGTGCGCCGCGTTCACCCTTCCCCTGGGAGAGGCGTTCCAGCTGCGCGACGACGTCCTGGGTGTGTTCGGCGACCCGGAGACCACGGGCAAACCCGCGGGGGACGACATCAGGGAGGGCAAGCGCACCGCGCTGATCGCGCTCTGCTCCGCCGGGTGCTCCCCCGCGCAGCGGCAGTGGCTCGAATCGGTGCTGGGCAGCGAACGGCTCACCGAGGAGGACGTGGCGCGGGTGCGTGACCTCATGCGCTCCAGCGGCGCCCACGAGCGCTCCGAGCAGCTCATCGCGGACCTCGTGGCGTCCTCGGACGCGGCGTTGGCGGTGCTGCCCACCGGCGAGGTGCCCCGCGCGGGACTGCGGGCGCTGGCGGACGCGGCGGTGCGCCGCACACGCTGAGTCACCCCGGAGCAGGGGCCGCGAGCCCCGCGCCGCGGGCGGGGTCCGGGCACGCCGCGGGCCGGCGCCCTCCGCTGTTCTCAGTCGGCCCGGTTCACCAGCCGAGCGCCTGTGCCCGGCGCCGCACCTCGGTCTTCTGACCGCGGCGCAGCGCGTCGATCGGGCGGCCAGGGAGGGACTCGTCCTCGGTGAACAGCCAGCGGATGGCCTGCGCATCCGTGTAGGCCGCGTCACGCAGCACCGCCACCGTGCCCTTGAGGGAGTCCACGGGGTGCGAGCCGTCCATGAACGCCGCGGGCGGGGTCCGGGCACGCCGCGGGCCGGCGCCCTCCGCTGTTCTCAGTCGGCCCGGTTCACCAGCCGAGCGCCTGTGCCCGGCGCCGCACCTCGGTCTTCTGACCGCGGCGCAGCGCGTC
>NZ_RCOM01000037.1 GCF_003667225.1 Kocuria rhizophila
CCCGGCAACATCTCCTCCCCCGCCCCCTCCGGCTGCGGGCCGTGCTCGTGCGCTCAGCGGTCATGCGGCTCACCCTACGGTGCGGCGCGCGTCACGGCCCGCAGCCGGAGGGGGCGGGGGAGGAGATGTTGCCGGGAGTTCACCGGGGCCGGATCGGGGACACGTCAACCACCGCCTTTGTTACGATGGGATCTCGACAACACTCCCCGCTTCCCCTGCGTGCCTGCTGCGCCTTTCCTGGGAACCGGTGTGCTCCAACAGCGGCACGAAAGGTGGGACCCCATGATCCCGGTGCTGCTGCTCCACGGAGTCATGGCACTGTTCGCACCCGCGATCCTCAAGCGCACCGGGCGCTCCGGTTTCTACGTGGTGGCCCTCGCCCCCCTGGCGGGCCTCGTGTGGCTGGTGTCCCAGACCTCGCGCGTCTACGGCCCCGAGCACGGCTGGTCCACCACCCTGGAGTGGATCCCCCAGCTGGGGATCACCCTCTCGTTCCGCATGGACGCCCTGGCCTACATGATGTGCCTGCTGGTGCTCGGTGTGGGAACCCTGGTGCTCGCGTACTGCGCCCGCTACTTCAAGGCGGATGCACGGGACATCGGCTCGTTCGCGGCGCAGCTCGTGGCGTTCGCCGGGGCCATGTTCGGGCTGGTCACGGCGGACGACCTCATGGTGCTGTTCGTCTTCTGGGAGATCACCTCCGTGCTCTCCTTCCTCCTCATCTCCTACTCCCGGACCAAGCTGGCCGCACGGCGTGCAGCGCTGCAGGCCCTCGTGATCACCACGGCGGGTGGGCTGGCCATGCTCGTGGGGCTCATCATGCTGGGGACCGAGGCCGGGACGTTCCGGATCTCCGGCGTGCTCGCGGCCGCCCCGGAGATGCTGGGCTCCACCACGGTGGACGTCGCCGTGGTGCTGGTGCTCGCGGGCGTGGTGACCAAGTCCGCGCTGTTCCCCACGCACTTCTGGCTGCCCGCCGCCATGGCCGCGCCCACCCCGGTCTCCGCCTACCTCCACGCCGCGGCCATGGTGAAGGCGGGCATCTACCTCGTGGCCCGGCTCGCCCCCGGGTTCGCACAGACGCAGTACTGGCTCCCGGTCACGCTGACCCTGGGGCTCGGCACCATGATCTTCGGCGGCTGGGTGGCGCTGCGGCAGTACGACCTCAAGCTCATCCTGGCCTACGGCACCGTGAGCCAGCTCGGGTTCATCACGGCGGTGGTGTCCTTCGGCACCGCGGACACGGCCATGGCGGGCATGGGCATGGTCATGGCCCACGGCCTGTTCAAGGCCACCCTGTTCCTCGCCGTGGGTGTGATCGACCACCAGGCCGGGACGCGTGACATCCGCCGGCTCTCGGGCGTGGGCCGCATGGCGCCCAAGCTGTTCACGGTGTCCGTGATCGGTGCGGCCTCCATGGCGGGGATTCCGCCACTGCTGGGCTTCGTGGCCAAGGAGGCCGTGCTCACCGCGTTCTGGGGTGACGTCTCCGAACTCGCCGGGGCGGTGGCCCTGGTCTGCGCCGTGGTCGGGTCCGTGCTGACGGTCGCGTACAGCGCCCGCTTCCTGTGGGGCGGCTTCGCCCGCAAGTCCGCGTCCTTCTCGGATCTCGACGCCGCCCCCGACGGCCAGTCGGTCATCAGCGAGTTCACGCCGGCCTCGTGGGCCTTCCTCATGGCGCCCATGGTCCTCGCGGGAGCCACCGTGGTGCTCGGTCTGTTCCCCGCGCCCCTGGAGGCGGGGATCAAGCCCTACCAGGAGCTGTTCCCCCAAGCGGACGAGTCCCACGTGCACCTCGAGCTGTGGCACGGGCTGACCCCGGCGCTGGGCTTCTCCGCGTTCATCATCGTGGCCGGGCTGCTGCTGCACAGGGCACGCAGGCCGGTGTCCCGCCTCCAGCGGCGGCTCCCCTCGCTGCCCTCGGGCGACTACGTGTACCGCTGGATCATCAACGTGCTGGACATCGTGGCGGTGTGGCTGACCGGGCGCACCCAGCGTGGTTCGCTCATGTTCTACCTGTCCGTGATCCTCGTGACGGCCGTGGTGGTGCCGCTCGTGGCCCTGTTCTGGTTCGAGACCCCACCCCTCGCGGGCTTCCGCGTGACGGACTCCCCGGCGCAGCTGGCCACCGGGATCGCCATGGTGGTGGCGGCGCTGCTCGTGCTCACCGCGGGCAAGCGGTTCCTGGCGGTGCTGCTGGTCTCCGTGACGGGCTACGGGCTGGCCCTGCTCTTCGCGCTGCACGGCGCCCCGGACCTCGCGCTCACCCAGATGCTCGTGGAGACGATCTCCCTGGTGGCCTTCGTGCTGGCGCTGCGCTCGCTGCCCGGCCCGCTGTGGAACCGGCGCAAGGCCGGGCACCGGGTCTTCCGCGCGGTCTTCGCGGTGGTCTTCGGCCTCTTCATGATGGCGCTCGCCGCCTTCTCGATGTCCTCCCGCACCGCCGAGCGGATCTCCCTGGACATGCCATCCATGGCATACGAGCTCGGCCACGGCGAGAACGTGGTGAACGTGATCCTCGTGGACATCCGGGCGTGGGACACCATGGGGGAGATCTCCGTGCTCACCGTGGCCGCCACCGGGATCGCCTCCCTGATCTTCGTGAAGGGCCGTGGCGACCGGCTGCGTAGCGAGCGCCACCAGCTGGACACCCGGCGGCTGCAGGCGTTGCGTGGCGCCGACTCCGCGGCCCACTCCACACAGGCCAGGACCCAGGAGATCGAGGTGGCCCGGCGCTTCTCCTCCCGCCCGGACGCGGACCCGTTCCTGCTGGCCGGGCGCACGCTCGCCCCCGAGCGGCGCTCGATCATCTTCGAGGTCGTGGCGCGGTTGCTGTTCCACACCTTCATGCTGGTCTCCCTCTACCTCCTGCTCGCGGGGCACAACGACCCCGGCGGTGGGTTCGCCGGAGGGCTCATGGCCTCCCTGGCCCTGACGCTGCGCTACCTGGCCGGCGGCCGCTACGAGCTCGAGCGGGCCACGCCCGTCAACGCGGGGTGGATGCTCGGCGCGGGACTGGCCCTGGCCTCCCTGTACGCCCTGACGCCCCTGTTCTTCGGCGGGGCGGTCATGGAGAGCTACACGTTCGAGTGGGACCTGCCGCTGTTCGGGCACGTGAAGTTCGTGACCGCGCTGATCTTCGACGTGGGCGTGTACCTGATCGTGGTGGGCCTGGTGCTCGACATCCTGCGCTCGCTGGGCGGGCGGATCGACGAGCGCATCGAGCGCTCGGCGGTCGAGGACGACCGCAAGCGCACGGGCCGGGGCTCCCGCATCCGCCTGACCCGCAACGGGCCCGTGATGACCGCCACCCGCTCCGAGGACCCGGACGCCCCCGAGGGCTCCATGGTCTCGGGGGACGAGACCTCGGAGGTGCGGCCGTGACCGTGAACCTGACCCTGCTCGTGGTGATGGGCGTGCTGTTCTCCGTGGGGGTGTACCTGCTCCTGGAGCGTTCCCTCACGCGCGTGCTGCTGGGCCTCATGCTGCTGACCAACGGCGCGAACCTGCTCATCCTGCACACCAGCGGGGTGCCGGGCGTGGCACCGCTCTACGACTCGTCCCTGGACCCCTCCGAGTACTCGGACCCGCTGCCCCAGGCCCTCGTGCTGACGTCCATCGTGATCTCCCTGGCCACCACGGCCTTCCTGCTGTCCATGATCTGGCGCTCCTGGATCCTGGCCCGCCGGGACGAGATCCAGGACGACCTCGAGGACCGCCGCGTGGCGCAGCAGTCCTCGTACGACGCCGAGGACGACGACGCCATCCCGCAGGACGCCTCGGAGTTCGCCACCCCGGACGCCCCCTTCACGCCCTCGCGCCACAACGCCGAGGAGGCCTCGGAGTCACCGGGCCACCACAGGGTCGAGACGCAGCCGCGCACGGACAGGAGGGATCCGCATGAGCACTGACCTGGCGCAGCTGGCACCGCTCGCGGTGCTCATCCCGTTCCTCGGTGCGGCTCTGAACTTCGTGATCGTGCACCGCAACAGGCTCCAGCGCACCGTGACCGTGGGAGCCATGGCACTGACGCTGGTCCTGGATGCCGTCATGCTCGCGGACGTGTGGAACCAGGGCCCCCAGGCCGTGCACCTGGGTGGCTGGGCGGCCCCGTACGGGATCGTCATGGTGGTCGACCAGCTCTCCGCGCTCATGCTCGTGGTGTCGGTGGTCGTGTCCCTCGCGGTGCTCGTCTACGCGGTGAGCGAGGGCGTGGCCGGCGGGGACGACGAGGGCCCCATCTCGATCTTCTACCCCACGTTCCTGCTGCTCGTGGCCGGTGTCTCCAACGCGTTCCTGGCGGGGGACCTGTTCAACCTCTACGTGGGTTTCGAGATCCTCCTGACGGCCTCCTACGTGCTGCTCACCATGGGAGGGACCGCGCAGCGCATCCGGGCGGGCGTGACCTACGTGGTGGTCTCGGTGATCTCGTCGATCCTGTTCCTCATCACCCTGGGGATGATCTACGGCGCCACCGGCACCGTGAACATGGCAGACCTCTCCGTGAAGCTCGCCGACCTCCCGCAGGGCACGCAGCTGCAGCTGCACCTCATGCTGCTGATCGCGTTCGGAGTCAAGGCCGCGGTGTTCCCGCTGTCCTTCTGGCTCCCCGACTCCTACCCCACGGCCTCCGCGCCGGTGACGGCGGTGTTCGCGGGGCTGCTGACCAAGGTGGGCGTCTACTCGATCATCCGCACCGAGACCCTGCTGTTCCCGGACCGGCAGATCAACGGGCTGCTGATGTGGGTGGCCCTGCTGACCATGCTCGTGGGCATCCTGGGTGCGCTGGCCCAGATCGACATCAAGCGCATGCTCTCCTTCACGCTCATCAGCCACATCGGCTACATGATCTTCGGGATCGCCGTGGGCACGCCCCAGGCCCTGGCGGCCGTGGTCTACTACATCGCCCACCACATCGTGATCCAGACGAGCCTGTTCCTGGTGGCCGGGCTGATCGAGCGCCGCGGCGGGTCCCCCAACGTGGACCGCCTCGCGGGAATGCTGCGGATCTCGCCGCTGCTGGGAGTGCTGTACCTGATCCCCGCGCTGACCCTGGGCGGGATCCCGCCGTTCTCTGGTTTCCTGGGCAAGGTGGGGCTGCTCGAGGCGGGCATCGCGAGCGGCACCTGGCTGGACCACCTGCTGGTGGGTGTGTCCGTGCTCGTCTCGCTGCTCACGCTGCTGGCGCTGATCCGCGTGTGGAACCGCGTGTTCCTGCGCCGCGTGGAGGACGCCGAGTACCCGGATCCCGTGCTGCGGGCCACCACGGCCCAGGGTCACCACCCGCGCAGCTCGCGCGTGGTGACCGGCAACCCGGGCAGCGTGCTGTCCGGCGCGTCCGAGGTGGTGCTGCTGCCTCGAACCATGGTGGGGGCCACCACCGCTCTCGTGGTGGTGGGAGTGGCGCTCACGGTCTTCGCGGGCCCGCTCTTCGACCTCGCGGGCAGCGCCGCGGACAACCTGGTGCACCCGGACCGCTACATCGACGCCGTGCTGGCCCCCGTGGGCGAGGGCGGCGTGAGCGAGGAGGCAGCATGAGCACGTCCGCCGTCCGCCGCCAGGCCCGCAACTCCCTGCGGGCCGAGCTGCCGCTGATCCTGTGGCTCGTGGTGGTGTGGGGAGCGCTGTGGGGGGACTGGAGCCCCGGCAACCTGGTCTTCGGGCTGCTGCTGGTCCTGCTGGTCACGCGCACACTGGTGCTGCCCCCGGTCCGGCTGTCCGGGCGCTTCAACGTGGTGCACTTCGTGCTGTTCGTGGTCACGTTCGTGTGGCAGGTGGCCAAGGCGAGCATCCACGTGTTCCGAGTGGCGCTGGTGCAGGGACCGCGCGTGCACAACGCCGTGCTGCGGGTGCCGCTGCGGCAGAACAACGATCTGCTGATGACCGCCGTGGGGCACACCATGGCGCTGATCCCCGGGTCACTGGTGGTCGAGGTGGACCGGGGGAACGGGATCCTCTACTTCCACGTCCTGGACATCGCCACGCCGGAGCAGGCCGAGGCGTTCCGGCGCTCGGTGCTGGACACCGAGGCCGCCTGGATCCGCATCATGGGCTCGCGGGAGGACCTGGCGCTGCTGCCGGTCAAAGGGGACCCCGACCGCACGGAGGCCACGGGCGCCGTCGAGTCCCCCACCGAAGACATGGACGAGGCCGCGAGCGGGCCCGGAGAGGAGCGGTCATGACCCTGTTCGACGTCGCCGTGTGGGTGTGCGGTGCGATCCTCGCGCTCGCGGCCGCGGGCACCATCTACCGCCTGGCCAAGGGGCCGTCCCTGCTGGACCGGGTGATCGCCACGGACGTCCTCCTGGCCATCGTGGGCGCCGCCCTGGCCGTGGAGATGGTGTACCACCGCCACACGGACAACCTGGTGCTGCTCGTGATCGTCTCCCTCGTGGGGTTCCTGGGATCCGTCACGGTGGCGCGCAACGTGGGGCTGGACCGCTCATGAACTGGCACACGGTGACGGACGTGGCGGCAGTGGTGTGCCTGGTCGCGGGGACGTTCATGTCGCTCGCGGCCGCGGTGGGCCTCGTGCGCTTCCCCGATCTGCTCTCCCGCATGCACGCGGGCACCAAGCCCCAGGTCTTCGGGCTGCTCCTGCTGCTCACCGCCCTCGCGCTCGCCAGCGGGGAGCCCCGGATGATCCCCCTGCTGGTCCTCGCGTGGATCTTCCAGCTGCTCACGGTCCCGGTCTCCGCGCACATGGTGGGCCGTGCGGCCTACCGTTCCAAGCACCTGCACGAGGAGAACCTCGTGGCGGACGAGCTGCGGGACGTCGTCGCCCGCGCCGGTGAGGACCGGCGCGACTGACGACACACGCGGCGGTGCCACCCGGGCAGGTGGCACCACCCCGGCTCCCGGGTTCGTATGCTGGGGTGGGAGCACGACGCCGCCGGCCACCACGCGCCGGCGGCACTTTCGAGAACCGAGGAGAAACCCATGAACAAGGCGATGGACATTTTCGGCACGGTGGCCTCCCTGGGCGGCGTGGCCGTGGCCAACAAGGCCCTCACCGTGGTGTGGAAGCAGGTCACGGGCAACGAGCCCCCCGCCAAGAACCCGGACGAGGACGAGGCCTGGCGCGACATCATCATCTGGGCCATGATCACCGGTGTGGTGGGCACGGTCATCAAGGTGGGCATCGCCCGCCAGGTGTCCAAGATGCAGTCCGACGACAACGACTCCACGAAGTCCTCGCAGGCCGAGATCTGAGTTCTGCTCCCGCGCACGCCCGCCGGTGAGGCCACGCGCTTGGCGCGTCCTCACGGCGGGAGTGCGCGGGACCGGGGTGCGGCGCACGGCCCGCACCTCGCACCACGGCGGTCGGCCGGGGCGCCTCGAGCACCTCGGCCGACCGCCGTGGTGGTCTAGACTGGTGGCTCAACGACAGGGGAGCGCCACCGAGGCGCTGAGAGTGCGCGCGAGCGCAGACCCTCGAACCTGATCCGGTTCATACCGGCGCTAGGGAGTCGAGCATCTCAAGGGCCCGTCCGCGGTGCGCGGGGGGCTCTTCCCCTCCTGGAACCTTCAGGAGGAGTTCTCATGACACAGCTCAGCAGCACCCCCACCGGAACCGCACGGGGTACCGCCCGCACGCAGTCCTGGCGGGTCGTGGACATCGTGGTGGCGGCGGTCCTCGCCGCCGCGTGCGCGGTGATCTTCTGGATGTGGTCCAACCTGCTGTACCCCGTGGTCTCCACGGCCGCGGTGGCGTATCCGCCCTCGGCGGGGCTGATCTCGGGCGGCTGGCTCGTGGCGGGCACCCTGGGCGCGCTCATCATCCGCAAGCCCGGCGCGGCCCTGTTCTGCGAGCTGCTCGCGGCGGTGCTGGAGGGCTTCCTGGGAACCCACTTCGGGTGGACCGTGGTGATCTCCGGTCTCGTCCAGGGTCTCGGAGTGGAGCTCGTGTTCCTCCTGACGGGCTACCGCCGCTTCGGCCTGGCCGTGGCCACCGCGGCCGGTGCGCTCTCCGGACTGTTCCTCGGGGTGAGCGAGGACATCATGTACAACTACGAGTGGGCGCTGGACCAGAAGGTCGTCTACGCCGCGCTCACCACCCTCTCCGGTGCGGTGATCGCCGGTGCCCTGATGTGGCTCGTGGTGCGCGCGCTGCAGGCCACCGGGGTGCTGGGGGCCCTGGCCTCCGGCGCCACGCGCCGTCGATGACGGAACCGGCGGGGTCAGCGCCCACGGGTGCGGCCGTGCGGCTGGAGCGGTTCGGGTGGCACTATCCCGGCCGTCAGGATCCGAGCCTCCGTGACGTCACCGCCGTGCTCGAACCCGGGGAGCGCGTGCTGCTGCTGGGGCCGTCCGGCGCCGGGAAGTCCACGCTGCTGCAGGCCCTCGCGGGGGTGGAACAGGATCCGGACGGGCAGTCCCGCTCCGGCGGGCTGAGCGTGGACGGCGTGGACCCACGGGAGGCGCGCGGGGCCGTGGGCTTCATGCACCAGGACCCCGAGACCCAGGTGATCCTCTCCCGCGTGGGGGACGACGTCGCGTTCGGGCTGGAGAACATCTCGGTGCCCCCCGAGCAGATCTGGCCCCGCGTGGACGAGGCGCTCGCGCGGGTGGGGCTGACGCTGCCCCTCGCGCACTCCACCACGGCCCTGTCCGGCGGGCAGAAGCAGCGCCTCGCGCTCGCGGGAGTCATGGCCATGCGACCCCGGCTGCTGCTGCTGGACGAGCCCACCGCGAGCGTGGACCAGGAGGGCGCGGAGCAGCTGTGCCGGGCTGTCTCCGAGGCGGTGTTGCGGGACGGCATCACGCTCGTGGTCGTGGAGCACCGGGTGGCCCTGTGGGAACCCGTGGTGGACCGGGTGATCGTGCTGGACGAGCACGGCCGGGTGGCCTTCGACGGTCCCACCCGCGAGACCCTCCACGACGCCCGCCACCTGCTCCAGGAGCAGGGCACGTGGGTGCCCGGCTGGGTTCCGACCACGCGCGCACCCGCCCCGGCGGACACCCGCGGCCCGGACGCCGGGGAGGTGCTGCTGAGCGCCCGGGACCTCGCCGTCTCCCGCGTGCAGCCGACGCGGCGCGAGATCGCCCGCAGGCGGCGTCGTGCCCGGAAGGCCTGGCGGCGCGGCACGGACGCGGCTGTGGACCCCCTGGACGGCTGGGACGCGCCCGTGGCCGCCGAGGGCATCAGCCTGGACGTCCGCGCGGGCCGTGCGCTCGCCGTGACCGGCGTGAACGGGGCGGGCAAGTCCACCCTGGCGCTGACGCTGGCGGGTCTGCTCGTGCCCGTGCGCGGCACGGTGCGGGCCTCCGCGGCGCTCGCGGACGGCGCGCCGCAGGACCCCTCGCTGTGGGATGGCGGGGAGCTGATCCCGCGCGTGGGCACGGTCTTCCAGCACCCCGAGCACCAGTTCCTGCGTCCCACCGTGCGCGCCGAGCTCGAGTTCGGACCGCGTCAGCTGCTGCGCCGCGCCGGAGCCTCGAAGGACGAGCTGCCGGAGCACGACGCCGCCCGGGTGGAGGACCTGCTGCGTCGCCTGCGCCTCGAGGACCTCGCGGACGCCAACCCGTTCACGCTGTCCGGTGGTCAGAAGCGCCGGTTGTCGGTGGCCACCGTGCTCGCGGCGGCCCCGCGCGTGCTGATCCTGGACGAACCCACGTTCGGCCAGGACGCCCAGACCTGGAGGGAGCTCGTGGACCTGCTCGTGGCGGAGATGGACCGGGGCACGGCGGTGGTCGCCGTGACCCACGACCGCGACCTCGTGGCGGCGCTGGAGGCGCAGGACGTGAGGCTCGGCTCATGAGCACGCCCGTGGCGCCGTCCATGTTCGGTCCCCGCACGGGGCTGCTGTCCCGCGCCAACCCGGTGGTCAAGCTGCTGGGGGCGCTGCTGATCACGCTCGTGATCGTGGTGAGCGCGGACCCCGTGACCAACGCCGTGGCCCTCGCGGGGCAGCTCGTGCTCCTCGCGGGGGTGGGGCTCGGCCCGTGGCGGCTGCTGCGGCTGCTGTGGCCCCTCGCGGTGGCCGCGCTGATCAGCGGCTGGGGCACCGCGATGCTCTCGCCCGCGGGCGGCACGGTCCTCGTGGAGGTCGGCTGGCTCACGATCACCACCGGGTCCCTGGCCGCGGGCGGCGCGATCGCCCTGCGCGGACTCGCGATCGCCCTGCCCGGGATCACCGTGCTGCTGACCACCGACCCCACGGATCTCGCGGACGGGCTCGCCCAGACCCTCAGACTGCCGGCGCGGTTCGTGCTCGCGGCGCTCGCGGCCATGCGGCTGGTCGAGGTCATGGTCACCGAGTGGAGCGTGCTCGCATCCGCCCGCCGGGCACGCGGCGCGGGGGGCCGGAGCGGCCCGGTGGGGGCCGCGCAGGAGTTTGGCGGTCAGGCGTTCGCCCTGCTCGTCCAGTCCCTGCGCCGGGCCACGCGGCTGGCCATGACCATGGAGGCGCGTGGCTTCGGCGCCGGGCCGCGCACGTGGGCGCGGAGTCTGCACTGCAGCCGCGTGGACGTTCTCGTGGGCACCGCCGTGGTGCTCGCCGCGGTGGGTGCCCTGGTGGTCTCCCTGGCGCTGGGCACGCACCGCTTCATCTGGCAGTGAGGCCGCCGCCGACGCCGCCCGGCGTGACGGCTCTCTGCGCGCCGGAGGTGGCCAGTGGGGGGAAGTGCGCACTTGCGCCGGGCGCTGGCCCGGGCCGGGTCAGCCCACCAGGAAGCCGGTGAGCGTGCGCGTGAGCTCCGGGTCCGTGGGCACCGGGTGCCCGTCCACGGCGGTCACGGGGACGGCCAGGCGGACCGAGGACGTCAACCACACGGCATCCGCTCGCAGCAGGTCCCGTGGGTACAGGGGGCGGTGCTCCGCCGCCCAGCCGTGGGCGCGGGCGGTCTCGAAGATCCGCGCCTGGGAGGTCCCGGGAAGGATCCCGCGGGACGGTTCGGGCGTGACGAGGGTGGGCTGGGCGCCCGGCGCGGTGCGCGCGCAGATCACCGAGGACGTGGCCCCCTCCAGGATGCGGTGGTCGGAGGATGTCATGAACACGGCGTCCTGCGCCCCGTGCTCCCGCGCGTGGCGCACCGCGGCCATGTTCACCGCGTAGGACAGCGTCTTCACCCCGGGCAGCAGCCACGGCAGGTCGGTGTCCTCGGCGGGATCGTGACCGCGTTCCAGCAGCAGGACGCGCAACCCGTCCCGGCGTGCCGCGAACGTGGCGGCGGGAACCGGGGAGGCGGTGAGCCATGCCCAGGGTTCTCCGCCCGGGACGCCCCGAGAGATGCTGAGCTTCACCGCGTGCTCCGCCCCGAGGCCCAGGAGCTCGTCCCGGGAACCGGGCCCGGCGGCGTCGAGCGCCATGCGCAGAGCGGTGCGGCACGTGGCGGCGGAGGGAGCGGGCAGTGCGGCGCTGCGCGCCGAGGAGCACAGCCGATCGTGGTGGGCGGCGAACTTGTAGGCGTCCCCGTCCAGGACGTGCATGGTCTCGAACACGCCGTCCCCGCGGGTCAGTGCCTGGTCCTCGAGGACCACGTGCGGACGCTCAGGGTCCACGAGCCGCGGTTCACCCGCGGGTGAGATGACCACGGCCGCGCCGCCGCGTGGGGTCATGAGGGGTCCCGGTCCTCCGGGGCGGGCTCCCCCGAGGACGGGCCGGGGTGGATGATGTCCGCGCACTCCCACACGGGATCCTCCGCGAGGTACTCCTCCTCCTGGGCGGCCCACTGGTCCCAGTGGCCCTCGTAGGCTGCGCCGTCACGCTCCAGGGCGCGCCGTCGCCGCTGGGAGGTGGGCAGCTCCACCCACACGGACGTGTCCAGGAGCACCCGGGCCTCGCGGTGGCACGCGCCCACGCCCTCCAGCAGGACGATCTCGGCGGTGCGGGTGAGCCGCGGGGTGCCCGGCTCACTCGTCAGCCAGTCCCACGCCGTCCAGTGCGCGTCCTGGCCGTGGCGCAGGGGCTCGAGGATCTCCGTGCGGTACGCGGCCATGCCCTCCAGCAGGCCGTCCCACCCGGGATAGAGGTCCTCCAGGCGGAAGACCACGACGTCGTGCGAGCGGCGCAGCACGGCGGCGAGCTGGTCCGTGAGCGTGGTCTTGCCAGCCCCGGAACGCCCGTCGATGCCCACCAGGCAGGGCCTGCGCGTGGCCGCCGGGAGCAGCCGCGCCAGGTTGACCCCGTCCGGGAAGTTCTCGATCTCCTCCGGCTGGAACACCTCGTCGGGGGCGATCACGAGGCGGACACCCGTTCGCCCAGCCACGAGACCACCCCGGGCACGGCCGCGCTGATCTGCTCCCACGCGGTGTTGAAGTCCTCGGCCCCGCCGTACCAGGGGTCGGCAATGTCCAGGTCCGTGTGCTCGGGATCCACGGCCGGGTCGAAGCTGCGCATCAGGCGCACGGTGTCCGGGTGGCCCTCGGGCAGCCGCTGACGCAGCCTGCGGGCGTGCTCGGCGGTCATGGCGAGCAGCAGATCCGCCTCCGCGAGCTCGCGGTCCGTGACGCGGTGCGCGCTGTGCTCCCGCAGCTCCAGCCCGTTGTCCGCGAGGACGGCGCCGGCGCGGGGGTCCACGGGGTTGCCGTGCTCCTCGTCGCTCACGCCGGCAGAGCCCACGGTGACGGCGTCACCGAGCCCGGCGCGCTCGATCTCACGGCGAAGCAGGGCCTCGGCCATGGGGGGAGCGGCAGATGTTGCCGGTGCACACCGTGACGATTTCGATCATGGCCACCACTGTACGAAAAATCCGTCGGCGGCGAGTGCGTCACCGTGCCGGGCGTCCCGCCCACGTCTGGCGCTCGATGCCCGAGAGCAGCAGGTCGAGACCCGCCGCGTACTCGGCGCGGTCGTCGTGGCGGCGGAACTCGCCCAGCACCGAGTGCACGAACGGGAAGTCCTGCGCGCTCGCGTGGTCCCAGCGTTCGAGCTGCTCGCGGAACATCTGCTCGGCGTCCTGCTCGTGGCGCTGGGCCTGGCGCTGGGAGATCTCCGCGCCCATCCCGGAGGCGTAGTTGCTCACGGCCATGGAGGCGTGGAACTGCTGCGAGGTGCTCAGCTCCATGCGCTGCAGGATCTGCCCGGTGCACTCCCACGTGCGCAGGGCGTTCTCCTCGTCCGGGCCCGCGTGCACCAGCTGCTCCGCGAGCCAGAGGTGCTCCAGCATCTGGGCGAACAGGCACAGGGAGAGCCGGCGCAGGTCTACGAGGGCTTCCCGGGTGCGGGCGCTCGTGCGAGGGTCCGGTTCCGGGGCCCGCAGCTGCGCGAACTGCTCGGGCGCGCTCTGCCCCGCCGCCCGCAGCGTCTCGAACTGCGCGAGCGCGCGGCCCAGCACCTCGTCCGCGACCATGGCCATGAGCTCGTCCTTGCCCGAGGCGTACCAGTAGAGGCTCGCCACGCCGCTTCTGAGCTCGGCGGCCAGCCCCCGCAGGGTCAGTCGCGCCGCGCCGTCCCGGTCCAGCATGGCGATCGCGGTGTCCACGATCGACTCCACGGACAGGCTCGCACGACGCCGCCCGCCCGCCCTGGTACTCGCGCCGCGAGTCCGCGGAGCGGGGCTGCCATCCTGCGGCTCCCGCGGCGGCACTCGTGCGTGCGGGTCGGGGGAGGGCTCTGCTGCGGGTCCGTGGGGGGTTGCCATGAGGGTCAGGGTACGCAGGGGGTTGCGTGGCATCAAACATTGTTCCATTCTCGAACCTCATTCGATTGACGAACATGTTCGACTTCCCTGGCGGGCCTGTCGCAACCCGACTCGTCGACGGCGGCGCGCGGCACCGCGCCGCCACCGCGCCCCGGAGCCTGCGTGCCGCGTGGCCCGCACTGCTGCGCCTGTGCCTCACCCAGCTCGTGGAGATGGTGGAGAACTCCATCCTCAGTGTGGCCGTTCCCGTGATCAGCGGGACCTCAACGCCTGCCCACCGGAGCCTGGGACCCCGACACCGTCCTCGCGCTCGTGCACTCGCAGCAGATCTCGTTCGCGCTGCTCGCGGTGCTGGTGGTGGCCGCCGTGGGTCTGCGCACGCCGGACTCCCGGCAGACGGGGGAGCACTGACGGGTGCCGCCGCCCATGAGCAACGGGGTGCACGTCCGTGGACGTGCACCCCGTTGGTCGGTGCTTCTCAGGAGGGCGTCACCGCCCCCGCACTACTTCTGGTTGGCGTTGTGGGGGGTGGTCTGTTCCCACGGCGCCTCGTCCTGGGGCGTCTGATCCACGATGTCGTCCACCGCGGAGGAGACCCAGCGGGACTTGTACTGGAAGTCCGTCTCGTCCCCGTTCTCGTCCGTCTGGCGGTACCACTCGGTGATGGCCGGATCGTGCGAGTCGAAGGAGTCGCCGGCGGCACGGTGGCCCTCGGCGTGCTCCACCTGCAGCGCGAAGTTGTCGCCGTGCTCGGCCAGGCCCGTGGACACGGCCTTCTCCACCGCGGACAGCGCGAAGCGCGTACGCAGGGTGGCGGGATCGTTGCGCAGGTCGCGGTAGAGCGCCACCATCATGAACGCCAGGATGAACGCGAACGGCAGCGCGGAGACGATCACCAGGTTCTGCATCCCGGCCAGGGCGTCGTCGCCGCCCACCAGCAGCATCACGATGGCGATGCCGGAGAGGCACACGCCCCAGAAGACCACGATCCACTTGCTGGGCTCGGGGCGCCCGCGCTGGGTCATGGTGCCCATGACCACGGAGGCGGAGTCCGCGCTGGTGATGAAGAAGATGCCGATCACGACCATGGCGAGCACGGACGTGACCCCGGTCAGCGGCAGCTGGTCGAAGAGGCCGAACAGCATGGACTCCGCGCCGTCCTCCACGGAGAGGTCCGCGCCGTTCTTGGCGAAGTACATGGCCGATCCGCCGAAGACGATGAACCACAGCACGCACACGGAAGCCGGGACCACGAGCACCACGGTCACGAACTGGCGGATGGAGCGCCCGCGGGAGATCTTGGCGATGAACATGCCCACGAACGGGGACCAGGAGAGCCACCAGGCCCAGTAGTACACGGTCCAGGTGTTGGAGAACTCGGCGCTCTCAGGTCCCCACGCCGCGGACTGGCCGGTCATGAAGAGGAATTCGGAGATGTAGGTCGAGAACGTGGAGGGGATCAGCGTCAGCAGGTAGACGGTGGGTCCCACGAAGAACACGAACAGCGCCAGGACGAACGCGAGCGTCAGGTTGATGTTGGAGAGGTAGCGGATGCCGCGGGAGACGCCCGAGACCGCCGAGATGATGAAGCCCACGGACAGCAGTGCGATGAGCAGGATCAGGACGTTGTTGCCCAGC
Organism: Kocuria rhizophila; assembly: GCF_003667225.1. Classification (GTDB taxonomy): domain Bacteria; phylum Actinomycetota; class Actinomycetes; order Actinomycetales; family Micrococcaceae; genus Kocuria; species Kocuria rhizophila. The sequence continues at coordinate 15,223 of NZ_RCOM01000037.1, forward strand.
TCGCCGATGCCGCCCACGATCGAGATGCCGGAGCCGATCTGCATGGCGCCCATGCCCAGGGAGGCCGCGGTGCCGAACAGGGTGGCGAAGATGGCGAAGACGTCGATGAGCTTGCCCAGGGGCCCGTCCACGCGCTTGTGACCCAGCAGCGCGGTGAACACGCGGGAGATCAGGGGTGCGCGGCCGCGGCGGTAGGCGCCGTAGGCCACGGAGACGCCGACCACGGCGTAGATGGCCCACGGGTTCAGTGCCCAGTGGAAGGCGGACTGCACGAGGGCGTACACCGCCATGGACTCCTCCCCGGCTTCGGCCACGTGGGAGAAGCCGGGAATTCCGCTCTCGAAGTAGGTCATGGGCTCGAAGGCCCCGTAGAACATGAGCCCGATGCCCATCCCGGCGGCGAAGAGCATGGCGAGCCAGGAGAAGAAGGAGTACTCGGGCTCCTCGTCGTCACGGCCGAGCTTGATGCGCCCGGTGCGGGTGAAGCCGATGAAGAGCATGAAGAACACGGCTGCGGTGGAGAGCAGGATGAAGAACCACCCCGTGTTCTCCGTGACCCAGGCCAGCGCGGTGGAGGAGACGGCGGAGAGGCTCTCGGTCCCCAGCACACCCCAGGCGATGAAGCCCACGATCAGCAGGGCGGTGATGATGAACACCGCCTTGTCCGTGGAGAACCGCACCTTGCGGTCCTCCACACCCACGCCCGGAACCAGTGCCGGGTGGATGCCGTGGGGGTACGTCAGCTCGTCGAAGATCTGCCGCGGCCTGCTGCGGGTCGTGGATCCGGCGGAGGAGCCGTGGTGGGCGGGGGGTTGCTGCGGTTCCGATTCCGGGGAATGCGGTGGCGTGCTCAAGACAGTTCTCCTGACTGCGGCGGGGGAGTGTGCGATCTCGTGAAGGTGTGTGGTCTCCCGTGGACGTGGTGGGCGCGCGCCCGGAAGCGGGCAGTATTTCGCCCTGGGCGTACAAACCCACGATTGTAACGTCGAATCGGTAGTCGCCCTAACTCATCCGCAGAATTCCGGGGACCGCCGACTCCGCAGTCTTGAGTGAAGCGGACTCAACTTAGGTTGACACCGCCGACTCAATGAGTAAACTTGAGTCTCGAAAGCTCAAGGATTGACGGTCCGGATCAGGAGCCCTACGGGGAGCCCCGGACCGCCCCGCTCCAACGAAAGGACAGAGAATGTCTCGTGCAGTAGGAATCGACCTCGGCACCACCAACTCCGTGGTTGCAGTGCTGGAGGGCGGCGAGCCCGTCGTCATCGCCAACGCCGAGGGTGCGCGCACCACCCCGTCCGTCGTCGCGTTCTCCAAGGACGGCGAGACCCTCGTGGGTGACGTGGCCAAGCGCCAGGCCGTGACCAACGTGGATCGCACCGTGGCCTCCGTGAAGCGCCACATGGGCACCGACTGGACCACCGAGATCGACGGCAAGAAGTACACCCCGCAGGAGATCTCCGCCCGCACGCTCATGAAGCTCAAGGCGGACGCGGAGTCCTACCTGGGTGACAAGGTCACGGACGCCGTGATCACCGTCCCCGCGTACTTCAACGACGCCGAGCGCCAGGCGACCAAGGAGGCCGGCGAGGTCGCGGGCATGAACGTGCTGCGCATCGTCAACGAGCCCACCGCCGCGGCCCTGGCCTACGGCCTGGAGAAGGGCAAGGAGGACGAGCTCATCCTGGTCTTCGACCTCGGTGGCGGCACCTTCGACGTCTCCCTGCTGGAGGTCGGCAAGGACGAGGACGACTTCTCCACCATCCAGGTCCGCGCCACCGCCGGCGACAACCGCCTCGGCGGCGACGACTGGGACCAGCGGATCGTGGACTGGCTGCTGGAGCAGGTGAAGTCCAAGACCGGTGCGGACCTGTCCAAGGACAAGATCGCCCTGCAGCGCCTGAAGGAGTCCGCGGAGCAGGCCAAGAAGGAGCTCTCCTCGGCCACCTCCACCACCATCTCCCTGCAGTACCTGTCCGTGACCCCCGAGGGTCCGGTGCACCTGGACGAGAAGCTCTCCCGCGCCAAGTTCGAGGACCTCACCAAGGACCTGCTGGCCCGCACGGAGAAGCCGTTCAAGGACGTCATCACCGAGGCCGGGATCAACGTCTCCGACATCGACCACGTGGTGCTCGTGGGTGGTTCCACCCGCATGCCCGCCGTGGCCGAGAAGGTCACGGAGATGGCCGGCAAGGCTCCCAACAAGGGCGTGAACCCGGACGAGGTCGTGGCCATCGGCGCCGCCATCCAGGCCGGTGTGCTCAAGGGCGACCGCAAGGACGTGCTGCTGATCGACGTGACCCCGCTGTCGCTGGGCATCGAGACCAAGGGCGGCGTGATGACCAAGCTCATCGAGCGCAACACGGCCATCCCCACCAAGCGTTCCGAGACCTTCACCACGGCGGAGGACAACCAGCCGTCCGTGTCCATCCAGGTCTTCCAGGGTGAGCGCGAGTTCACCCGGGACAACAAGAACCTGGGCACGTTCGAGCTGACCGGCATCGCGCCGGCCCCGCGCGGCATGCCGCAGATCGAGGTCACCTTCGACATCGACGCCAACGGCATCGTGCACGTGTCCGCCAAGGACAAGGGCACCGGCAAGGAGCAGTCGATGACCATCACGGGCGGCACCTCGCTGTCCAAGGAGGACATCGACCGCATGGTCAAGGACGCCGAGGCGAACGCGGACGCCGACAAGCAGCGCCGCGAGGCCGCGGACCGCCGCAACAACGCGGAGCAGACCGCGTACTCGGTGGAGAAGCTGATCAAGGACGACGAGGGCGCCATCCCCGAGGACGTCAAGACCGAGGTCCAGGCGGACGTGGACGCCGTCAAGGCCGCGCTCGAGGGCGATGACGACGACGCCGTGAAGACCGCGTTCGAGAAGCTGCAGACCTCGCAGACCAAGATCGGCGAGGCCCTGTACGCCCAGTCCCAGGCCGAGGGTGCCGCGGGCGCCGAGGCTGGCGCCGCCGGTGCCGAGGGCGCCCAGGCATCGGACGACGACATCGTCGACGCCGAGGTCGTGGACGACGACAACGACGGGAAGAAGTGAGCATGAGCGATTCCGAGAACACCGAGGGCCACGGCCAGTCCGTGCCGGAGGATCCGGAGCAGCCCGCTCAGCACCAGCAGGACGCATCCCAGAACGGGGGGCTCACCGTGGACGACATCCTCGACACCCCCCAGTCCCAGGACGCGGAGTCCGCGGACGCGGCGTCGTCGACCGGCGACGCCGCCCCGGAGGGCGACTCCGAGGCCCAGCGGCTCGCGGACGAGCGGCTCGAGGACCTGCGGCGCCTGCAGGCGGAGTTCGTGAACTACAAGAACCGCACGGTGCGGGAGAAGGACCAGCTGCGGGACTTCGTCTCGGGCGAGCTGGTCTCCGCGCTGCTGCCGGTGCTGGACGACATCGACGCCGCCCGCAAGGCGGGCGACCTCGAGGACGGCCCGTTCGCGGCGATCGCCACCAAGCTCGAGGACGCCCTGGGCAAGAAGGGTCTCACCCGCATCGGTGAGGTGGGGGAGAGCTTCGACCCCAACGTCCACGAAGCCGTGATGCAGCAGCCCACCGACGAGGTGGAGCCAGACCACGTGTCCATGGTGCTGCGTTCGGGCTTCAAGGTGGGCAACCGGGTGGTCCGGGCGGCCCAGGTGGCCGTGGCGGCGCAGCCGTAGAGCACACCAACACCTCGGGGCGGGTCCACATGACGGGACCCGCCCCGAGTCCTACTGAGGAAGATTTCACAGGAAGGAGGCGTCATGGCCAGTCAGGACTGGATCGACAAGGATTTCTACAGCGTGCTGGGCGTCTCCAAGGACGCATCACCCGAGGACGTCAAGAAGGCGTACCGCAAGCTGGCCCGCACGTACCACCCGGACCAGAACCCGGGGGACGCGGCCGCGGAGAAGAAGTTCAAGGACATCACTGAGGCCAACGCGGTGCTGTCCGACCCCGAGGAGCGTGAGCAGTACGACGCCATCCGCGCCATGGGGTCGGGTGCACGCTTCATGGCCGGTGGGCCCGCGGGCGGCGCCGGGGGTGCAGGTTTCGAGGACATCTTCGGGGACCTGTTCAACGGCGGTGGCGGCGGCCGCAGGCGCTACACCACGTCCAGCGGCGGCGGGTTCGAGGACCTGTTCGCGCAGTTCGGCGGTGCCCAGGGTGGGGACACCCGTTTCAGCACCGGTGGTGGCTTCGGCGGCCAGGGTGGTTTCGGCGGCTACCAGGCCCCGCCCACCAAGGGCGAGGACATCCACACGACCACCACCATCCCGCTGCGCTCCGCGTACCACGGCACCACCGTGAAGCTGCGCCGGGGCAACGGGCAGACCACCACGGTGCGCGTGCCCAAGGGCGTGAAGGACGGCCAGCGGCTCAAGATCGCGGGCAAGGGCCACACCGGCCCGGGCGGCAACGGGGACCTGTTCGTGACCGTCAAGGTCAAGGAGCACCCGTTCTTCACCCGGGAAGGCCAGGACGTCCACGTCACGGTCCCGGTGACCGTGAGCGAGGCCGGTCTGGGTGCCACCGTTCAGGTGCCCACCCTGGACGAGGGCCACGTGAACCTCAAGGTCCCGGCGGGCACGTCCTCCGGGCACCGCATGCGCGTGAAGGGCAAGGGATTCACGTCCGGGTCCACCACGGGCAACATGATCGTCACCGTCCAGGTCCAGCTCCCCGCGGATCTCGACGACGCCGCGCAGGAGGCCCTGCGCGAGTTCGCCCGGGCCACGGAGGGCTTCGATCCCCGTGCGTCCCTGAGCGAGGAGGCGGCGGTCTGAGATGCCCATCGACTTCACCCAGCCCGTCTTCGTGATCTCGGTGGCGGCCGAGCTCGCGGACATGCACCCGCAGACGCTGCGACAGTACGACCGCATGGGGCTCGTGACACCGTCCCGCGCCTCCGGCAGGGCACGGCGCTACTCCCAGATGGACGTGCAGAAGCTGCGCCAGATCCAGGAGCTCTCCCAGGAGGGGGTGTCCCTGGAGGGGATCAAGCGCATCATGCAGCTGGAGAACCAGGTGCAGGCGCTGCAGTCCCGGGTCACCGAGCTGAGCGAGGAGCTCGACCGGGAGCGCGAGGCACGGCGCGAGCGGGACATGATCTTCACCGCGGGCTCCGAGGGGGACGTGGTGCGGATCGCCCGCGGCACCCGCCGGGCGCCCCGCAAGGTCTCGCAGGCGCTCATGCTCTACCGCCCGGCCCGGCCGGAGCACGGTGGCCGCGAGACCGCCGCCACTGATGCCCCGTCCGCACGCGGGACGAAGCGCAGCCGCAGCGCGTCCTGAGTGGAGCGAGGTGCCACGGCACGACGGAACCCCGCACCACGAGCTGGTGCGGGGTTCCTGCGCATCTGCCCACTCCGTGGCATCCCGGGCGGAGGGTCACGGGGTCACATCCGTGGTCTCAGCGGCCGAACCGCCCGGGTCGGCATTCTTCTCGCCGCCGGGTCAGCGACGCCGGTAGGTCAGGTCCCGGGGGACGCGCCCGGCCTCGGTGGCCTTGCGCTCGAAGCTCGTGAGGATCCGGCCGTCCCAGCGCGGTGCCCACCCGGTGTCGGGGTGCTCGTCGTCCGCGGCCGGGCCGGGGTGGACGTTCTCGAACTCGGCCTCTGCGGCGTCCAGGACCTCGCGCATGACCACGGCGTACTCCTGCCAGTCCGTGGCCAGCCGCCACAGTCCGCCCGGTTCGAGCACGCGCGCGGCGAGCTCCGCGAAACCGGGGGAGACCAGGCGGCGCTTGTGGTGGCGGGTCTTGTGCCACGGGTCCGGGAAGAACACCCACAGCTCGCGGACCGATGCCGGTTCGAGCATGTGCTCCAGGACCTCGGGGGCATTGGCCTGCGCCACACGCACGTTGGTCACCCCCGCCTGGGCGGCCTTCATGAGCAGGTCCGCCACGCCGGGCTTGTAGACCTCCACGGCCAGGTGGTCCAGCTCCGGGTGCGCGGCGGCGTGCGCGACGATCGCCTCACCCAGCCCCGAGCCGATCTCCACCACGAGCGGTGCCGTCCGTCCGAAGACCGCCTCGTGGTCGAGCCGGTAGGAGGGATCCACGGAGGTGTCGGTCATGACGCGGGGAATGTCCAGGACCCACTCACCGGCGTGCTCGTCCCACGACTTCTGGCGCTTGGGGGAGAGCCGGTCGCCGCGGCGCACGAAGGAGTACGGCTGGCGGTGGAAGGCCGCGGGCGTGGCGGTGCCCTCGGGAGCGTCGGCGGGGGAGGCCGGCAGGGCGGCGTCGTTCTGGGGAGCCTGGGGTGTCTGGTCGCTGGATTCCATCGAGGAACATCCTAGGCGGGCCGTCACGGGAGGTCACGGCGTGGCGGGCGGACCCTACGATGGAGGGCCACCCGCCACCCGCGCCGCGCAGGAGAACCGCATGCCCCAGGACCACGAGCCGCACGCCTCCGCGCCCGGCAGGCCCGGGGCCGTCCGCAGCCGGCTGGGGCTGCCGCCGCGCTGGGACCGGATCGCGCTCGTGGGCTCGCTGGGTGTGCTCTCGGCGGTGAGCCCCATGGCCACGGACATGTACCTCGCGTCCATGCCGGAGATGGCGCAGTGGTTCGGCACGCCCGTGAGCCTGGTCCAGCTGAGTCTGACCGCCTACATGGTGGGCATGGCGGGCGGGCAGTTCCTGCTCGGCCCGCTCTCGGACGTGGTGGGGCGCCACCGGCTGATGGTGGCCGGCAACCTGGTGTTCCTGCTGTCGTCGGTGGGGATCATCCTGGCGCCGGGAATCGGGGTGGTGCTCGCGCTGCGGCTGCTGCAGGGGATCTCCGGGGCGGCCGGTGTGGTGATCGCCCGCGCGGTGGTCTCGGACATCGCCCGCGGACACCGGGCCGCACAGATGTACTCCGTGCTCTCGCTCATCACCTCCCTGGCGCCCGTGGTGGCCCCGCTCGCGGGAGGGGTGATCGCCACCGTGGCGGACTGGCGCACCGCCTTCGCGGTGCTCGCGGTCTTCGGGGCGGTGATGCTCGCGTGCTCGGTGCTCGTGATCCCGGAGACGCTGCCGCGTCACGCGCGCGCCGCGGGAGGGGTGGGGCGGATCCTGCGC
>NZ_RCOM01000038.1 GCF_003667225.1 Kocuria rhizophila
GCTCGGGGCTCGGGGCTCGGGGCGGAGTAGAACAGGGCGTGGACGGCGCGGAGACAGAACGGGCGGCGGCGGCCCCGACGCGGCCACGTGGGGGTCAGTTGGGGAAGTTTCCCCACACCAGCTGCGCACCGGCGTGGCCCGTGAGCGCCACCATGACCAGGGCGAAGACCGCGGCGAGCACCGCGAGCACCCGCAGCGCCAGCAGGAGGGTCTCCCGGCGGGGGAACCGGTCAGTGGTGAGCCAGCGCTGCGCCGCGTAGAGCAGCACCGAAATCCCGAGGCACAGCCCCACGGCCACCACCAGCAGGTCCGCGTACTGCGCGTGCGGACCCACCTGACCGGGGGCGTGCTCGCTCAGACCCATGGCGGGCAGCAGGGCCTCGCCCGTGCTCTTGGCGAGCAGGGAGGCGGCGAAAGCCACGGCGCTGACCCCCACCGTGACGGCCCCGAGCCGGGCGCGCCAGCGCGGCACGGTGGCCCAGAGGAGGAGAAGGATCGTACCCACGGGAGCGGCGACGACGGACAGGTGGACGAGGAGCGGATGGGCGGGCAGTCCCGCGATCGATGTGAGCACGCGATCATCATCGGCCCGGAATCGGTTGCCCACAAGCAAGTTGAGGCTTTCCTGTCTCGGCAAATGTCCAGGATGACCCCCACCACAGGGCGAGGCCGTGAACTGCATGGGAAACGCCCCGCGGCAGCCTGGACGTCAGGCGCGCACGGGGCGTGGTTCCCGGTAGCGGGGTCAGTTCGAGGAGCCCTTGAGCCGCTCGATGTGCTCCGAGGCCTGGGCTTTGGTGAGGTCCGCGGGCAGCTCCTCGCCGGCCTGCTTGGCGAGGGTGTCCAGGTAGGACTTCTGGGCGCCGGTCATGGGCTCGTCGCCGCTGACCCAGTCCGAGGGGTCCTTCTCCAGCGTGGAGTCCTGGGCGTCACCGGTGGCGCCAATGGTCTCGCCCTGCGGCGCGCCGTTCTGCGCGGTGGCGTCCTGGGGTGCCTGGTTCTGCGGCGCGCCGTTCTGGGCGGCACCGCCCTGCGGCACGGAGCCGTCCGGGGTGCCGTTCTCGAGCGGGGGCTGCTCGTTCTGCATCTGGGGGTCCTGGGCGGGGGTGTCGGTCATGGTGCTCCTCCATCGTCTCCTGGGCCGGTCTGCTCCGGTCCCGGTCTCACGGGAACGCGCCGCGGACGGTGCCGCACGGTGCCGCGCGGGCACGTCCGGCTCTGCGTTGCCCGTTGTCGTGTCCCCGAGGTTAGTGCTCCGCGGCCACCCCGGGGAGGGGGTTTCGCTCACGGCGCGCAGCCCGGGCGCGTCCGACGAGCCGCACCGCTCAGCGCACGATGCTCCGGCGGTTGCCGTCCTCCCGACGGGTCCATCCCTTCGCATCGAGGTGCTCGAGCAGCGGGATCGCCACACGGCGCGTGGTCTCCCACGCCTGCCTCGCCTGGCTCGCGGTGAAGGGCTGAGGGAGGCGGGCGAGCTCGCGCATCGCGAGCGCGGGCGCGGTGGGCAGCAGCACGACGTCGCCCGGCAGCCGCAGCAGCCGACCGAGGCGTTGCGCCGCGGCAAGTTCGCGCGGACCGAGCCGCAGGGCGTCGAGGTCGTGGGACTCGGGGGCCGCGAAGGGCTGGGCGCGCAAACGGACCTCGAGGGCTGCCACGCCCTGCTCCGCGGCGCCGAGCCCGCCCTGCCGACCGGGCACCGCGAGGTACCCGTCCCGGTCCTCGAGTCCCGCGCGGTCGACCACGGCGGCCAGGACGCTCGCCCCGGGCTCACCGAGCACCGTGCGCGCGGCCCCGCGGGACAGCCCCGGCGCCAGGGGCTCCCGCTCGTGGGCGGCCCCCACCGCCGCGCGCAACCGGGTGGCCCACTCGTCCAGGCGCGGGGCGTGGATCCACCACTGCCCGGTGGACACCACGTCAGCCGGCGGGGCCCCGTCCGTGGGGAACCCGAGCAGCCGCAGCCGGTGCAGCGGGACCGCCCCGTGCTTGACCGTCTCCGCCGCAGGGTCCCCGAGATCGGGGATCCGGGCGAGCCGGGCGGCCTCGCGGGCGCCGTCGCCGCGGCGGGTCAGCGCGGGCGGGTCCACGTCCAGCACCCGGGCACCGCCCACGACCACGCGGGCACCCGGGTAGCGCAGCACGAGCCTGTCGCCCGGCACCAGGGTCAAATCGCGGTCCAGCTGCAGCCGGGCGTGGTCCGCGTCCAGCGGCCGGATCCTCGCGCCCACGCCCGCGGTGCCCGCGTGGACCACGAGCTCCTCGGGGACCTCGGTGAACGGCGCCCCGCGGTCCCGGCGCACCTCCAGGACCTCCGTGGCGGGCCAGGACCCGGGAGTCAGGAGCGCGTCACCGCGGTGTATCGCGTCCCGGCCGGCCCCGCGCAGGTTCACGGCGACCCGGGCAGTGGGCCCGATCTGCGTCACGGAGCGGTTCTGGCTCTGCAGCGAGCGCACGGTGACGGCCTGCTCCCCCTCCACCCCGCGCAGCACCATCCGGTCCCCCGTGCGCAGCGTCCCTGCCGTGAGCGTGCCGGTGACCACGGTCCCGGCCCCCGAGATGGTGAAGGCGCGGTCGATCCACAGCCGCACGCGCGCCATCGGGTCAGGTTCTGGCACGTCGCGCAGCACGGCGTCCAGCGCGTGGCGGAACGCCTCCAGTCCCGTGCCCCGCTGCGCGGAGACGACGACGGCGGGTGCCTCCGCGAGTCCCGTACCGGCGAGTTCGGAGCGGGCACGGGAGATGACGGCGTCGACCCGTTCCGGGGCGCGGTCCGCCTTGGTCACCACGATCAGCCCGTGGGTGATCCCGAGGGCGGCCACGGCGTCCCGGTGGTCGCCGGACTGCTCCTGCCAGCCCTCGTCCGCGGCGACCACGAACACGACCACCGGTGCGGGCCCCACCCCCGCGAGCATGTTGCCCAGGAACCTCTCGTGGCCTGGGACATCCACGAACGCCACGTGCGTGCCCGAGGGCAGCTCGGTCCACGCGAAGCCGAGGTCGATGGTCAGCCCGCGCTGCTTCTCCTCGTCCCAGCGGTCCGGTTCGATGCCGGTGAGCGCCCGGACCAGAGTGCTCTTGCCGTGGTCCACGTGACCGGCCGTCGCCACCACGTGCATCAGCGGATCTCCTCGAGCGCTGCCGCCACGGCGTCGGTCAGCTCGTGGTCCCGGGACTCGGGCACGCAGCGCAGGTCCACGAGGCACGCGCCGTCGTGCACCCGGGGCAGCACGGCCGGGCGACCGAGGCGCAGCGGGCGGGCGACGGCCTCGGGCAGCCGCACGGCCCACCCGTGCAGCGGGACCCCCGGGGCGCCGCCGCCACCCACACGACCGTCGTGGGGCACGACCTCCGCGTCCACCGCGGCGGCCAGGGCCTCCGCGCGTTCCCGCAGGCGACCGGGTTCCGCGTGCAGGGCGACGTCGACCGGCGGTCTGCCCCCGCGCAGGGTCGCCTCGAGGGCCGCGAGCGTGAGCTTGTCCGCGCGCACGGCCCGGGCCAGGGGGAATCGCGCCAGGCGCCGCACCGTTTCGGCGCGCCCGAGCAGCAGGCCCGCCTGAGGGCCGCCGAGCAGCTTGTCCCCGCTCGCGATCACCGCGTCCGCCCCGGCCTCCAGGGCCTCGGCGAGACTCGGTTCGTCCGGCAGCGCGGGGTCCGGGGTCAGCAGACCGCTGCCCACGTCCACGACGAGCGGCACGCCGTGCTCGTCCGCGAGGGACCGCAGCTCGCGCAGCGGCACCGAGGAGGTGAATCCATCCACCCGGAAGTTGCTGGGGTGGACCTTGAGGATGCAGCCCGTCTCCGGACCCAGAGCAGCCTCGTAGTCGCCCAGGTGGGTGCGGTTGGTGGTTCCCACCTCGCGCAGCCGCGCCCCCGTGGACTCCATGAGGTCCGAGAGCCGGAATCCGGCCCCGATCTCCACGAACTCACCGCGGCTGATGACCACCTCCCGGGCACCGGCCAGGGCCGCGGTGGCGAGCACCAGCGCGGCGGCGCCGTTGGTGACGACCAGCGCGTCCTCCGCCGCGGGGCACGCCTCCAGCAGCGCCTCCCGGGCGCCCGCACCGCGCGCGGAGCGCTGCCCGGTGGTCAGGTCCAGCTCCACGTCCACGTAGCCGGCGGCGTCGAGCAGGGCCTGGCGCGCGGCGTCGGACAGCGGGGCCCGACCCAGGTTGGTGTGGACCACCACGCCGGTCGCGTTGAGCACCGGGGTCAGGGAGCTCGCCCCGCGCGCGCCCAGGCCCGCGACCACCGTGTCCACCACGGCCTCCGGGGCGATCTCCCCGCCCCGCGCGCGGTCCTGGGCGGAGGCGACGGCGGCGCGCACGGCGGCATCGCCCAGTCCTCCGGCCGCCGCGCGGACCCGCGGGTCCGCAAGCACGCGGTCCGTGCGGGGGATGCGACGGCGGGGGTCCTCTGTGCTCACGGTGCTCCTCGGATGGTTGGCGGAGGCGGACGGGAATCGAACCCGCCAGACCGAGGTGCTCGGTCTCACCGGTTTTGAAGACCGGGGCGCCCACCAGGACACGTACGCCTCCGCGGCCGAATGTATCACCGCCCGGGGACCCGCATGCTCAGCAGGCTGTCGGAGCGCGTTCCTACACTGGCCCCATGAGTGAACGCCCCGCGGACTCCCCCGCCCAGGACCCCGCGGCCGATCTCGGCCGCCTCACGAGCTACGCCCACGGCGGAGGCTGCGCGTGCAAGATCCCCCCGGGAGAGCTGGAGGACGCGGTCCGCGGTCTCACGGGCCAGAACGCGCCGGACGTCCTGGTGGGCCTGGACGACGGCGACGACGCCGCGGCCGTGTTCGTGCGCCCCGACCTCGCGGTGGTGTCCACGGCGGACTTCTTCACGCCCGTGGTGGACAGCGCCCACGACTGGGGCCGGATCGCCGCGGCCAACGCCCTCTCGGACGTCTACGCCATGGGCGGCACCCCCGTGGTGGCCATCAACCTGGTGGGCTGGCCGCGCGAGCTGCTGCCCATGGAGCTGATGTCCGAGGTGCTGCAGGGCGGGCTGGACGTTGCCGCGCAGGCGGGCTGCCCGGTGATCGGCGGGCACTCGATCGACGCCCCCGAGCCCACGTACGGCATGGCGGTCACGGGCACCGCGGACCCGCAGCGCCTGCTGCGCAACGACGCCGCCCGGCCCGGTCTGCCGATCACCCTGACCAAGCCGATTGGCGTGGGGCTGCTCAACAACCGGCACAAGTCCACGGGCGAGGTCTTCCCCGCCGCGATCGAGACGATGACGGCTCTCAACAGGGACGCTTCTCGGGACGCACTGGCGGCAGGGGTCGAGGCGGCAACGGACGTAACGGGATTCGGCCTGCTGGGCCACCTCCACAAAATGTGCCGCGCCTCGGGCGTGGGCGCCACGATCAACGCCGCCGCCGTCCCCCTCGTGGACGGAGCGTCCGAAGCGCTGCGGGACGGATTCGTCTCAGGCGGCACGCGGCGCAACCTGGACTGGGTGCGACCCCACCTGGCAGCGGGCCCAGGCGTCACGGAGGACACCCTGCTGCTGCTCGCGGACGCCCAGACCTCGGGTGGGCTGCTCGTGGTGGGCGAGGTCCCGGGCTACCCGGTGATCGGCGAGACCACCGCGCTCCCGGAGACCGCGGACACCCTGGTCACCGTGCGCTGAGCCGGTCCTTTTCACGGCATGACCGGGGCGGCCGTGCGCGGCCACCCCGGATCACGCCTCGACAGTGTGGCCCAGTGGGTCAGCCCGCTGTGGTGATCGAGTCGTCCGTGATGCCCGCCGCGCGGCGCTTCTCGAGCCGGTTGCGCTGCGGGATCACCGTGTACTTGGGGTCCTTCACGGACTCCTTGCCGCCCCAGAACACGCCGAAGCGGGTGAGGGCCGAGGACGAGACCAGGGCGAGTCCGGAGGCCGCGGCGACCCAGCGGCGTCGCCCGCCGAGCAGCGCGCCCAGCCCGCCGGCGATCGAGAGGCGCTCGCTCCACTCGAGCCACTGGCCGGGCCTGCCCTGTTCGAGGGGCTCCACGGTCACGGGGTCCATGGCGTCCTTCATCACGCGCATGGCCACGAGTTCCCCGGCAACGCCCGCGACCGCGAAGAAGCGGGCGGGCCCGGCCTGCTCCACCGGCGTGGTGAGCATCGCCAGCCCACCGGAGGCCAGGGACGCCGAGCTCGCGAACACGAACGCCAGGTGCCCGTGCATCTCGTGCCACGTGGGCACGGCCGTGTCGCTGAGCAGCATGGCGGTGTAGGTGGCCATCGGCGCCCCGAGCACACCTGCGGCCACGCTCGTGGGCAGCTCCGCAGCGTGCAGCACGGGACGCAGCGGGCCGAGCGGCAACCGCTCCCCCGTCATCCGGTCCACTTCCACCGCCGCGGCAACCCCCGCGTTCGTGGAGAACGTCGCCAATACCCACGAACCGATGCTCATGGGCGAGGTGGGCTTGAACGTGCGCATCATGTGGAGGAAGCGCTCCGGGCGGCCGAGATCCGCCACGAGGAGAACTCCGCCGAGACCCGCCGCCGTGAGCGCGGACAGCCGGGCGTTGCGGCGCAGCGCGGGCTTCCCGGTCAGGTACCCGCCGAGGGCGAGGATCGCCGAGCCCCCGGACAGCCCGCCCAGGAACAGGTAGGTGGCGATCTTGGAGTCCCACGGCGGCGCCTTGACGATCGGGCGGCCGTAGTAGGACGTGAACTCGGTGTCCGGCACCATGGGCATCTCGCGGGAACCGTCCCCGCCGCGGCGGAACGCTCCGCCGCCCGGTCCACGGTTCCGGCGACGCCGCTTGCGCCGCGGTTCCTCGGGCGGCCGGTAGCTGTCGTACGGGGAGAGGCTCATGAGCGCTCACCCACCGTGAACGCCGCCGCGCCGAGGGCCAGCATGCCCATCACGGCCATGCCCGCGCGCTTGTACATGCGGTGCAGGTCCTTGGTGGGAACCTGCGGGTCCGGCGGCAGCCCGTAGACCTCCGGCTCGTCGAGCAGCAGGAAGATCGAGCCCGTGCCACCCACGCCGTCCTGGGGATTGGCGCCGTACAGCCGCGCCTCGGTCCTGCCCTGCTCGTGCAGCTGGGCCACCCGCTGCTGCGCCGTGGCGAGCATGCTCTCCCGTTCCCCGTACTTGATGGACGTGGTGGGGCACGCCTGCGCGCACGCGGGGGTCTGGTCGTTCTTCATGCGGTCGTAGCACAGCGTGCACTTCTGGGCGATGCCGTCCTGCGGGACCTTCACGGTGTCCGGCATGGGCGGGGCGCCCCGCTGGGTCTTCGGCTCCACCAGCCCGTCGTTGCGGCGCTCGATCACCCCGAACGGGCACCCGGCCACGCACGTGCCGCAGCCGTTGCAGATGTCCTCCTGCACCACCACGGTGCCGAACTCGGTGCGGAACAGCGCACCCGTGGGGCACACGTCCAGGCACCCGGCATGGGTGCAGTGCTTGCACACGTCCGAGGACATGAGCCAGCGGAAGTCGGGGGTGTCCAGCACCGGGGAGTCGTCCCCACCGGTGGCCGCCACAGGGGCCGCCCCACCCTCCGCAGAGCAGCCGCAACCGCCCGCCGATCCGCAGCCCGCCGGCGCGGTGACGCCCGGTGTGGACTGGGACGAGCACGCGCAACCGGGCCCAGCGGCGTCGTTCACCGGGGGCGCCCCGCACGCACGCCCGCCCGAATCCGGAACGGGAACGGCGGCGGAGTCCGCCGCAGCGGGGGCGGAGCCGCACGCGCACCCGCCCGCGGCAGGAGCCGGCGACGCCGCCGGCGGACCCACGCGCGGCATGCCCAGGCTCACGAGGGCGCGGCCGGACTCGCGGGCCTGCTCGATGCGCTCCTGGGACTGCTCGATGAACGCCACGTGGCGCCAGGTGTCCGCACCCAGACCACCGGTGTTGTCGTAGGAGGAGCCCAGGATCTCGTAGTCCGAGTCCACCGGGTTGCGATTCCACTCCTTGCACGCCACCTCGCAGGCTTTGCAGCCGATGCAGATGGACGTGTCCGTGAAGAACCCGCGCCGGTGGTGCGGGTGCTCCCAGTAGGTGTCGTCCGCGAAACTGGGGGTGGGTGTCAGGTTGTCCGTGCTCACTGCTCTTCTTCCTGGTCCGTCGCGGGGGCGCCCGGCCGCCAGGCGGTGGACTGCCCCGCGATGTCCCCGCTGTCGCGTCCTCGCAGCGGATCCTGGTCGAGCTCGCGCTCCGGATCCGTGATGCGTTCCATTCCCGTGCGCACGGTGAGCCCGGCCCGCTCCTGGTACTCGCGCACCAGTTCCATCCGCGCCGCACCGCGCGGCCGACGGCCCGGGACGATGTCGCACGAGCCCGTCTTGAAGTTCTGGATCTGCACGTTGGGGTCCAGCGTGATGCCCAGCAAGTCGTTCGCACCGTCACCCGTGACCACCGCGTCGGAGCCCGCCCCCCAGTGGTACGGCAGACCGATCTGGTGGATGGTCCTGCCCGCCACGGTGAGCGGTGTCATGCGGTCCGTGACCAGCACCTTGACCTCGATCGCGGAGCGCGGCGAGATGATGGTGGCCCACCCGTACGGTTCCAGCCCCTTGAGCTCAGCGAGCTCCGGGGAGATCTCGCAGAACATCTCGGGCTGCAGCTCGGACAGGTACGGCAGCCACCGGCTCATGCCACCGGCCGTGTGGTGCTCCGTGAGCCGGTAGGTGGTGAACACGAACGGGTAGACCCCGGTGCCCGGCGCCTCCCCGCTGGGCGCGGACAGGTTGTCCTCCCGCGGGAACATGATCCGCGCGGGATTCTGCTGCTGCGCGTACAGCGGGTTGTCCACCGGGGACTCCTGCGGCTCGTAGTGCGTGGGCAGGGGCCCGTCCATCATGCCCTTGGGCGCGAAGAGCCAGGCCTTGCCGTCCGCCTGCATGATGAAGGGGTCGTCACCGGCAAGGGCGTCCGGCCCGGTTGCCTCCGGGCCCGGCCGCGCGGAGGGCTCACGATCCAGCGGGAAGTCCGGATTGTCCTTGCCGGTCCACAGCCCCTGCTCCTGGTCCCACCACACGAGCTTCTTGCGCTCGCTCCACGGCTTGCCCTCGGGGTCCGCCGAGGCGCGGTTGTAGAGGATGCGGCGGTTCGCGGGCCACGCCCACGCCCACTGCGAGGCGATCTCGTCCTGCTGCCACCCGGGCACGCGCATGGCCGCCCGGTTGACGCGGTCCGCGTAGATGCCCGTGTAGATCCAGCAGCCACCGGACGTGGAGCCGTCCGTGCGCATCTGGCCGTAGTTGCTGAGCGGCTCACCCGCCTGCTCCCCGGTCTCGAAGCGGCCGTTGATCTCGGCCAGCACGGACACCGGGTCCACCTCACCCTGCTCGTCCAGCGGGTAGTCCCACGTGAGGTCCAGCAAGGGCCGGTCCCGGGGGTCCGTGGAGTCCGCGAGGCGTTCGCGGATCCGGTTGCCGAGCTCGAAGAAGAACTCGAGCTCGCTCTGGGCGTCCCCCGGCGGTGCCACGGCCTGGTGGCGCCACTGCACCAGACGCTGGGTCTGGGTGAAGGAGCCGGACTTCTCCACGTGCGTGGCCGCGGGCATGAAGAAGACCTCGGTGTCGATGTCCTCGGTCTTCAGCTCGCCCGAGGCGATCTCCGGACCGTCCTTCCACCACGTGGCGGACTCGATCATGTTGAGGTCCCGCACCACGAGCCATTTGAGGTGGGACATCCCCATGCGTTGCAGCCGCCCGTTGGCCGAACCCACCGCGGGGTTCTGCCCCAGCAGGAAGTACCCCTCCACCTGGTCCTTGAGCATGGACATCAGCGTCTGGTAGGTGCCGTGGGCCCCGTTGATCCGCGGAATGTAGTCGTAGGCCCAGTCGTTCTTGGCGGTGGCGGCATCCCCCCACCAGGCCTTCAGGAGGTTGACCGAGTACGCCTCAGCATTCGCCCAGTAGCCCTTCTGGCTGGTGGTGCGGATGCCGTCCACGTACTCCGAGAAGCTCTGCGCGGTGACCGAGGGCATGGGCAGGTACCCGGGCAGCAGGTTGAACAGGGTGGGGATGTCCGTGGAGCCCTGGATGGTCGCGTGCCCGCGCAGCGCCATGATGCCGCCGCCCGGGCGGCCCATGTTGCCCAGCAGCAGCTGCAGGATCGAGGCCGTGCGGATGAACTGCGCACCCAGCGTGTGCTGTGTCCAGCCCACCGCGTACGCGAAGCACGTGGTGCGCTCCCGCCCGGAGTTCTCCGTGACGGAGCGGGCGAGGTAGTCGAAGTCCTCCTCCGAGATGCCGCAGGTCTCCCGCACCATCTCCGGGGTGTACCGGGAGAAGTGGCGCTTGAGGATCTGGAACACCGTGCGCGGGTGCTGCAGGGTCTCGTCCCGCACCGGCGTGCCGGAGCCCACGGGGGCGCCGCCGCTGCCGTACTGCTGACCGCCGGCCTCCGCGCGCTCCTGACCCCCCTGGTTGCCCTCCTCGTCGGCCCGCTCCCCGTGGTCCTCGCCCTCGGTCTCGTAGCCCCAGGACTTCAGGTGGTAGGTGCCGGTCTCGGGGTCGTAGCCCGAGAAGATGCCGTCGAGGTCCTCGGCGTCCTCGAAGTCCTCGCTGACGAGGGTGGCGGCGTTGGTGTAGTGCAGCACGTACTCGTGGAACCAGAGGTCGTTGCTCAGGACGTGGTTGATCAGCGCCCCGAGCAGCACGATGTCCGAGCCCGCACGGATGGGCAGGTGCTTGTCCGACACGGCAGAGGTGCGCGTGAACCGCGGGTCCACGTGGATCACGCGGGCGCCGCGTGCCTTGGCCTCAGTGACCCACTGGAAGCCCACGGGGTGGCACTCGGCCATGTTGGAGCCCTGGATGACGATGCAGTCCGCGTTGGCCATGTCCTGCAGGGACTGGGTGGCGCCGCCGCGCCCGAAGGAGGTTCCCAGACTGGGAACCGTGGCGGAGTGTCAAATCCGGGCCTGGTTCTCGATCTGCACGGCCCCCGCCGCGGTGAACAGCTTCTTGATCAGGTAGTTCTCTTCGTTGTCCAGGGTGGCGCCGCCCAGGGACGCGATGCCCATGGTGCGCCGCAACGGCCGCCCCTGCTCGTCCGCGTCCTGCCAGCCGCGGCGTCGGGACTCCAGGAAGCGGTCGGCGATCATGTCGATGGCCGTGTCCCGGTCCAGGGGCTGCCAGTCGGCGGCGCCGGGCGCACGGTAGAGGACCTGTGTCTGGCGGCCCGGGGAGTTCACGAGCTGCTCACTCGCGGAGCCCTTGGGGCACAGGCGACCACGCGAGATCGGCGAGTCCGGGTCACCCTCGATCTGGATGACGCGCTCGTCCTTGACGTAGACCTTCTGTCCGCAACCCACGGCGCAGTACGGGCAGATGCTCTGCACCACGCGGTCCGCCGTGGCGGTGCGCGCGGTGATCTCCTGGGTCCTGCGGGACTGCACCGCACTGCTGCGGCCTGTGTGGTCCCCGGTGCGGAGCTGGCGGATGACCGGCCACTCCAGCGGGCTGAATCTGGACATGCGCCCAGGATAGACCCGTGGTCCGACAGTCACAGGTACCACGTGTGTGCCATGGTCAAAACGCCCCCGGCGCGTACCCCGGCCACTGCCTGTCCCACGGTGCACACCCGTGGCGGCCGGGGGTCGTCCCGGCCACCACGGCCGTCCCGTTCGGGGCCCGCGGCGGCGTCCTCCCGGGGTGGAGCCGGCGGGCATCTACTCCATGGGATCGGTGGGATCCTGGGCACCGTCCTGCAACGAGCGCTCGACCTCGCGGTCCGCCTGGGGGTCCGCCACGAGGGCCTCGACCTCCGGGGCTTCCGTCCCGAGCGCGGCCCCGGGGTCGGAGTCCCCCACGGCGATCTGCTCGATGTCCGCCTCTTCGGGGTGCTTCAGGGGATCCGCGTCCTCACCCCACTGGGCGTCGTCCTCCTCCCATGCGGAGTCCTCGGCACCCGTGGTCTCGATCAGGTCGTCCTCGCGGAACGTGTCCCCTGCGGCCTCCGGGTTGTCCAGAGGATTGGGATCCGGGATGGGCTGCGTCATGCGGTGCTCCTTGCCAGGTTCTCGTCCGACGCGCGGTCACGCGCACCGTCAGACTACGGCGCCACCGGGGCCGCGCTCCACCCGCTGCCGCCCCGCCCCGGGGGTGGGCCTGCCTGGGCCGGCGACGCCGCTCGGTGGCCGATCTGCCCGGCAGCCGCCCGGACCTCGTCGCTGTCCACGAACGGAACCCGTGCACCGGGCGGGCCGATCTCCATCCAGCGCTCGTGGCCCTTCCCGTACAGGGCCACGGTGTCCTGCGGGCCCGTGAGTTCCAGAGCCGTCCGAATCGCGTCCCGACGGGTGGGCGCCTCCACGACGTACGGTACGGGCTGCCCCGCGGCACGCAGCCGTTGCACTGCGGCGTCGACGCCCCGCATCACGGCCGCACGGATCGCTGCGGGATCCTCGGAGCGGGGGTTGTCGTCCGTGACCACGACGACGTCCGCGCCGGACTCGACCACCGCTCGCCCGGTGAGTTCGCGCTTGGACGTGTCCCGGTCCCCGCCGCTGCTGGCGGTGACCACGAGGCGGCCCCGGGTCCTGGCGCGCAGCGCGGACACGGACTTGGCGGTGGCATCGGGCGTGTGCGCGAAGTCCACCAGCACCGTGGGCCATCCAGGCCCCAGGTCCACCCGTTCCATGCGGCCGGGCACGCTCACCGGTCCGTCGAGCGCACGGGCCACCTCCTGCAGCGGGTGCCCGGCACCCAGGAGCATCAGCGCGGCCAGCGCGGTGTTCACGCGGTTGTGCTCCCCGGGCAGGGGTGCACGCAGCCGCATGGGGCCCCGTGGACCGTGCAGCTCGAACCCGTCCGCGCCCTCGACGCCGGCGAGGTGCCAGGTGGCGGCGCCCCCGGGCCGGGTACCCAGGGTCACGGTGGGCAGTCCTCTCCGGCGGGCCAGGCGGTCGAGGCGCCGCCCGGCGTCGTCGTCCACCACGATCACCGCGCGTGCCGCGAACTCCGGCGTGAACAGCCTCGCCTTCGCGTTGAAGTAGGACTCCATGTCCCCGTGGTAGTCCAGGTGCTCATGGGTCAGGTTGGTGAAGGCCACAGTGTCGAAGCGCACGCCGTTGACGCGCTCCTGGTCCAGGGCGTGGCTGCTGACCTCCATCACGGCCGACCGGTTGCCCGCCGCACGCATCCTGGCCAGCAGGTCCTGGACGTGCGGCGCCGAGGGTGTCGTCATGCGACTGGGCCCTCGCTGCGTGCCCACCACGGTCTCCGGGGTGCTCACGAGCCCGGGATGCTGCTCCAGACGTCGCAGGGCAGCTTCGAGGATGTAGGCCGTGGTGGTCTTGCCGTTGGTTCCCGTGACACCGAAGACGGGCAGGTGGTGGGAGGGGTGGCCGTTCAGGAGCGAGGCGAGTGGTCCCAGCACGGCACGGGGATGCTCGGCGACCAGCAGCGGAACCCCCGGGTCGCGGCCGATGGACCGCGCCCCTGCGGCGTCGGTGAGCACCGCGCCCGCTCCTGCGGCCACTGCCTCCGCGACCTTGCTTGCCCCGTGGTGGTGGCGTCCCTGCAGCGCCACGAAGAGATCCCCCGGGCGGACCTCCGTGTGGACTTCCGAGACGCCGAGGATTCTGACGTTCCCGGCCTGCTCCGCGGCACTGTCGCCCGCACGCAGCTCGGCACCCGCACAGGCCGTCAGCTCCGCAACGGTCCGGCCGTGCACCCCGCACGTCCCCATGGCACGGCTCCCCTCTCGACGGTGGTGGACCCGGCACCCGCCGGATCATCAGACTACTGATGGAAGCGCGGGAAGGGCCCCGGGATATTCCAGGACCGCGCTGGCACGGCGCGGTGACCCCGCGGGGCCGACATAATTCCATGCAATGACATGTGGAGATTGCACAAGCGAACGAAAGCGGGCACCCTGATCCTGACCGTGAGAACACGGGTCCAGGACTGCTCAAGGGGCCACCATGCAACGATTTCGGACACTCACCGCGGCATCGGCGCTGCTGATTCTCGGGGTCGGTTCACTCACCGCGTGCGGGTCCGACTCGTCGAACGAGCCGCAGTCTGCTGCCACCAGCGCACAGGTGGCAGGCCCGACGTCGGGCATTCGTTCGCAGGCGGCGTCGCCAGCACCCGAGGAGTCGTCGGAACCAGCCGGGCAGCCGACCCCGGAGCGCACCACGGAATCCGCGCCAGAGCCGACCAAGGAGTCTGGCGCGAAGAGCGCCTCGGCAAGCGCTCCGGCCGGTCAGGAAACGTGCGGTGCGAGCGGCGCCGAGGCCGCCGTGAGCGCGCATCTGGCGGATGTGCCGGGCGTCGCCGATCCCTCGTCCTGGACCATTGAGGACAGCGATGGCTACGATTCGTGCGCAGATCTCTCCTGGATCACCCTGATCGGCGGCGGAACGGGCTCGTCCCCGCGGCAGCAGATGCTCTTCCACCAGGGCGACTACCTGGGCACCACCACGTCCAAGCCCATCGGCTTCCACCCCGCTACGCAGCGGCTCACCGACTCCTCCATCCAGGTCACCTACACGTACGTGGAGGGGGACGAGAGCAACGCAGAGGCCCGCGGCCGAGCCGTCTCCACCTACACCTGGAACCCGGACACCGAGTCCATCGACCACGCTGGCGAGTGGCCCCCGGGCATCGGCTGACGCCCGGTGACGGGCCACCGTCCAGAAGTGTGACCCAACCGTGATCTCGAGTGGAACCGCCGCCTGACGTGCGGCGAGACAGATCCCGCCCCATGGCGGACAGACGACGATCCCTCCGGTATCGGCGTTTGCTATTGCACATCCAGCGCCGAGCTCCCAGTGCGGACTTCGAGGCGAAGGTGGAACGCGTTAACGACGCCAACCTCAGGGTCACCTACCGGTACCCGCTTGAGGGAGACGCCAACGCGGCGCCCCGGGGCCAGGCTGTCTCCGAGTTCTACTACGACGAGGAATCCGGCAGCGTGGTGCACACCGGCGAGTTCCCGCCGCAGTAACTCCAAGAAGGCGCGTGCCAGTCACGCACCCGGGCCCCCTGGGGCGACGGGCGAGCCGCTCTCACGCGTGCAGGGCCACCCACCCCACCGGTGGGCGGCCCTGCACGCGTGCGGAAGGGAAGCTCACCCTCCCGGGCGGGTGCGGGTTCGCCAACGGGCTGCGGCTTCCTTCACGCGCCCTCGCGCCACCCTCAGGGCCACCAGAGCGTCCACGGGGCGGTGCCACCACCGGGAGCCATACATGTCCCGCACGTACTCCTGTGCGCGTGAGCTCTCTTCACCCAGCATCTGCTGGAACTGCCCCTCAGAGCTGGTCACACTCACCTCGCTGCGCACTCGGGGTCCCATGAGCGCCCAGTTGGGCCACGGCTGGTGGAAGAAGAGCCAGTCGTCCCCGCCCCACACCTTGAGGTCCTCGGGGATGGGCACGTAGTTCTCCCTGCGCAGGCACATGAACATGCCGAAGCTGTTGCCGATCAGGTTGCTCCCGGCCACCCGCAGCCTGGGGCGCGTGGCGTGCTCGCGGTTGAGGAAGGTCCCCTCCAGGGCCAGGATCCCCCGGCGCGGCTTCACCACGAATTCGGCGGCGACGTCGAGGACCACGGGGTCGAACAGGACATCGTCGTTGATGATCGCCAGATACTCCGCCCGCGCTTCCCGCACCCCCAGGTTCCAGGCCGGGTTCACGTAGATGTTCCGTTCCTGCTGCAGCACGCGCACATTCTCCCGGCCGAAATCCAGCGGGTCCGGGTGGTTGTTGACCACGATCACCTCGAGGACCGTGGGATGCACGGCGCACAGCTCCACCAACTCGGGCAGCTCTCGCGAACGCTGCAGGGTGGGAATGATCACGGAGAAGATCTGTGCGGGGGCCACTCATCCCACCTCAGTGCCGGGTGCCTGCTCCCCGCCGGCCGGATCCAGGTGTCGAACTCGACCACCACGACCCGCAAGACGATGTCGCAGCCTGCGGATGGCCAGCACCCACTCCTCAGGGCGGTGCCACCACCGCCATCCCACCTCGTCACGCAGATAGCGCTCACAGATCCGCCCGTCGTGCTCCAGGAACGGCGAAAAGGTCGCGTCGGACGATGTGGTCCCCACCTCGGAGCGGATCCACGGGCCCATGATCACCTTGTTCGGCCAGCGCTGACTCATGTAGAGGACGTCGTCCCCGCCCCAGATCTTCATCTCCTCCGGGATCGGCACGTAGTTGCTCTTGGGCATGCACATGAACATGCCAAATCCCGAGCAGATCAGATGGTGCGAGGCGAGGCGGATCTTGGGCGGGAGGGACTCGGCCCGGTTCATGTGCAGTGGATCGATGCCCACGAGGCCGGTGAACGGCGCTGTCACGGCTCGAGCCGCAAGGTCCAGGAGCGCCGGGTCGAACAAGACATCGTCGTTGATGATCGCCAGATACTCCGCCCGCGCTTCCCGCACCCCCAGGTTCCAGGCCGGGTTCACGTAGATGTTCCGTTCCTGCTGCAGCACGCGCACATTCTCCCGGCCGAAGTCCAGCGGGTCCGGGTGGTTGTTGACCACGATCACCTCGAGGACCGTGGGATGCACGGCGCACAGCTCCACCAACTCGGGCAGCTCTCGCGAACGCTGCAGGGTGGGAATGATCACGGAGAAGATCTGTGCGGGGGCCACGCCCCGATCGTAGTGCTTGCTTCCCGCAACCCCGAGGCTCGTAGCGCCGTGAGGCGCGCCGCGACCGCTCCCACACGGTGGCCCCAAGTCCCCGGGCTCCGGGTCACTGCGTCCCCGGGCGGCGCCGTGACCTGTGACACGATGGCCAGAAGGAGCACGCCGTCGTGAAGGAGAGCCATGGACCCGGTGAGAACGCTCGTCACGGCCGCGGCGGCGTCGTACACGGCGAACTGCGCCCTGGGCGGCTCGGTGGCCCTCGGCCTGCTCGACACCTCGAACGTGCGCTGGGTCCACCACGGCCTGTACATCGCCACCTCGTCGCTCACTGCGGCCGCGTGCGCCGCCGGGCTGAGGGCGCGTTCGACGACGCCGCTCGCGCTGGCCCCTGCCCTGGCTCCCCTGTTCCTGCTGCAGCGCCACGGCGCCCGTCCGCTGCGGCGACACACCCGGGACGCCATCGCGGCGGCCCCCTGCTACGTGGCCGGTCTCGTGCTGGCCTGGAGGTGAATCGTGGAATTCCTGGATGTCGTGTTCAACCGGCGGACCACCAACGGTCCGTTCCGACCAGACCCGGTGAGCCCCGAGCACCAGCAGCTGCTGATCCGTGCGGCCGCCGCCGCACCGTCCCAGTTCAACAGCCAGCCGTGGCGGTTCGTGCTGATCGAGGACCGGGACACCATCGAGACGGTCGCCCGCATCAGTGGCGAGAGCATGACCGAGGTGATGGGCGCGGGCACGTTCTTCGACCGGTACAAGAAGTACTTCCGGTTCAGCCAGAAGGAGATGGACACCCTGCGCAGCGGCATGCTCTTCGACAAGCTGCCCGCCCTGCTGCGCCCGTTCACCTCCCGGGCGTTCACACCGTCCGGGCAGGCCCTCATGAACAGGCTGCGCGTCCCGCAGACCCTGGGTGAGGAGAACCGCAAGCTCGTGGCGGGCTCACCCCTGCTGATCGGGGTGATGCTCGAACGCGGCGAGTACCGCCCGGAGGAGCTCTCGGGGTTCTACTCCGTGTTCAGCATGGGCGCGGCCATGGAGAACCTGTGGCTGACCACGGTGGAGCTGGGCATGGGCATCCAGTTCGTGTCCTTCCCCATGGAGGCCCCGCACCAGTGGCAGCGGATCGTGGACATGCTGCACGTCCCGGACGACCTGGAGCTCATGGCCGTGTACCGGCTGGGCTACGTGCCCGAGCACACGCACCGCCCCGCGATCGACTGGTCCAGCCGCGAGCGCAAGCGCCCCTCCCAGTTCGTGTTCCGTGAGACCTGCGACACCCCGCAGCAGGGCTGGGACCAGGACACGCGGCCCGGCTCCGCCTGAGTCCTGCCCGGTGGCACCGGCTACGCGCGGCCCCGGCCCGTCCGGGGCGGCATCGTCTCCGGTGCGCGGTGCACCGCGAGCAGCCGGAAGAACCGCTGCCCCACGGCCTGCCAGCCAGGGGGTAGAGCCGTGGCCAGCTCGGCGGGAGTGTGGCTGCGCCGGATCGAGAGCAGCCCGTCGAAGCGCACGAAGGTGCGGGCGCGGGCCAGGGGCAGCGTGGCCACCCAGTAGACGAGCCACGCCGCGCGGCTGCGGCGCAGGTCGTTGTGCACCGCCACCCCGCGGGCCAGTGCCTCGGAGTCGGAGAGCACCCCGGCCAGCTCCGCGGGGGTGAGGTGGTGCAGCATGTGGTTGGAGATCACCACGTCGTAGCTCTCCCCGGCCTCCATCAGCGCGCCGCTGGCCACCGTGCGGTAGGTGATTTCGGCCCCCCGGTCGTGGGCCGCGGCCCACCGGGTGGCCCGCTCGTCGGGGTCGATGCCCGTGACCCGCACGTCGAGTCCGTCCCGGTGAGCCCAGCGCGCAACGGCCCGGGCGACGTCCCCGCCCCCGCACCCCACGTCCAGCACCGTGGCCGGGCGTCCCTGCCGCGCGGCCGCCCGCAGGGCGGGTCGCAGGTGCCGGCGGTACACCGGGCGCCAGGACGCCACGAGCGGGTTGATCACCCCAAACAACCGGTAGGTGTTGTCCAGGGCCACGGGATCGCACGCGGGGTCGTCCATGAGCTCGGGCTCGCCCACGGACCGGCGGTGCAGGAGGAGATCCATCAGCGCTGCGCGGCGGGGAGCAGCCGGAGCAGGGCGGACTCGATGCTCAGGCCCGGCCCGAACGCCATGGCCGCCACGTGCCCGGACATTCCGGTGTGCAGCAGGCGGGCCAGGACGAAGAGGATGGTCACACTGCTCATGTTCCCCGCATCGCGGAGCACCGCACGCGAGGGCGCCATCTGCTCGGCGCTCAGCCCCAGCCGGGACTCCACCTTGTCCAGGATGCTGCGCCCGCCCGGGTGAACGGCCCACTGCGGGATGTCCTCCACAGCGAGACCCGTGCGCCGGAGCAGGGGCGCGAGGGCGTCCGTCACGTGGTCGTCGATGATGCGGGGCACGTAGGTCCCCAGGATCATCTCGAAGCCCTCGTCCCCCACGCTCCACGCGAGCTCGTCCTCGCCCACGGGCGCCAGGGTGGTCTCGAAGTCCACGAGCTCGAGTGCGGCGCCGGGGACGGCGACGTCGCGCGCGGTCACCACAGCAGCGGCCGCGCCGTCCGCGAACAGGGCGTTGCCCATCACGGTGTCGGGATCGTTGCGCACGTGCAGGTGCAGGGTGCACAGTTCCACGCACACCACGAGCACCACGGCGTCCGGGTCCGCGCGGCA
Organism: Kocuria rhizophila; assembly: GCF_003667225.1. GTDB lineage: Bacteria > Actinomycetota > Actinomycetes > Actinomycetales > Micrococcaceae > Kocuria > Kocuria rhizophila. Next base: position 19,275 of record NZ_RCOM01000038.1, read on the forward strand.
CGCGGTCGCCGCCGTCTGCAGCGCGGGGAAGGCCGCGTTGCACCCCATGAATCCCAGGTGCACACGTTTGACGTCCGCGGGCAGCCCCAGGTCCTTGGCCACACGCACGTCCGGGCCCGGCGCGAAGAACCCGGTGCAGGACACCGTGACCACGTGGGTCACGTCCGCCGCGGTGATCCCGGGGCCGACGCCGCTCAGCGCCGCCCTGCCCGCGGCCACGAACAGCTCCCGGGCGTTCCGCGTGTAGATCTGGTTCCTGGCGTGGGTGCCGGGTGAGAGCAGGTGACCGGTGACGGGATCCACGAACGGCGACGCCGCGGCGTCGTCACCCGGGGGTTCCCCGTGCGGCGTCCGCGGGGGCGTCAACTGCCCCCGCTCCCGGTCGTCCTCCGGGCCAGCGGTGGGAGCGTGCGACGCGCGGGCGGTGGCCTCCGCCAGCTCGGGGAGCACGGTGTGGCGCGTGGCCACCCCGGCGCCGTCGAACGCGGAGCGCACGAGCCGCGAGCCCAGGCGCGTCATACCCGGCTGCCCCGCGAACAGGCGGGTGACGTCCTCCTGCCGGATGACGGTCTCGGGGACCACGGTCTCAATCGACAGCATGCGAACGGTCATGCCCCATGGTAGGCACCGCGGCCGTGGTTCCGGTCACCCGCCGGGGCGGGCGGGCGGTCTGACTAGCCGAGGACGGAGTGGGCGATGAGCTGGTCCAGTGCAACGACGTCGATGCCGCGGCCCACGTTGATCTTCATGACGCCGGCGCGCGTCCAGAGCTGGATCTCCGCGTTGAAGTCCAGGGTCCCGGCGTTCTCCGTGGACCACATGCTGATGCTGGAGTAGGGAATGGACACCGTCTCGATCTTCTTGCCGCGCAGCCCCTGGGCGTCCCGCACGATCAGACGGCGGTTGGTGAACGTGGCGGTGTCCCGCACGGTCTTGAAAGAGGCCACGGGGACCTCACCGGCCACCAGGAACGGGGCCATCTCGGCGGGGAACTCCACGTGGGAGAGGAAGGTCCACACACTGTTCGGGGTCGTCTCCATGGTGATCGGGCTCCTCTTCTCGGCCCGTTCGGAGCCGGTCACTGGTGCGGTCGGGGTGAGCGGGTCCTGTGGCTCGCCCTCATAGGAACCGTCCCACGGGAGCCGCCACGGCACCTGGTGGCCAGCTGGATGCCACCTGGTGGTGCGGCGAACCGTGGAACGGCAACGGGCCGCGCCCGCACGGTGCGAGCACGGCCCGGTCAGGTCCGCAACGACTCCGATGCGATCAGAGGTCCACGACCTCGTTCTCACCGTCCACGGTGTTGCCGGTGACCTTGGCCTTGATCAGGTTGGCCACCTGGGTGACCTTGCTGCCACCCGGGGTGTCCCAGTACTCGGCGGTGTCCGCGTCGATCTCGATGAGCACGTTGTTGGGGTTCTCGGGGCCGCCCTCCAGCCAGGAACCGGTGAAGGAGCTCCACAGCTCACGCAGCTTGTCCGTGTCGTTGACGATGCGTGCCTTGCCGCTCAGCGACACCCAGGCACCGTTGCCCGAGTAGGCCACGTTCACGTTCGGGTTCTTCTGGATGTCCATGCCCTGGTCGGAGGCGCGCTCCGCGATGAAGCGCACCGTGCCGTCGAAATCGACCTCCTGCGTGGCCATGGGCTTGGAGACCAGGCGGCCGTTCTCGTCCACGTGGGTGAGCATGGCGATGCGCGTGCCCTTGATGATGTCGCGGACCTTCTGGATGTTCTCGTTGCTCTCTGCCATGGCACTGCCTTTCGTCGTGACCAATCAGTTCGACCGCAGCCCTCGAAGTGCTCGATTGCTCGCGCAGAACGGGGCGGCGTTGGTCATCAGTCTATTGATCAGTGACCTTCCCCACGAGGAGTTGGCCGCCAGCGGAATCCTCTCCCACCTGCTCGCCATCCTCCGCCGCATCACGACGCCGATCGGCCGCCTTTCCGCCGCCCGCTCAGCCCACGGCGTCCCACGGCACGTGCTCACGGGCCGCTCGACCTCCCGGGCTCAGCGGTTCTAGGCTGGACGAACGGCCTGCCGACCAGTGACGCCGACCCCCGCGAGCCGCGCGGCGTCGTCGTCCTCCGGGGGCCGGAACCCGCCGAGCCGCACCGAGAGGACCGCCGCCGTGGCCCGAACCCCTGCGCAGACCGTGGACGCGCTGCTGGAGCGGCACGGCCGCACATACGCGCAGGAGGCGGGGATCGAGCTGCGGGACGCTCCCGCTCCTCTCTACCAGTTGCTCGTGCTGGCCAATCTGCTCTCCGCCCGGATCGGGGCACCCGCGGCGGTGGCCTCTGCCCGCGCGCTGTTCGACGCCGGGTTCCGCACCCCCGAGGCGATGCGAAACTCCTCCTGGCGCCAGCGGGTGGCCGCCCTGGGCCGTGGCGGGTACAAGCGCTACGACGAGCGCACCTCCACCATGCTGGGCAACGGCGCGGACCTGATCCTGGACACCTGGGGCGGTGACCTGCGAGCGCTGCGGGACGCCTCCGACGACGCCTCGGGGATTCTCCGCCGGCTGCAGGATTTCCCCGGCATCGGGCCCACCGGCGCGTCCATCTTCGCGCGTGAAGCACAGGGCGTGTGGCCGATGCTGGCTCCGCACGTCGACAAGAAGGCGCTCGCCGGTGCCCGCCGCGTCGGCCTGCAGGAAGACGCCGCCGCGCTGGCGGACCTCGTGGACCCCGAGCAGCTGCCCGTCCTGGCCTCCGCACTGGTGCGAGTGGCCCTGGACCGCACGAAGGGCGACCCGTTGGGATAGGCCACGGTCTGCTCGCACGCCCCTCTGCAGATCCCTCCGAAAGGCCACCGCACCGTGTCCTGCTCCTCACCCCACACCGCTCCGGCACCCGCGTGCCCTGACCGCCGTCCCCACCGCGCGGAAGCCTGCCCTGCCGCCCCGTTGAC
>NZ_RCOM01000039.1 GCF_003667225.1 Kocuria rhizophila
GGCGGGCGGTGTCCGGGGGCGCTCAGCCCTGGCGCACGATGCCCAGGACGGTGTCCCGGACGGCCTCCATGGCGGCGGTGTCCGGGGCCTCCACGTTGAGCCGCAGGAAGGGCTCGGTGTTGGAGGGGCGCAGGTTGAACCACCAGCCCTGGGTGGGGTGCGTGAACGTGGTGCCGTCCATGTCCTCGACCGTGACCGCGGGATCGGTCGAGGCGAAGTGCGCGCGCACGCGGTCTACCGCGGCGGCCTTGTCCTCGATCTCGGAGTTGATCTCGCCGGAGGCCACGTAGGGGTCGTAGCGGTCCATGAGGTCGCTGAGCGTGCCGTCCTGCTCGCCCAGGGCCGCCAGGACGTGCATGGCCGCGAGCATCCCGGTGTCCGCGTTGAAGAAGTCCTTGAAGTAGTAGTGCGCGGAGTGCTCACCGCCGAAGACCGCGTGCTCGGAGGCCATCACGGCCTTGATGAACGAGTGGCCCACACGGGTCCGCACGGCGCGGCCGCCGTTCGCCTCGATCAGCTCGGGCACGGCCTTCGAGGTGATGAGGTTGTGGATCACCGCGGGCTGCTCCTCGCCCGCGGCCCGGGCCCGGGCGATCTCGCGCTCGGCCACGATCGCGGCCACGGCGGAGGGGGAGACCGGCTCGCCGTCCTGGTCCACCACGAAGCAGCGATCGGCATCCCCGTCGAACGCGAGGCCGATGTCGGCGCCGTGCTCCCGCACGGCCTTCTGCAGGTCCACCAGGTTGGCGGGCTCCAGCGGGTTGGCCGGGTGGTTGGGGAACGTGCCGTCCAGCTCGAAGTACAGGGGCACGATCTCCAGCGGCAGCGCGTCCAGCAGGGCATCCCCCAGAACGGCGGGGGTGGTGAGACCGGCCATGCCGTTGCCGGCGTCCACCACGACCTTCAGGGGGCGGATGCCGCTCAGGTCCACGAGCGAGCGCAGGTAGTGGGCGTAGTCGCCCAGCACGTCCCGGCGCGTCACCTGGCCGCGGCGCTCGGCCGCGGGGATCTCCCCGGCGTCCAGGAAGCCCTGGGCGGTGTCCCGGATCTCGTAGAGCCCGGTGTCCGAGGACACGGGCACCGCGCCCGCCTTCGCCATCTTGATGCCGTTGTACTGGGCGGGGTTGTGGCTCGCGGTGAACGTGGCGCCCGCGCAGTCCAGGGTGCCGCACGCGAAGTACAGCTCGTCCGTGGAGATGCTGCCGATCACCGTGACGTCCGCCCCGCGCCGCGTGGCGCCGTCCGCGAAGGCCTCGATGAACTCCGGGGAGGAGGGACGCATGTCCCCGCCCACCACCACGGAGGAGCCGGTCAGGCCCAGGACGTCCACGAAGGCCGCGCCGGTGGCCCGCACGCTCTCGGCGGTGATGCTCTCGCCCACGATGCCGCGCACGTCGTAGGCCTTGAATGATGAGGAAAGGTCTGTGGTCACGGTGCACGATTCTACGGGAGCCCCGTGAGCGTCCACGGGCCGATCCGCGGTGCCACGGCATCCGTGGGCCGCTGTGGTTACATGAGAGCCATGGCCGAGTTCCTGAGGATGAGCAACCCGATCCAGCACTACGCCTGGGGGTCCTGCTCGGTGCTCGCCGAGATGCAGGGCCGCCCCGGACCCACCGAGCAGCCCGAGGCGGAGCTGTGGATGGGCGCGCACGCCAGTGCGCCGTCCCGTGTGAGTGTGGACGGGCAGCAGCGCGGGCTCGACGAGCTGGCCCCCCACCTGCCGTTCCTGCTCAAGATCCTGGCCATCGACGCGCCCCTGTCCATCCAGGTCCACCCCACGTCCGACCAGGCCCGGGAGGGGTTCGAGCGGGAGAACGCCGCGGGCATCGCCCTGGACGCCCCCCACCGCAACTACAAGGACCCCCACGCCAAGCCCGAGACCGTGGTGGCACTCACGGACATGTGGCTGCTCGCGGGCCAGCAGAGCCGAGCCCAGCTCTCGGCCGTGGCCGAGGACCTCGGCCTCTCGTGGCTCGCCACGGCGGCCGCCTCCCCCTGTCCGCTGCGCCACGCGCTCGAGCTCTCCGACGACGCCGCCGCGGCCGCCGTCCGTGAGAGCGTCAACGCGGCCGCCCCCGCACCCGACACGGCGGCGTCCGCACAAGAGGGGACCGTGTCGCTGTCCCCCGAGCAGGACGCGAACGAGCGCGCGCGCCGGCTCATCCGGCTGCTGACCCACCACTACCCGGAGGACCGGGGGCTGCTCGTGGCGCTGTGCATGAACGCGGTGCACCTCAGCCCGGGGCAGGCGCTGTTCACCCCCGCGCAGCAGGTCCACGCCTACCTCAGCGGAACGGCCGTGGAGATCATGGGCTGCTCGGACAACGTGCTGCGCGCCGGGCTCACCTCCAAGCACGTGGACGTCCCCGAGCTGCTGCGGGTCATGGCCGAGACCCAGCAGCCCGTGGCACCGCTCGAGACCCGCACCGCGGAGGACGGAGCCGTGCGGTACCCCCTGTGGGACCCGGCCGTCACCCTGCTCAGCGCGCGCGTCACTCCGCAGACGCCGCTCGTGCGGGAGATCGCGGACACGTGCCTGGTGCTCGTCACCGAGGGTTCCCTGGAGGTGGACGCCCACCGCCTGGAGGTGGGCGAGGCGGCCGCCGCGCGCACCGGTGCGGGCGGCGTCGTCGACCCGGAGAAGGAAGCTCCGGGAGCGGGGGGTGCCGCACGGACCGGAGCGGGAACCCGCGCCGGTGCGGGGGAGTCGCTCATCCGTCTGGGTGGACCGTGCACCGTGACGGCCACGGGGACCGGTCAGCTGTTCCTCGTGGAGGCCGTCACCGTCGGGCGACCGGAGGACCCCGATCTCACCCTTTAGGTTGTCGCGCATCCTCGCCGCGAGGGGTTGAATAGCTGGGCCCTGGTTTGACGATGTATGGGAGAACAGATGGACCGGCGGATCGAACGCACCCGCGCAGCGGTGGTGGCGGCCACAGTGGCACTGGTGGCCGACCGCGGTGCGCAGGTGGGGATGACCGAGATCGCCGATGCCGCGGGGGTGAGCCGCAAGGCCGTGTACGAGAACTTCGGATCCCGGGACCAGGTGCTGCGCAGCACCACCGAGTCCCTGCTCCACGAGGTGCCCCTGGAGCCGGAGGCGGCCCGGGCAGAGGGTCGCAGCCCCTGGGACGCTGTCCTGCCGCCCATCGCCCGGCACGTGGAGCAGTTCCGCTCCTTCTACCGGGCCGTCCTGTCCGGGCCGGGATGCTTCATGGTGCGTGACGCGGTGGTGGACCACGCCCTCGCTGGGCTGCGGGAGGTGCGCGAGCAGCGGGGGACCGCCGCGGGCGGGGACGAGGGCGAGTGCGACCGCTTCATCGTCCACGGTCTCGTGGGAGTGATCTCCGACAGCCTGGTCCAGCACCTCCAGGCCGACCTGCAGGGCCTGGTCCGGGAGCTGACCTCTGGTCTGGCCGCGTCCGTGAGCTGACCTCTGGTCTGGCCGCGTCCGTGAGCTGCTGAGACGCAGCTGGTCCGAACCGGCCCGCCGGGCTCGGAGGGTGGCGCGGGAACCGTGGAATATTCGCGTGCCGCGCACCGCTGTACGTGGCCCGGGGACGGACACGGTTCCCCGGAGGACTTGTTCCGACAGGAGGGACTCGAGATGACTGAGATCACGATCATCGGCGGCCACGGCAAGGTGGGGCTCCAGCTGAGCAGGCTGCTCGCCGCACAGGGGGACACGGTCAACGCCGTGATCCGCAAGGAGGAGCAGCGCCAGGACGTCCAGGACACGGGGGCGAACCCGGTGGTGGCGGACGTCCAGGACATGGACGTGGCCGCCCTCACGGAGCTGCTGTCCGGCCAGGACGCCGTGGTCTGGTCCGCGGGCGCGGGCGGAGGGTCCCCGGAGCGCACCTACGCCGTGGACCGGGACGCGGCCATCCGCTCGATGGACGCCGCGGAGGCCGCCGGGGTGAAGCACTACGTCATGGTCTCCTACATGGGGGCCGGCCAGGACCACGGGGTCCCGGAGGACAACGACTTCCACGCGTACGCCCAGTCCAAGGCGGACGCTGACGACCATCTGCGCGCCAGCTCGCTCACCTGGACGATCCTGGGCCCCGGAATGCTCACCGACGACGCCGCCACGGGCGCCATCGCGCTCGGCAGGGCCGGGGAGGGCGAGTCCAACACCACCGCCCGCGGCAACGTGGCCCTCGTGGCCGCCCGGGTGCTCGCGGATCCCCGGGGGACCGCGAAGAAGTTCATCGAGTTCGCGGACGGGGACACCCCCGTGGCCGAGGCCGTCGACTCGCTCGACTGACCGGGGCTCCCGCCGCCGCACCGGTTCGAGCCGTGGTCGAGCGGCCGCAGCAGCTCGGACCGCGACCAGGCAGTCCGCACCGCCCGGTGGGCGACGCCCTGACAGGGGTGTCGCCCACCGGGCGTTCTTCTAGGCTGAGGGCATGCAGATGCCATCGATCCACCCCGAATCCTCCGACGGCCGCGACCAGGAGCCCCTGGACCTCAGCGAGGTCATCGCCCTCACCGCCGTGGTGCACGGCACGGTCCAGGGCGTGGGGTTCAGGTACTGGTGCTGGCGGCAGGCCGAGAAGCTGGGGCTCACGGGCACCGCGACCAACAACGAGGACGGCACCGTGGGCGTCGTCGCCGAGGGCCCGCGCTGGGCCGTGGGGGACTTCCTGCAGGCGCTGATCTCACGGGACACCCCGGGTGCTGTGATCACCGTGGACGAGCACTTCGGTCCCGCCACGGGGCAGTACACGGACTTCAGCACCCACTGAGACCGCACGGCCGGCGCTGTTCACCTCCGGTTGACCTGCGCGGCCTACGGTGGGGGCACTCGCAGTCCGCCACACGAGGAGAACCATGACCGTCACGGAGTCCGAGGAGATCCCCCCGCGGGCCGAGCGCGCCGCCCAGTGCCTGGAGCGGGTGCGCGAGCTGCTGCTGCGGATCCGTGCGGCACGCGAGGTGCGGCTCGAGGGCATCAACGGGGTGGCCCCCCGTCACCGGCACTCCGCGGTCAACCTGGTGGACTACACCGCGGTGCGCTCCGAGGATGTCCGCGACCTGCAGATTCAGCTCGCGGGCCTGGGCGTCTCCTCCCTGGGGCGCATGGAGTCGGGCGTGGCCGAGCACCTCACGGCCGTGGCCCGCACCCTCGCCGCCGTGGCGGGGCTGCCGGACCCGCAGCTGCCTGACCTCGACCCCGGGCTGCTCCCCGGGGAGGACCTGCGCCCCGGACCGGTCACACTGGCGCGGAACACCGTGCGGCTGGTGGGCCAGGCGCCGGAGGGCAGGGCCACGCGCATCATGGTCACCATGCCCTCTGAGGCGGCGCAGGACCCCGCGCTCGTCTCCCGCATGGTGGCCGCGGGCACGGACGTGGCCCGCATCAACTGCGCCCACGACGGACCGCAGGAGTGGTCCAGCATGATCGAGCACCTGCGGGCCGCGGCGTCGGACCTGGGCACGGACGTGCGCATCGCCATGGACCTGGCCGGGCCCAAGGTGCGCACCGGCCCCGTGGAGCCCGGGCCGCGCGTCGAGAAGATCAAGCCCGAGCGGGACGCCACGGGTCACGTGATCCGCCCCGCTCGCCTGTGGCTCGGGGCCCAGCACTCGGAGGACGTCCCCGCGGTGGCGGTCGCACCCGAGCAGTGGCTCGCCGAGCGCACGGTGGGCGAACGCCTCCAGCTGCGGGACGCGCGGGACTCCGGTCGCACCCTGCGGGTCGTTGAGACCCACGACGACGCCGTGCTGGTGGAGTTCTCCAAGACCGTCTACTTCGCCACGGGTCTGGTGCTGCGCACCCGGGACGGTTCCGAGGCCACCCTGGGGGAGCTGCCGGAGACCGAGCAGTACCTCCGCGTGGCCACGGGGGACACGCTGCGGCTGCTCAACAGCACGGAACCTGTCCAGGTGGGCGGGCCGTCCCCGGTGCGGATCGGGTGCACACTGCCCGAGGCGTTCCAGGACGCGGCCGCGGGCCAGCGCGTGTGGTTGGACGACGGGAAGATCGGCGGCGTGATCCGCCATGTGCACGCCGGTCACATGGACGTGGAGATCACCCACGCGAGCCCGGCGGGCAGCAAGCTCAAGGCCGAGAAGGGCATCAACTTCCCCGACACGGATCTGCGGATCCCCGCGCTGACTGCGAAGGACCGGGAGGACCTGGCGTTCGTCGTCCAGCACGCGGACATCGTCAACATGTCCTTCGTGCGCAGCGCCCAGGACGTGGCAGACCTCCTGGCCGAGCTGCAGGCGCTGGGGGCCGACTCGGTGGACATCACGCTCAAGATCGAGACCGTGGGCGGCTTCGAGCACCTGCCCATGGTGCTGCTCGAGGCCATGCGGTGGCAGGACTCCGGTGTGATGATCGCCCGCGGGGACCTGGCCGTGGAGACCGGTTTCGAGCGCATGGCGGAGGTCCAGCAGGAGATCCTGTGGCTGTGCGAGGCCGCGCACGTTCCCGTCATCTGGGCCACGCAGGTGCTGGAGACCCTCGCCAAGAAGGGGCTGCCCTCCCGTGCGGAGATCACGGACGCCGCCCAGGGCCAGCAGGCCGAGTGCGTGATGCTCAACAAGGGGCCCTTCGTGGTGGAGGCCATCCGCACCCTGTCCTCGGTGCTCGAGCGGATGTCCGGGCACGCCTCCAAGAAGACGGACCTGCTGCGACGGCTGAACGCGTGGGAGGACTTCGTGCGCTGACCCGCCCCGGAGCGTGCCGTCTGCCGGGCCCGGGCTTGTGTGCCCTGGGCGTACGGGGTGCGCGGGCCCGCGCGCCGCCGCGAGCGCTGTGCCATAGTGAGTCCGATGTGCTCGGCCTCGGCCGCCGAGCAGCCCCTATCCGTCTCGAGGAGTGGACACAGATGCGCGTAAACCCCCTGAACAAGGCGTTCGACGAGCACGGGCAGCCGTCGCCGGGCGTGGAGAAGTTCCTGAACCACGCGCTGCGCGTCCAGCGGCCCTGGGTGGTCAAGATGATCAAGCACATGCGCAGGCAGCACCCCGACGAGACGCCCGCGCAGCTCGCCAAGCGCGCACGCAAGCTCTACGTGCGCTCGGTGACCGCGGGCGGCGGCGCGGTGGGCGCCACCGCCGCGATTCCGGGGATCGGGACCCTGACCTCCTTCGGGCTGTCCTCGGTGGCCGTCACCGGCTACCTCGAGGCGACCGCGCTCTACGCCCAGGCGGTCGCGGAGCTGCACGGGGTCGAGCCCAAGGACGAGGACCAGAACCGCACCATGGTCATGGCCCTGATCCTCGGGGACGACGGGCAGGCGCTCATGGGCCAGCTGCTCACCAGCTCCTCCACGAGCAAGAGCATCTCCAACAAGTGGGGGCTCATGATGGGCAAGTCCGGCAGCAACGCCAAGTTCTTCGACGTGGGCCGGTCCATCCGCAGCATGTTCGTCAAGCGCTTCATCGCCCGCCAGTCCGGTGCCATGCTGGGCCGCGCCCTGCCCATCGGGATCGGCGCGTTCGTGGGCGGCGGCGCCAACCTGGCCATGGCCCGTCAGGTCATCAAGTCCGCCGACGAGGCGTTCGGGGAGTTCCCGGAGCAGTTCCCTCCCAACCTGACCCTCGGGGACCGCGCAGAGGCGTTCGAGGGCGGGACCACAGCCTCCCAGCAGGAGGCCCTGGAGACCGCCACCACCGGGCGCGAGTGACACTGCAGGCCGCGTGACGGAGCGGGCGCCCCGGGGACCACCGTCCTCGGGGCGCCTGTTCGTTCACGCGGACGTCATCCCAAGGCTACTGGCGCGTCAGTTGGTGCTCGGTCTCCCGTCGCCGCGGCTTCCTACCGTGGGGCCGTGGCTGCCTCGACCGAACGTCCTCCCGCCCGTCCTCTGATCTACGCGCACCGCGGATCCTCGCACCGCTATCCGGAGCTGACCCGGGCGGCCTACGTTCAGGCGATCGCCGACGGCGCGGACGGCGTGGAGTGCGACGTCCACCTGACACGTGACGGCCACCTGGTGCTGCACCACGACGCCCAGCTGGGCCGCACGTCCAACGGCTCCGGGCCAGTGGCCCAGCACACCCTGGCGCAGCTGCGGGAGCTGGACTTCACCTCGTGGAAGGGTGTGGAGATCCCGCCGTCCCACGGGGCGGCCCACGAGCAGCTGCTCACGCTGGACGAGCTGCTGGACCTGCTGCTGGCCGCCGGGCGTCCCATGGGCCTCGCCGTGGAGACCAAGCACCCCAGCCCGTACGGCCACGGGCTGGAGGAGGCCCTGCTCGTGCTGCTCATGCGGCGCGGCTGGAACCCGGAGACCGGGATGCTCGGAACCGTGACGGTCTCGATCATGAGCTTCCACCCGGATGCCGTGCGCCACGTGCTGGACCACGTGCCACCGCGCCACGTGTGCCAGCTGGTCTCTCAGTCCACCGTGGAGTCGGTGCGCGCCGGTCTCGGCGTGGGCACCGCCACCGCGGCCGTGTGCCGCGCGGGCATGCGCCTCGTGATGCCTCCCGGGGTGCCCCTCATCTCCCGTGGGGAGGTGGAGCTCGCGGGGCCGGGGATCCGGTTCGTGCGGGACAACCCCCGGCTGGTGGAGCAGTGGCTCCAGCGCGGAGCCGTGCTGCGGGTGTGGACGGTGGACACCTTCGCGGACACCCACGTGTGCCTGGCCCTGGGGGTCCAGCAGATCACCACCAACGTGCCCGCGCTCGTCCGCCGCTGGAGCACCGAGCACGTCGACTCTGCGCAGAACGCCTCGGCGCACGGCCGAGGCGTTCGGGAGCGTGAACTGGTTCCGGCGGCTCAGAGGCCGTAGGAGTCCACGAGCCGTTCCGCCAGCCCGGTGTACCCGCCCGGGGTCAGGGCGCTGAGGCGCTGGGCGGTCTCCTCGGACAGCCCCAGCTCCCCGATGAACTCCCGCATGCGCTGGGCGTCCACACGGTGACCGCGGGTCAGGTCCTTGAGCCGCTCGTAGGGGTTGTCCATCCCCTCGCGCCCGGCAACGGCCTCCGCCCGCATGGCGGTCTGGACGGCCTCCCCGAGCACCTCCCAGTTCTGGTCGAGGTCCTCCGCCAGGGTGGCCTCCGCGACGTCCAGGCGGTCCAGGCCCTTGACCACGTTGGAGATGGCCAGCAGCGAATGCCCGAAGGCCACGCCGATGTTGCGCTGGGAGGACGAGTCGGTGAGGTCCCGCTGCCACCGGGAGGTCACGAGCGTGGCGGCCAGGGTGTCCAGCAGGGAGCAGGAGATCTCCGCGTTGGCCTCCGCGTTCTCGAACCGGATGGGGTTGACCTTGTGCGGCATGGTGGAGGATCCCGTGGCACCCTCCACCGGGATCTGCTGGAAGTAGCCGATCGAGATGTAGGACCACACGTCCGTGCACAGGTTGTGCAGGATCCGGTTGAAGCGCGCCACGTCCGCGTAGAGCTCCGCCTGCCAGTCGTGGGACTCGATCTGGGTGGTCAGGGGATTCCACGTGAGCCCCAGGCCGGTCACGAACGAGCGGGAGATCCCCGGCCAGTCCGTGTCCGGTGCGGCGGCGGTGTGGGCCGCGAAGGTTCCGGTGGCGCCGTTGAGCTTGCCCAGGAACTCGGTGCCGGCCACGCGCTGCACCTGACGGTCCAGACGGTGCGCGAACACCGCGAGCTCCTTGCCCAGGGTGGTGGGTGTGGCGGGCTGGCCGTGCGTGCGCGAGAGCATGGGCACAGCCTTGGTCTCACGCGCCATGGCGGAGACGGCGGCCACGAGACCGTGCGCCGCGGGCAGCCAGACCTGCTCCACGGCGTCCTTGATGCCCAGCGCGTAGGAGAGGTTGTTGATGTCCTCGGAGGTGCACGCGAAGTGCACCAGGGGAGTGAGGTGCCCGAGACCCAGCTCCGGCAGGCGCCGTCCGATGAAGTACTCCACCGCCTTCACGTCGTGGACCGTCACGGCCTCGAGCTCCGCGAGTTCCGCCACGGCGGCGGCGTCGAAGCCGGTCACGATGGCGCGCAGCCCCGCTTCCTGCTCGGCCGTGAGGGGCTCCAGGCCGGCCAGGGCGCGCTGCTCGCACAGGTGGATGAACCACTCGACCTCCACGTGCACGCGCTCGCGGTTCAGTGCGGCCTCCGACAGGTGGTCCACCAGGGGGGCGGTCTGAGGGCGGTAGCGGCCGTCCAACGGCCCCAGCGCCAAGGCGGGGCTCTGCTGGCCCAGGGCCACTCGTCCGGACGGGAGGGTCTGCGCGGCGTTCGACATGGTTCCCATTCTTCCACGGGCCAGGGGGCGCCCGCCCGGTGCGAGGTGCCGCGGCGAGGGACCTGCACCGCCGGGCACCCGGGGTGGCCCGGGAGGTCCGAGTCCCCAGTCCCCGCCGGGCGGTTCTCGCTCGGCCACGCCCCTTTCTAGCCTGGTCCCGCGCGCCGGGCCCCCGTCCGCGCAGTGCGGAGAGGACACCACATGACACCCACGGCACTCGCGGCCGCGCCCGGGGCGTTCCCCGGGATCAGCGGACTGGTCCACGAGCACCTCACGGCTCTCGCGCAGCGGTACGACGACGCCGCCGAACACCTGGGTGCCCTGCGCACCCGGGTGGCCGAGGCCGGGGAGACCCATGAAACCTGGCGCGGACCAGGCGCCCGCCTCTTCACCGTCCAGGTGGAACGCGACGTGGCCGGCCTGGGGGAGGACATCGCGAGCTGCCGGGAGGCATCCCGAACGCTGCGCTGGGCCGCGACCGCGCTCGCCGACCGCCTTGCCGAGCTCGAGACCGCGGCGGGGATCGGCGCCCCGCTGCTCTCCGCCCTCGGGGCCGTCCTGGGGCCGGGTCTCCTGACCGCACCCGCGGGGCGTCGGCCATGAGCCCCGTGGACGGTGCGGGCCGCCCGACGCATCCGGTGCCACCGGCCCACGAACCCCGCCAGGCGGCGTCGCCGGGTGGGGCCGTCACGGAGGTCCGCGGTCCCGCGGAGGACCTGCAGGGTGAGCTGTACGGTGACGCGGCGGCGCCCCGCCCCGCGGCGGAGGGGTTCGAGTCCGAACAGGACGTCGCGGCCGCGGTGGATGGCGCCCGGGAGACCATGACCGTGTACGGGGGCGCGGGAGCGGCCGGCGGGACCGCGGTGGACACGGACGGGATGCGGGCCACCTCCGGGGACCTCTCACGCGTGGCGTCGGAGTGCGGGGAGGTGGCGGCCGGTCTCACGCCGCTCGCGGTCGAGACGCAGCTGTGGGCCCTGACCGGAGAACCCCTGCTGGGTGATGCGGCAGTGATGTCGGGACTGCTCGTGACGGGTCTGTTGGACCACGCGGCCGAGGTCGCGCTGACGGCCCGGAAGCTCGAGGCGGCCGCGCAGCGCTACGAGGCGGCCGAGCAGGTTGTCACCGGGTCCTTCACAGCCGAGCAGCTGGAGGCACCCTGGCCGGGAGCGGGAGTGGCGTTCCTGCGGGACATGGCAGGCACGATCGAGGATTTCGAGGTGGCCTTCACCCGCGCCGGGATCGACAGCCCCGAGTCTTTCCGGGACCGGGTCCATCTCACCCTGTTCGGGGTCCTCGTGCGCGGTGGGGGTCCCCGCGGCACGGACGCCGTGATCCGAGGTCCCGGTGTGGACGACCTCCTGGACGGGGGTCTCCAGCTGGCGTGGCCCGACGGCGCCGCGGCCGGTTCCGGGAGCACGGCGGAGGACAGCGCGGCCGAGGGGGCGTCCGGCGCGGCTGCGGGCCCCGCGGCGTCGACCACGGGGCGGCGCCCGACGATCGGCCAGCAGCTGCGGAACATCCTGGTGGAGCGGCTCTCCGCCGCGGGTCGCCGGATGACGGACGGAGCCCCTGCTCAGGAACCTCCTGCCGCGGACGGCGCGGACATCTCGGAACTGGAGGTGACCGTGGCCGCGATGGCGATGGCTGTGCCCGGGGCGGCCGGTGTGTATGCGCTGTATCGCGAAGGCCGTCGGCTGAACCCGGCGGAACGCACCGGGGCGGTTCTCAGGGGAACGGGTCGGAACCTGGAGGAGGACCATCCCCTGTACCCCGCCCGGCGGGAGGTGTTCACCGGCATCACGCCGCGCAGCGCCCGCGAGCACCACATGACGCCGTTGCCCCGCAGGCCGCTGCCCGCCGGTGTGCGCTACGACGGCGCCGTCCCCACCACCGTGGCGGGGACGGCCGCGGCGCTCAAGGACGCCAAGACCATGGTGTCGGGCGCGGACGCGGATGGCGAACCCGTGGAGAACAGCACGGTGATGGTGCAGAAGGCCACCGGTGCGGACGGGCGCACCGCGTACTCGGTGGTTCTCACCGGGACCGAGCAGTGGTCGGACGGTCCCGGCGTGCACGACATCAAAGGCATCGGCCAGGGCATGACCGCGTCCCCCGCGGACTCCCTCACTGAGCTCCCGCAGGCCCAGCGCATGGCGGTGCAGGCACTGCAGGACGCGGGCATCCGCCCGGGGGACACCGTGGTGCTCACGGGGCACAGCCGGGGTGGGATCGACGCCGCGGGGCTCGCCGCGAACCAGGAGTTCCGCAGCCGCTACGACGTCCAGGCGGTCACCACGTACGGGGCGCCCGTGGGGGACTTCGCGATTCCTGCCGAGACCTCGGCGATGGCCGTGGAGCACGTCGACGACCTGGTGCCCACCCTGGACGGCGTGCCCAACCCGGACGGCGAACACCGGTCCACGGTCCGGGTGAACACACCCTACGCGGGCGCGTTGCGCTACAAGGACGGACCACTGGGAACCGCGGCGCACGAGATGAACCTCTACGTCGTGGGTGCCCAGGGCATCTCCGGGTCCGGAGACCCCACCGTGGAGGCGCACGAGCACCGGCTGGCCGCAGCTGTTCCCCACGGGCCGGGAGTCCGGACCGAGACCTACGTGTACGCCGGGTGGGAGGAGCATGCGGGTCTGGACGTGGAGGAGAGCCCGGCCGGCGGCGCACCGCCGGTCCGGTGAGCGGGAGGCGCCGCCGTGCGCGGCCGCCCGTCCTTCGCCCCCGCTGCCGGCACCGGCAACCCTCGGCGGCCGGGTGGCCGAGGCGGGCTGGTCGACGCGGGTCCGGGCACGCAGGGCGGGGAGTGCCGGCCTGGGCGGGAGGCCTGTCCGCCGAGGACGCCACCACGCACTCAGACGTCCGGTTGCCTGTGAGTTCTCGCAGAAGCGGGCGGATCCAACGGCGGCTCGGTCCGGTCGGCGCTCCGGGTGGGTCGTGCTGGTCGCTCGAAGGAGGGGGGGCGGCGGGCACGCGGCGCGTTCCCACGGGTCGCGCGCCGTGCACGAAGCCCGGGGGATCTCCGTGCACTCGCAAGGGCGCCGCGGAACCAGGTTCGTCCGAATTCCCGTGACGGCGGACGAGCAAACACGCCCGCAATGTGACCTGCAACACTTCATCCGGCGCCCGTGTAGGCTCTGGTGAACCCGAGGCGAACGCCCGTTTCCTGGAACTCAGCGCCACCTACCCGCACCCGCGCACCATGCCGACACCCCGGCAGTGCAACGGACGCGGAGCGCCCCCGAGGACCTGTGTTCGCAAGGCTCGACATGACCGGGGCGATCCTCCGGTCATGAAGACAGTGGAAGGACCACGACCGACCATGGAACCACGTACCCATCCGGGTGCTGTGCAGAGCACGCTCCCCCGGCACCAGCTGCTGGACGAGCGCGGCGTCGTCACGCAGAACCCGCTCCTGACCCCCTATACCGAGGACATCAGCGTCGATGACCTCAAGCACCTCTACCGCTCCATGACCATGTCGCGGCGGATCGACGAGGAAGGCACCTCGTTGCAGCGCCAGGGACAGCTGGTGCTGTGGGTGCCGCTGCGGGGCCAGGAAGCCGCGCAGATCGGCTCCGCGTGGCCCACGCGACCCACCGACAGGCTCTACCCCTCCTACCGCGAGCACGCCGTGGCCTTCGAGCGCGGCGTGGAGCCCTCCGAGCTCATGCGCTACTTCCGCGGACACACCGCGGGCGGCTGGGACCCCGAGAAGCACAACCTCAACCTCTACACCGTGGTGCTCGGCTCGCAGGCCCCCCACGCCGTGGGCTACGCCATGGGCACCATGATGGACCGCAAGGCCGCCGAGGACGCCGGCACGCCGCTGGAGACCGACCCCGAGGCCGTGGTCGCGTACTTCGGGGACGGCGCCAGCACCGAGGGTGAGGTTCACGAGTCCATGGTCTTCGCGGCGTCCTACGACGCACCGGTGCTGTTCTTCATCCAGAACAACCAGTGGGCCATCTCGGTGCCCTTCTCCACGCAGTCCCGCGTGCCGCTGGCCACGAGGGCGGCCGGCTACGGCTTCGAGGGCCTGCGGGTGGACGGCAACGACATCCTGGCCGTGGTGGCCGCAACCCGCTACGCCCTGGAGAAGATCCGCAAGGGCGAGGGCCCCGTCCTCATCGAGGCGGAGACCTACCGCATGGGCGCGCACACCACGGCGGACGATCCCACCAAGTACCGCAAGCGGGAGGAGGAGGACCAGTGGGGCCTGCTCGATCCCATCGAGCGGCTCAAGGTCCACCTGCGCACCGAGCACGGTGTGGAGGACTTGTTCTTCGACACCGTGGCGCAGGAGAACGACGACCTCGCGAACCGGATGCGCGCGGACGTCCTCGCCATGACGCCGCCCGAGTTCGTGGACCGGTTCGACAACGTCTACGCCGAACCGCACTCGCTCGTGGACGCCGAGCGCGCCGAGTACCTGGAGTACCAGGCCGGATTCGACGTCGCGGACGAAGCCCAGAACTCGGAACCGGAAGGAGCGGGCGCGTGAGCAAGCTGACCATTGCCAAGGCCATCACCGCAGGGCTCACGCGAGCCATGGAGGACAACCCCAAGGTCATGCTCATGGGGGAGGACATCGGCTCCCTGGGTGGCGTGTACCGCGTGACGGAGGGGCTCAAGGCCCGGTTCGGTGCGCACCGCGTGCTGGACAGCCCTCTGGGCGAGGCGGGGATCGTGGGCACCGCGGTGGGGCTCGCCCAGCGCGGCTACCGCCCGGTGTGCGAGATCCAGTTCGACGGGTTCACCTTCCCCGCGTTCAACCAGATCACCACGCAGGTGGCCAAGATCCACGCGCGCTCCGAGGGCAAGCTCAAGCTGCCCATGACCATCCGCATCCCGTACGGCGGTGTCATCGGCTCGGTCGAGCACCACTCCGAGTCCCCGGAGGCGCTGTACGCGCACACCGCGGGGCTGCGGATCATCACCCCGTCCAACGCGCACGACGCCTACTGGATGGAGCAGCAGGCGATCGCGAGCGACGACCCCGTCATCATCTTCGAGCCCAAGCGCCGCTACTGGCTCAAGGGCGAGGTGGACGAGACCGCCGAACCCATGGACCCGTTCTCCGCGTCCGTGATCCGCGAGGGCGAGGATGCCACCGTGGTGGCCTGGGGTCCCCTGGTACCCGTGGCACTGGCCGCGGCGAACGCCGCCGAGGAGGACGGGCGCAGCGTGGAGGTGATCGACCTGCGCAGCATCTCGCCGATCGACTTCGACTCGCTCACCGCCTCGGTCCGCAAGACCGGTCGCCTGGTGATCGCCCACGAGGCCCCCACGTTCGGCGGCCTGGGCGGAGAGATCGCCGCGCGCGTGACAGAGCAGGCCTTCTACTCGCTCGAGGCCCCGGTGCTGCGCGTGGGCGCGTTCCACATGCCGTACCCGCCGGCCGCGGTGGAGGAGCACTACGTCCCGGATCTGGACCGGGTGCTCGACGCACTCGACCGTTCCTTCACCTACTAGACATTCAGACCATCACCGCGGTCGTCGACGAGCGCGGTGTCCCCAGGAGGGAGAACAGATGTCCCAGGTTTTCACACTGCCCGATGTGGGCGAAGGGCTGACCGAGGCCGACATCCTGGCCTGGAAGGTGTCCAAGGGCGACACCGTGTCCGTCAACCAGGTGCTCGTGGAGATCGAGACCGCCAAGTCCGTGGTGGAGCTGCCTTCCCCGTACGCGGGAACGGTGCAGGAGCTCATGGTCGCCGAGGGCGACACCGTGGACGTGGGCACGCCCATCATCACGGTCAGCTCGGGTGACGACGCCCCCGCGGGCGGCACCGACCCCGGGTACACCGGTACGGTGCCGCAGAACGGACTAGCCGGTGCGGACGGTGCGGCCACGGGGGCGGAGGGCGAGGACCAGCCCCAGGGCCAGGCCCTCGTGGGCTCCGGGCCCAAGGCGGATCCCGTGCGTCGGCGGCGACGCAGCCGTCCGGCGTCCAGCGCGGTGCAGGAGCGCGAGGAGACTGCGGCGGAGAGCGCACCGCCCGCTCAGGCTCCGGCCGGTGCAGGCGGCGGGGACCCCGCCGGTGCCACGGCCCCCGCCGGTGGCGTGGTGCCACGGCGGCCCGGTCTGGCCAAGCCCCCCGTGCGCAAGGCCGCCAAGGAGATGGGCATCGACCTCGCGGACGTGCAGGCCACGGGTGAGGCCGGTCAGGTCACCAAGCGCGACCTGCTGGCCCACGCGGAGCGCGGCGGTGTCTCCGGAGTCGCGTCCGGCACCGCGGCTCCCGTGGCTGTCCGCGAGAGCGGGGAGCGTGTCGAGCGGATCAAGGTCAAGGGCGTCCGCAAGGCCACGGCCCAGAACATGGTCAAGTCCGCGTTCACCGCGCCCCACGTGTCCATCTTCGTGGAGGTGGATGCCACCCGGACCATGGAGTTCGTCAAGCGGCTCAAGCAGTCCCCGCGCATGGAGGGCGTGAAGATCTCCCCGCTGCTGATCGTGGCCAAGGCCGTGATCTGGGCTGCGGAGCGCAACCCGGACGTGAACGCCACGTGGTCGGACACCGAGATCATCGTGAAGCACTTCATGAACCTGGGGATCGCGGCGGCCACGCCGCGGGGTCTGCTGGTGCCCAACATCAAGGACGCGCAGGATCTCTCGCTGCGCGAGCTCGCCGTGGCGCTGCAGCAGCTCACCGAGACGGCACGTGCCGGACGCACGCAGCCCGCGGAGATGCAGGGCGGCACGCTGTCGATCACGAACATCGGCGTCCTGGGAGCGGACACGGGCACCCCGATCATCAATCCCGGGGAGTCGGGCATCCTGGCGTTCGGGGCCATCAAGCAGAAGCCGTGGGTGGTGGACGGGGAAGTGGTCCCCCGCTGGATCACCACCCTCTCCGGCTCGTTCGACCACCGCGTGGTGGACGGGGAGCTGGCTGCCCGCTTCATGTCGGACGTGGCCCGGATCGTGGAGGAGCCGGCACTGCTGCTGGAGTGAGTCACGGCTGACCGGGCCCTTCCGGGGCTCGGCGCAGACGCATCGAGGGGCACCCGCGGCACACGCGGGCGCCCCTCGCTGCGCCGGGCGCCCCTCCGCCGCGCCGGGCGCCCCTCCGTCGTGCCGGGCGCCGTGAACCGCGGCACCGCCCGGAGTGCCTCGCCGCAGCGGGGAACGGACGGGTCGTCCCGGGCGCGTGTCACGTGGCGCGGAAGCACCCCGCCACGTGACCGGGCGCCCGCCCGATCCGCTGCAGCCACCGGTGGGCGGTCACCGGACCCACCAGCACGATCCCGTGGGAGCGCAGGGTGAGGGACAGCCTGCGGGACGCGGCGGTGCTGTCCGGCAGGTCCAGCGCGTTCTGCGGTGGTGCCTCCGCCGGTGGCACCTGGGCTTCGGTGAGCAGCTCGTTCCACCGGGTGACGTCCCAGTCCTGGCACACCTCCGCGTTGTGGATCACCGCCTCGATCTTGGCCCGGTTGCGGATCAGGTCAGCGGTCACCAGGAGGTCCTCGACGTCGTCCTCGTCGAACAGAGCCACGCGCTCCGGGCGCAGGTGGGCCATGTGCAGGTACCAGGCCCCGTGGCGTGCGGACTGCGACCACCGGGCCAGCCCCGAGTCGACCAGTTCGAGCATGAGGGCGGCGAAGGGCTCGGCGGGGGTGCTCGGAGGGGTCCCCCACTCGTCGTCGTGGTCCGCGAGTGCGCCGGCCGTGCCGAGCGCCCAGGGGCAGCGGGACACACCGTCCCCGCACAGCACTGAGCGGAAGGCGTCGCGGGGGCTGGCGGTGGGGCGCTGATGGCTCCCGCCGGCCGCGGGGAGCGTCCCGGACGTGGGCAGCGCCGGCCCGGGAGCCGGGGGATCTGGTGCCGGGGCTGGTGGCTGCGCCGGGCAGGGGAGGGAACGTGCCGTCGTCGTCATGGCAGGAGGCTAGGACGCACGTGAGGCCCCGGTGCCGTGGGGCGGCAGCTCTGTGGAGTGCGGGATGGTGACTGCGGCTGAGGACCCGGGTGTGCAGGGCGCTCGCCGCGGGGCGCGCCCGGGCGAGCCGGAGGACGGGTGCCGCCTGGCAAGTGCGCGGTGCACGGTGCGTGGCGTCGATCACCGGCCCCGCCGGAGGACGCCCGGTCGGAGGAGGCGGCGGCACCCGGTCAGAAGGTGGACACGGCGCCCGTGACGTCCTCGATCTCCACGGCCAGGGGGTCGTCGTCGGGGTTCTGGGAGTCGTGGACGATGAACACGGCGGCGGGATCGCCCGGGGGCAGGGCGCGGACCGTGACCACTCCCGAGCGGACGTGGGCGAAGATCTCGGAGAGCTGGCGGGCGGTGGCGGAGAGCACCGCGTCGGACGGCGGGGTGCCGCGCTCGTCGAGGATGTCCACCGTGATCCCGCGAGCACGTGCCGCCCGGGTGAGCTCCAGGATGTGGGGGGTGGCGATCGCGCGGCCACGGATGCTGTCCCGCAGCTGCGCCTCCGTGAGGCGGAACTGCTGCACGTCGTAGTCGGTGACCACCGTGGACTCCTGGGCGATCTGCTCCAGGAGACCGCCGGCGAGGCGGCGCACCTCGTCCACACGGCGGCTCGAGGCGTGGCGCATGTCCTTCTCGGCCTCGTCGCCGCTGCGGGCGGCGTCGAGGATCCGCTGCGTCTCCTCCCGCCGGTTCATGAAGAAGTTGTACTGCCGCTCCACCATCCAGGTCACGATCATCACGGCCACACCCACCACGTGGTAGGCCTCGATGGGGAGGGGGACACCGTTCACCACGGGCCAGCGCAGCACGGACATGACCGTCACGCCGAGCCACACCAGCAGCGCCCACCCCGGTCTGCGACGCATGCCCAGGGCGAACAGCTCCGCGATGAACCCCAGGTGGAACCACGGGGACTGCCCGGCGTCCGTGGTCAGTGGAGTGGCCGCGTAGCCCTGCTGCGCCGCCACCAGGAACAGGGTGGCGCTCAGCGCGGTGGGGACCACGTGGAACCGGCGGCCGTCCCACGCCGGCAGGGCGATGATCAGCCCGGACACCGCGTACGCCGTGAGGGAGACGAACATCGCCCACCTGGAGGTCGCGTCCTCGAGGTGACGCAGCGCGTCCACGAACGGTGCGCCGAACGTGGCCAGGACGAGGAGCCCCATGAAGCGGTGGGCGAAGACCGGGCGGGTGACCTCGCTCATGCCACCACGTCCTTGGGCCACACGAGGTCCACCCGGGTGCCCCGGCCCGGGGCGGAGTCCAGGTGGACCCCCCCGCCGATGGAGTCCACGTTCTCCATGATGGACACGCGCACACCGATCCTGCGGTTCGGCACGTCGTGGTAGTTGAAGCCCCGGCCGTTGTCGCTGATGATGAAGCGCAGGTAGAAGCCCTCGGGATTGATGGGGCTCGCCTCGCAGATCTCGCCCTCCATGGCCACGGTGGTGATCGCGCTGCCGGAGTGCCGTGCGCTGTTGGACACGGCCTCCGTGACGGCCTGCGTGAGCCCGTGGGCCACGTAGGCGGGGACGAACACTCGGGGCTCACCGACGGGCCGCATGGGCGCCCGCAGGTTGGTAAAGCGCACGCGGTCCCGCCACGGGGACAGGGCCTCCATCAGCTCGTCCATGAGGTCGTGCACCATCACGGTGTGCGCGCCCGAGGCACGGCTGGACTCCTCGGCCAGCACATCCTGGGCCCGCGCGGCGAGCTCGCGGGTCCTGCGGGGCAGCACCCCGTGGTTGCGGGAGGCGTCGAGCAGCGCGGCCATGACGTTGTCGTGGATCAGACGGTCGATCCGTTCCTGGTCCTCCGTCTCCGACCGGCTGCGGGTCATGGCGAGCGTCTCGGACAGCGCCTCGGCGTAGTTGCGGTCCATGCGCTCGGTGCCACGCTTGCCCACCGTGATGATCATGATGAGCGTGAGGGCAAACACCAGGCGGGAGAGTCCCCCGGCCACCCAGGACTCAGCGTTGGGGGACACGGAGACGACCAGGACGGAGACCAGGGCGTAGAGCGCCTCGATCCCCACGGTGTACAGCACCGCGGCCGCGGGACTCCACAGCACGGCCGCGGCCCCGGAGGCCAGGATGATGAACCCCGAGATCCACGGGTTCTGGGGCAGCATGCCCCCGGTGTAGGCCAGGGGCAGCGTCAGGATGGATGCGGCCACCACCGCGGTGTACGCCCGGAACACCCACGGGCGCACCGAGTGGTGCAGCCCGTAGTAGAGGGTGAGACCCGTCAGGACACCGAGCGCGGCCAGGAAGATGCTGTACCAGCCGTGCAGGTGCGACTGCTGCTGGGCGAAGATGGGCAACACCTCGATCAGGTGGGTCACCCCGAAGACCCCCACCCCGATCATCGCGAGCCAGTGGGCACGGTAGGTGTAGACCCCCAGTTTCCCCGGCGCGGTGGTGGCGAAGAACCGCTTCCACCGCAGCTGGGTGCTGACCACGCGGTAGGAGCGGGCCCTGCTCCCCGAGCTCCTGCCGCGCAGGGTCACGGGGTGCCCGGGGTGCTCGTCACAGCTTCTTCTCAGCCGTGGTGACGTCGTCCTCCGGATCCACCAGACCGTCCTCGATGGCGCGGATGCGCAGATCGATCTTGGTGGGCGCGGGGCGTCCGATGCGGGCGTACTTCTCCCGGATCCTGTCGATGTTGGTCTTCACCGCGGACTGCTTGATGCCCATGCGCCGCGCCACCTGGACCTGCGCGAACCCGGAGGCGTACAGCCGCAGGGTCTCGCGCTCGCGCGGGGACAGGGCCGCGCGCGAGAACTCCACGTCCCCGTCGATCGCCGCGGCCAGCTCCTTGGTGATCACCGGCTTGCCGTCCGCGATGGCGCGCGCCTCCTCGATGGCGTGCTCCAGCGGGTCGGACTTGCGCACCAGGCCCAGTGCGCCGGCGCGCAGGGCCTCCCTGATCAGTGCCGCGTTCTCGGCGATGCTGAAGATCAGCACCTTCATGCCCGCGCTGCGCAGCCGCTCCACGTTGCTCGCGGGGCGGGACTTGTCCGCCAGGGACAGGTCCAGCAGGACGACGTCGCACTCGATGCGCTTGGCCCCCTGCGCCGTGAGGGCGGGATTCTCCGGGTCCCGGCCCAACTGGTCCAGCAGCGTGGTCACGGAGTCCGAGGACCCCACCAGCTTGACGTCCGCCAGCGATGTCATGGACACCAGGCGGACACCTTCCCGAACCACTTCATGGTCGTCGACGATCGCGACGAGTGTTGAAGGCATGGATGTTTCCTCCGTACTCCCCTGTGGAGGCCCAGCCCAGGCCCCCGACAGTACGGAAGTCTACTGGCTCATTGCATGCGAAATGCTCCAAGCGTCCACTTTGCGGTGGTAGTACATTCCCCACAGTCCGCCGAGGACCGCGCCCACGAGACCCAGCACCAGCAGCCCGCCGATCGCCACAAGACCCACGGTTGGATTCGCCCCGATCATCTCCTGGGCCACCCAGCGGGAACCGTCCTCCACGGCGGCCTGTCCCGCCCACAGCAGCGCGGCGGCGGAGGCCGCGGCCCGGGCGACGACCGACCACAGCCACACGCACACCCCCTGCGCGGCTCCCGAGAACCGGGCCATGCGCCCGGCCACGTAGCCGCCCGCCAGCATCGACAGCAGCTCGACCGCACCCAGGACGACGACGCCGCCCCACAGCTGCGCGGACCCCGGCTCGTTCCAGGCCCGCGCCAGGGCGTCTCCCGCGCTGAGCCCGGTGTCGAGGCCCACGGCGGGGCCCGCGAGGATGGCGAGGGCCGTCAGCAGCGCACCCAGCGCCGCCGCCGTGAGCAGCCCCATGAGCCCGGGGACGATCTGCAGACCCCCGAAACGCTGACGCTGCCGGGCGCGCAGGGCCTCCGCCGTGAGACGCGGGGCCGCGGAGGCGCCTCCGGGGCGGACCGCGGGTCGCATCGTGTCCCACGACGCCTCGGCGGAGATCCTCTCCTGGGGGTGGGTGAGGTGGTCGTCGCCCACCGGGTTGGCCGGGCCGGAGTGCTGGTCCCGGGGGTGCAGACGCCCGGAG
>NZ_RCOM01000003.1 GCF_003667225.1 Kocuria rhizophila
GGGCCGCCCGGTCACCACCTCCCGCCCCGCCCCGGGGCGGCTGCGCGCGGCCTATCGGAGCTTCGAGGAGGCAGGCTTCGAGGCCGTCGTGTCCGTGCACCTCTCGGGTGAGCTCTCCGGCACGGTGGGGGCGGCGAGGATCGCGCGGCAGGACATCGGGATCCCGGTGCGCATCGTGGACACCCGCAGCGCCGGTCTGGCGCAGGGACTGGGCGTGCGCGCGGCCCTGGGGGCGGCGGCGTCGGGAGCGGGGATCGAGGACGTCGCCCGCGCGGCCACCGAGGCGGCCGAACGGGCGCAGGTGCTGATCCAGGTGCGCTCCCTGGACACCCTGCGCCGCGGCGGGCGGGTGAACCCGACCACGGCGATGGTGGGCACCATGCTGCAGATCAAGCCGCTGCTGAGCCTGGCCGAGGGGAAGATCGTGACCGTGGAGCGCCCGGTGTCCCTGCCGCGGGCGAAGCAGCGGTTCATGACGCTCGTGGGGGAGGCGCTGGAGCACTCCGAGGCGCAGCACCCGGTGCTGTGCGTGCACCACGTGGCGGATCCGCACCGGGCGCGGGAGATCGGGGAGGTGCTCGTGGACCGCTACCGCCCGGACGCGGAGCTCGTGGTCAGCGAGCTGCCCCCGGTGCTGAGCGCGCACGTGGGGCTGGGGACGAAGGCGGCGATCGTGGAGGGGCCCACCTCCAGCCCGGTCGCGCACGGTGTGAGGGCTCCCCAGCCGGGCGTCTGACTCCCGCGTGCCGCACCGGGTCCACATCGGCGCGGTGACGCCCCTGGTGGGGGAGCGCGGCGCGGTGGAGTGGGGGCATGAGTGGCATCGAGTTCAGAGGGCGGCGCAGATTCCGTGACAGTGACGCGACCGAGCGGCTGAGCGCGCTGCTGCGCGAGGAGCGCACGGGCGGGGGATCCCACGCGGCCACCGGGCGTCCCGTGAGCGGGCCCGCGCAGAACGGGTCCGGAGTGCGGGGCGCGGCGGTGTTTCCGGGCGGCCGGGTGACCGACGGGCACGAGGAACGGGCCGATTCCGAGTTCGGCCGCTCGGATCTGCGTGCTGCGGACCTCTACGCCCCGGATTCGCACGCCTCGGACTCGTACGTCTCCGATCCGCCCGGCGACGTTCCGGGCGTCCCTGTTCCGGGCGTCCCCCATGCGGGCGCGCCCGAGGCGAGCATCCCGGCCATCCCGGAGACCGGGTCCGTGGACGATCCTGCGCTCTGGCCGGAACCGGGCGGCTCGCGGCACCGTGAGGACGTGACCGTGCGCCGTCGGCTGAGTCGCCCCGCGCTCGTGCTGCTGTGCGTCGTGCTGCTGGTGGCCCTCGGAGCGGGGTGCGTAAGTCTGCTGAACGGCGCGCCCGAGGACGACGAGGTCGTGACCACGGCCGGGGCGTCCCCGGACGGTGGATCCTCCGGGGACGGCTCACTGGACGGCGAGGGACGCCTTCGCCCGGCGGGGGCCGGAGCGTCACCCCGTGCCTCCTCGGAACCGTCGGGACGGCCGGGTTCCGGGCCGGGCGGTGCTTCCGGCGCCGCGGGGGCCGCCTCGGGCGCGCCCGGTGGTGTGGTGACCGTCCACGTGGTGGGAGAGGTCAAAGACCCCTCGGTGGTCACCCTGTCTCCCGGAGCCCGGGTCATGGACGCGGTCCAGGCCGCCGGAGGGTTTGCGCCCGGGGCCGTGAAGGACCGGATCAACCTGGCAGAGCCCGTGGTGGACGGCGCCCAGATCGTGATTCCCAACCGGTCCAACGTGGACGAGGTGCTCGCCGCCGGTGCCGCGCCGGGTGCCGGGGCACGGTCTGCCGGGCCCACTGCCGGTGGATCCGCCGCGGGCGGGACCTCTCCGGGCGGGTCCGCGGGGGCCGGAGCGCCCGGGCAAGGTGGGTCGGCCTCGGAACGGACATCCGGTACAGGGGATCAGCGCGCACCGGGCACCGGCTCCGGGGCCCTGGTGGACCTTAACACCGCCAGCCAGGCCGAGCTGGAGGAGCTGCCCAAGGTGGGGCCCGTGCTCGCGCAGCGCATCGTGGAGTTCCGCACCCAGCACGGTCCCTTCACTGCCCCGCAGCAGCTGGACGACGTCAGCGGAGTGGGCCCCGCCATGCTGGAGGCACTGCTGCCGCTGGTCACGGTGTGAGCGTGACGTGGGACCTGCGGCTGCTGCCCGTGGCGCTCGCGGTGTGGGCCTCGGCCGCCGCGACCATGGCCGCCGGGTGGGCCGGGGGCGCGGCGTGCGCGCTGATCGCCACGGTGCTGGTCCCGGTGGTGGACCGGGTGCCACAGTGGGCCCGGATGACGCGGGGGTGGGCACAGGGCGTGCGCCGGGTCGGTACCCCCGGGATCCTCGGCCGCGCGATCCGCGGCGGGACTGCACCGAGCCGTGCTCGTCGGCCCCACCGCAGCGATCGGTCCCACCTCAATGCTCAGCCCCCTCACACCGTGCGGTCCCCGCGTTCTGTTCTGTCCCGGGGGAGTGGTGGGGCGTCACGACGCGCTCACCCCGCCCCGAACGGACGTCCCACGCCTCCACGTCCCGTCATGGCCGCCCTCGTGCTCCTCGCGGGGGCGGCGGCAGTCGTGAGCGCGCTCGCCGCCACGGCACCGGCCCGGGCGTTTCTGGACGAGCACCCGCAGGGCTCGGTCGTGCGGGTGGAGGCGAGCGTGTCCGGGACACCGTCCCCCTACACGTCCCGCTCGCTGCACGGGGAGCAGGAGGCCTCCCACGGGGTCGCGGTCACCCTGGACGTGGCAACGGCGGACGGCGCTGCCACAGCCACCGGGCTCACCGTGTTCGCAACCCACCCCGGCTGGGAGGCCCTGGACGACGGGCAGCGCGTGAGCGCCGTCGTGACCGTGGCGAGCACCGCGACCCCCGCCCGGCTGCTTGCCCGGGCCACGTCCCCGCCCGTGACGGACGCACAGGCCGGACCCGAGCCCGGGCCGGTGGAGGCCGTCCGCGCGGACCTCACCCGCATCGCCGGGGGCTTCGGCGCCGTAAGTGCGGGCCTGGTGCCCGGCATGACCGTGGGGGACACCTCCCAGCTGCCGGACGCACTCGCCCAGAGCATGAAGGATACCGGGCTCACCCACCTCATCGCGGTGTCCGGGTCCAACTGCGCCCTGGTGATGACCCTCAGCGGGTTCACCGCACTGTCCCTCGGGGCGGGCCGGCGCACGTGCGTGGGGGTGGGTCTCGTGGCTCTCGCGGGCTTCGTGGTGCTCGTGGGCCCGGACCCGTCCGTGCTGCGCGCCGGGGTCATGGGGGCCCTGGGCGGGCTCGCCATGCTCAGCGGGCGCGCCGGGGTGAGCCTCAACGCCCTGTGCGCGGCGGTGACCGGACTGGTGCTCGCGCGCCCGGACCTGGCCACGGACATGGGCTTCGTGCTCTCCGTGCTGGCCACCGCGGGCATCGTGGTCAGCGCCCGACCCGTCACCCGTGTGCTCAGCACCCGCCTGCCCACAGTGCTCGCCGTGTGCATCGCGGTGCCGCTCGTGGCCCAGCTGTGGTGCGGGCCCGCACTGCTGCTGCTCAACCCCGACCTGCCGCTGTACTCCCTGCCCGCGAACATGGTCGCCGCACCCCTGGTGCCGGTGGTCACCGTGGCCGGACTGCTCGCGGTGTGCGTCCTGCTGACCGGGCTCCTGCTGAACCCCGTGCTGTCCTGGGCGCTGCCGGGTGCGGCGGACCCCGCCTCGTTCGCGGGCTGGGACCGCGCCGCGAGCCTGCCCGTGGGCATCGCCTCCTACCCGGCGCGCACCATCGGGTGGATCGCCGACACCTTCGCCTCCCTGCCCGGCGCGCACGTCCCCTGGCCACCCGATGTGCCGGGGTTCCTGCTGCTCACGGTCCTGACCGTCCTCGCGCTCGCCGTGCTGCACACGGTGGACGCGCGCATGCGCTGGCCGCAACCAACCGCCGGAACCGCGGATCCCACATCCGCCGAACGCCCGGTGCCGGACGCCGTGTGGCGCGCCCGCGCACACCGCCTCCGGGCACGACGCCGCCTGCTCGCCGCCACGGCATCCCTCGCCCTGGTCATGCTCCTGGTCACCGCCGTGATGTGGTGGTTTCGCCCGCCCCCGGAGTGGGAGTCGGTGGTGTGCGACGTGGGGCAGGGGGACGCCGTGCTGCACCGCACGGGGGAGCACAGTGCCGTACTCGTGGACGGTGGCCCCGACCCCCGCGCACTGACCCGGTGTCTCCGGGACGCCGACGTCACCCGCCTGGACGCGGTGATCGCCACCCACGACCACGCCGACCATGTCGCCGGGCTCGAGGGGCTCGCCGAGATCGTGGACGTGGACCGCGTCTGGTACTCCGCCGCCGGGGACACCCTGCCGGACGAGCTCACCCAGTGGGCGGACATCGCCACACGCCCCGCTCCCGGTGAGCAGCTGCACGTGGGGCCGCTCACCGTGGAGGT
Source organism: Kocuria rhizophila (assembly GCF_003667225.1). Classification (GTDB taxonomy): domain Bacteria; phylum Actinomycetota; class Actinomycetes; order Actinomycetales; family Micrococcaceae; genus Kocuria; species Kocuria rhizophila. The sequence continues at coordinate 4,427 of NZ_RCOM01000003.1, forward strand.
TCTCGCTCCCGCACCTCCGCCCACCACCCCCGATGGCACCCCGACGGCAGGCACGGCGCCGTCCGGCTCCAGTGGCAGCACGTCACCACGCCCCGCGCACCGCAAGGTCACCTCCGAGGACGAGAACAACGCCTCCCTCGTCCTGCTCCTGACCCTCGACGGCCCTGACGGCACCACCACCTGGCTCAGTGCAGGAGACCTCGAAGCGGACGGCTACCGCCGCGACCTGCGCACGTTCCCCGGAGCGCACCCACCCACCGTGGACGTCCTCAAGGTCTCCCACCACGGCGCCCGCAACGGCGGCACCGACATCATCCACGACACCCACCCGGCGCTCGCGGTGATCTCCGTGGGGGAGGACAACAGCTACGGCCACCCGCACCCCCAGACGGTTGCCGCGCTGCAGGAGGTGGGCGCGGCAGTGGCCCGCACGGACCAGAACGGCGCCCTGTGGGTGCACCGCGAAGGAGAGCGCATGGTCGTGTCCCGACGCTGAGCGGGGCAGCACCAGCAGAAATATCGCGGGGGGAAGATCTGTTGTGCACCACGAAACACCGGGCATCCGCGCCGGTCACCCCGGGGCCGTACGTCGTCAGGACACCGCTCCGGTGCGGCACGTGCGTGGCGCCCCTCGACGGAAGGACTCCCATGCGCTCCACCCTGTTCGAACCCATCACCCTCCGCGGCCTCACGGTCCGCAACCGGCTGTGGATCCCGCCCATGTGCCAGTACTCCGCGTTCGGGGAGGACGGCGTGCCCACCGACTGGCACCTCGTGCACTACGGATCGCTCACCGCCGGTGGGGCGGGGGCCGTGATGGTGGAGGCGAGCGCCGTCGTGCCCGAGGGCCGCATCAGCCACCGGGACCTGGGACTGTGGAACGACGAGCAGCGGGACGCCCTCGTGCGGATCGTGGACTTCGCCCACCAGCAGGGCGCGGCCATTGGCGTGCAGCTCGCCCACGCGGGACGCAAGGCCAGCACGGAGGCCGCCTGGGGCTCCGAGAACCCCGGCCGGTCCATCGCGCCGCAGGACGGGGGCTGGCAGACCGTGGGCCCCTCCGCTGTCGCCTTCCCTGGCCTCGCCGAGCCCGTCGCACTGGACGAGCAGGGCATCGACGACGTCGTGGCCGCGTTCGCCGCCTCGGCCCGCCGTGCCGTGGAGGCCGGCATGGACTTCGTGGAGCTCCACGGCGCCCACGGGTACCTCCTCCACGAGTTCCTCTCCCCGCTGAGCAACGAGCGCACGGACGAATACGGCGGCACCCTGGAGAACCGCGCCCGGCTGCTGCTGCGCGTCACCGACGCCGTCCGCGACGTGATCCCCAAGGACATGCCCCTGCTCGTGCGCCTCTCCGCCACCGACTGGACCGAGGGCGGGCTCACCGTCGCCGACACCTCCCGCGTCTCCGGGTGGCTCGCCGAGCACGGTGCAGACCTCATCGACGTCTCCTCCGCCGCCAACGTGCCCGCCGAGATCCCCGTGGGACCCGGCTACCAGGTGCCCCTCGCCACCGAGATCAAGACCACCGCCGGGGTGCCCGTGGCCGCGGTCGGCATGATCGACACCGCCTGGCAGGCCGAGCAGATCGTCGCCACCGGACTCGCGGACGTGGTGCTCATGGGCCGCGAAGCGCTGCGTGACCCCCACGTGGCGCTCACCGCCGCCCGTGCCCTGGGCGTGCAGGAGTTCCCGGTCCCGGGCCAGTACGAACGCGCCTACCGCCGCCCGCCCCGCACCCGCTGAGCCCGGGCGCTCGCCGGACAGCGACTTGAGCGTGATTCGGCGGTGGCCGCCGAGCACGAGAGCCAGGGCGCTCGAGGGACACGACCGGATCCGGGATGCGGAGTTGAGCGAGGAGTCCGGGGGATGCGACGTTCGAAGGACGACGGCGCGCTGCCGGGCCCCGTCCGCACCGTCCCGCGGTGTCCCGGCGTCGCCCGCCCTGCACAGGCTCTCCGGGGTGTCTGCGCCCACGGTTAGCATGGGGAGGCAGCGTCGGCGTCCCGACCCCGCACATGCCGGTGCAACGGCGCGCACGTACCCGGCCCCGGGCGGCGACGTCACCCGAGCAGTCGGCCACGATCGAGGAGCACCATGACCCCGGCACGCACGTCTTCCCGCCGCCAGGCGCCCTCGGCCCCGCAGACCTCGTGGCGTGAGGCCACACCTCAACCCCTTGTGCTGGCCTCCGGCTCGGACGAGTACATCCTGCAGCGCATCAAGGAGACGCTCCGGGACACCATCCGCGTGGACCGGGGTGCGTGCGAGGTCACGGACATCGCGGCCGGGGACTACGAGCCGGGCCAGCTCGCCGTGGTCACCAGCCCGTCCCTCTTCGACGACCCCAAGCTCGTGTGCGTCCAAGAACTTGCGGGCATGAACGAGCACCTGCTGGCGGACGCCCTGGCCTACGTGGCCAACCCGGACCCGGACGTCACCGTGCTGTGGCAGCACTCCGGGGGCACCCGCGGCAAGAAGCTGCTGGACGCCCTCAAGGAGAAGGCTCTCGTCCTGGACTGCACCCCGCCCAAGACCGACCGGGACAAGTCCTCGTTCGTCCTCGCGGAGTTCCGCGCGCAGAACAAGCGCATCGAGCCCGACGCCGCCCGCGCTCTCGCCGCTGCCGTCGGCACCTCCACCGCCGAAATGGCCGCCGCGTGCTCCCAGCTGATCGCGGACGGTCCCGTGACCGTGGATCTCGAACTTGTGGAGAAGTACTACGGCGGCCGCGTGGAGGTCACCGCGTTCCGCGTGGCAGACGCCGCCGTGGCGGGCAACGCCGAGCAGGCCCTGAAACTGTGGCGCCAGGCAGTGGACGTGGGGGTGGACCCCGTTCCCATGGTGGCCACGCTGGGCTCGAAGATGCGGCTGATCGCGCTCACGGCCGGTTCCCGCGGGGGAGCGGGGCAGATCGCCCGGGACGTCGGCGCCGCGCCGTGGCAGGTGGAGCGCGCCCAGAACGAGGCGCGCCGGTTCACCGCCCAGGACGTCACCCGGGCGCTGCAGGCCATCGCCGAGGCGGATGCCCAGGTCAAGGGGGCGTCCCGGTCCCCGTACTTCGCGGTGGAGCGCGCCATCACGGTGATCGCCACGTCCGGCCACCGCTGAGCGAGCGGCAGCACACCGCACACGACAACGGGCCCGGCACTCGCGAGGAGTGCCGGGCCCGTGTGCTCCGTCAGTGAGACGGTGTCAGCCGATTCCGATCTTGGCGACCTTCTTGGCCAGACCGGACTTCTTGTTGGCCGCGGTGTTCTTGTGCAGAACGCCCTTGGACACGGCCTTGTCGAGCTTGCGGGACGCGGTGCGCAGGGTCTCCGCAGCGGCGTCCTTGTTGCCGGACTCCACAGCGGCATCCACCTTGCGGATGAGCGTCTTGAGCTCGGACTTGTACGAGTTGTTGCGCAGGCGAGCCTTCTCGTTGGTGAGGATGCGCTTCTTCTGCGACTTGATGTTGGCCACGTGTAACTCCTAGAACGATTGCGGAAGTAGGTCAGTGAGGGCTCACGGATGGTCATCGACTGAGTTGTGAGAGTGGGGATGCTCGGTGGCAACCATCCGCTGTGCCCGACGACCAGCGCGGACACACAGCGGTCTACTTTAGCAGACTGCCGCCACGGATGCCCGGCGCGGCACGTCGGTACCGGGGAGCGCCGCCCGGTCCGTGCTGAGGTGACGTGAGGCCGTGGCGTTCTGGGTCGTGGTTGATGGCGCGCCGGTCCGAGGGCGGGCACCGGGTGCTGTCTCGGTGCTGCGAGGACGCTGGCGGGTTCAGCGCCGCCGCGTCAGCTCCGCCGCCACGGCGTCGAACCGCGACCGGTCCAGCACCGCACCCTCACGCCGCACGTCCTCCGGCCGCACCGGGATGATCCGGTCGATCCGCGCCTCCGAGGGACGCCCGGAACGGTCCCAGCCGCCCACTCCCACGTCCACGTACGAGGGGTCGTCGTGGCGGGCGGTGTCGTGGTCCTTGGAGGTCAGCATGACGCACAGCAGGTGCTCGCCGGCGCGGTCCACGATCAGCACGGGCCGGTCCTTCCCGCGCGAGTGGTCCTCCTGGTAGGGCACCCAGGTCCACACGACCTCCCCGGGATCGGGCCGCCCGTCCGGCTTCGCGGCCCACCGCGGGTTCACGGGCCCCGTCCAGTCCCCGGGGTACGGCGAAGAGGTGCCGGGGGCGCGGGTGCCGGAGGGCGACGTCGCCGTGCCCGGCCGGGTGCTCGAGGTGCCGTTCTCGTGGGCCACGGTGGGCGGCGGCGTCGTGCTCCCGGAGCGTGACGAACGGGAGGCGGGACCGCGGGAACCCGCGTAGCGCTGGTACATGCGGACGAGGCGCAGCCCCTGGTTCAGGAGTCGAGTGATGTCGGCCATGGGGACATCGTAGGGGGACCGGTTCGCCCCCGGCCCGGGATCATGGGAAACTGGGGAGTCATCCTGAGAACGAAAGGACCGCCCGTGTCACCGTTGGCCGTCAATCCACCGGCACCTGCCTCGACCGACCCCTCGGTGATCAGGAACTTCTGCATCATCGCCCACATCGACCACGGCAAGTCCACGCTGGCGGACCGGATGCTGCAGGCCACGGGCGTGGTGACACCCCGGCAGATGAAGGCCCAGTACCTGGACCGCATGGACATCGAGCGCGAGCGCGGGATCACCATCAAGTCCCAGGCGGTGCGCATGCCGTGGAACGTGGACGGCACGGACTACGCGCTGAACATGATCGACACGCCCGGGCACGTGGACTTCACGTACGAGGTCTCCCGCTCCCTGGCCGCGTGCGAGGCCACCATCCTGCTGGTGGACGCCGCCCAGGGCATCGAGGCGCAGACGCTCGCCAACCTGTACCTGGCCATCGAGAACGACCTCACGATCATCCCGGTGCTCAACAAGATCGATCTGCCGGCCGCCCAGCCTGAGAAGTACGCGGCGGAGCTCGCCAACCTGATCGGCGTGGAGCCGGAGGAGGTCCTGAGGGTCTCCGGCAAGACCGGCGAGGGCGTGGAGGAGTTGCTGGACCGCATCGTGCGGGACGTGCCCCCGCCCCAGGGCGTGAAGGACGCGCCGTCGCGCGCCATGATCTTCGACTCCGTGTACGACACCTACCGCGGCGTGGTCACCTACGTGCGCGTGGTGGACGGCACCCTGGTGCCGCGCGAGCGGATCCAGATGATGTCCACGGGTGCCACCCACGAGATGCTCGAGATCGGCGTGATCTCCCCGGAGCCCATCCCGTCCAAGGGGCTGAGCGTGGGGGAGGTGGGCTACCTCATCACGGGTGTGAAGGACGTCCGCCAGTCCCGCGTGGGCGACACCGTGACCAACCAGCAGAAGCCCGCGCAGGAGTCCCTGGGAGGGTACGAGGACCCCAAGCCCATGGTGTTCTCGGGCCTGTTCCCCGTGGAGGGCTCCGACTACCCTGTGCTGCGCGACGCCCTGGAGAAGCTGCAGCTCAACGACGCCGCCCTGGTCTACGACCCCGAGACCTCCGCGGCACTGGGCTTCGGCTTCCGCTGCGGCTTCCTGGGTCTGCTGCACCTGGAGATCACCCGGGACCGCCTGGAGCGCGAGTTCAACCTGGACCTGATCTCCACCGCGCCCTCGGTGTCCTACAACGTGACGCTCGAGGACCACTCCGAGGTGGAGGTCACCAACCCCTCCGAGTTCCCCGAGGGTCGGATCCTGGAGATCCGCGAGCCCATGGTCTCGGCCACCATCCTGGTGCCCTCCGAGTTCATCGGCGCGGTCATGGAGCTCTCCCAGTCCAAGCGCGGCGAGATGAAGGGCATGGACTACCTCTCGGAGGACCGCGTGGAGCTGCGCTACCGGCTGCCGCTCGCGGAGATCGTGTTCGACTTCTTCGACCAGCTCAAGTCCAAGACCCGGGGCTACGCGTCCCTGGACTGGAAGGCGGACGGCGAGCAGGCCGCAGACCTGGTCAAGGTGGACATCCTGCTGCAGGGCGAGCAGGTGGACGCGTTCAGCGCGATCACCCACAAGGACAAGGCCTACTCCTACGGCGTGCTGATGACGGGCAAGCTGCAGAAGCTCATCCCGCGCCAGCAGTACGAGGTCCCCATCCAGGCGGCGATCGGCTCGCGCATCATCGCGCGTGAGAACATCCGCGCGATCCGCAAGGACGTGCTCTCCAAGTGCTACGGCGGCGATATCTCCCGCAAGCGCAAGCTGCTCGAGAAGCAGAAGGAGGGCAAGAAGCGCATGAAGATGGTGGGCCGCGTGGAGGTCCCCCAGGAGGCCTTCGTGGCCGCGCTGTCCTCGGACGAGGACAATGGCAAGGACAAGAAGAAGTAGTGCCCGCACAACCGGAGGGTGATCCGGCTCCGGAGGACGGTGCGCTGCCCGCCGGCTCGGTGGCCCGCGCCTCGGAGCGCACCCTGAGCCTGTACGTGCACGTCCCGTTCTGCGCTGTGCGCTGCGGGTACTGCGACTTCAACACGTACACCATGGAGCAGCTCGGGGACGGCGTCTCCCGCGCGGACTACCACGCCGACGCCGCCGCGGAGGTCCGCTTCGCACGCTCGGTGCTCGACGCCGCCGGGTCACCGCCCCGGGCCCTGCACAGCGTGTTCTTCGGTGGCGGCACCCCCACGCTGCTGCCCGCGCGAGAACTTGGCGCCATGCTGCACCAGGCGCGGGAGAGCTTCGGGCTGGCGCCGGGCGCGGAGGTCACGGTCGAGGCGAATCCGGACTCCGTCACGCAGGAGACCTTCGACGTCCTCGCCGCGGCCGGGGTGACCCGCGTGTCCTTCGGGATGCAGTCCGCGGTCCCGCACGTGCTGGCGGTGCTGGAACGCACGCACACCCCCGCGAACGTGCCGCGCGCCGTGGGCTGGGCCAAGGAGCGCGGGCTGGGCACCAGCGTGGACCTGATCCACGGCACGCCGGGGGAGAGCCTGCGGGACTGGGAGGTCTCCGTGGAGGCGGCCCTGGCCATGGAACCGGACCACGTCTCGGCGTACTCGCTCATCATCGAGGACGGCACCAAGCTGGCCGCCCAGATCCGCCGCGGGGAGGTGCCCGAGCCGGACCCGGACGACCAGGCGGACAAGTACACGCTCGCGGACCGGATGCTGCGGGACGCGGGCTTCGCCTGGTACGAGGTGTCCAACTGGTCGCGGGACGCGCACGGTCGCACGGCGGAGCAGAACCGCAGCGCGCACAACATCGCCTACTGGCGCAACCAGGACTGGTGGGGCATCGGCCCCGGGGCCCACTCCCACGTGGACGGGGTGCGCTGGTGGAACCTCAAGCACCCGCTGCCCTACACGAACAAGGTGCGCGCGGGGGTGTCACCCGCGGCGGGGCGCGAAACGCTGGATGGGCAGACCCAGTACGTGGAGCACGTGATGCTCGGCATCCGGATCAGCGAGGGCATCCCCGTGGCCTCGCTGCGGTCAGAGGGACGCCGCGCCGTGGCGGGGCTCATCGCGGACGGCTGGCTGGACGGCCCCGCCGCACTGGCGGGCACGGCGGTGCTCACCGATGCGGGCCGTCTCATGGCCGACGCCGTGACGCGGCGGCTGCTCGACTGGTGACGTGGGCGGCAGAGTTGCCACGCGGCGCCGGGCACTCGTCGTGCCCACCGCAGCCGGAACGGGCCCCGAGTCAGCCGCGGTGGCCGGTGAAGCGGTCGTAGAGGTGCGTGTTGGCGCGGTACTGGTGGGGCTCACCACGGTTGACCTTGATGCCGGCGCGCACCGACGTCACCGCCAGGAGCACCCAGGTGACGGCCGCGACCACGGAGAACACGCCGCCGACCACGGGGATCAGGGACAGCAGGATGCCGCCAAGCACGATGATGCTGGGGAGCATGGTGTAGTTGGCCGCCTCGCGGGACTCCTGCGCGGTGAACGGCCCGCGGTCCTTGAACACGCGGTGGATCACGTAGCTGGGGATCACACCCACCACGCCGCCGAGGTGGGCCAGGGTGGCCCACTGGCGGTCCTGGTTGACGTCCAGGGGCTGGGCCACCGGGTGCACGGACTCGAACGGCGCGGCGGAGTCCTGGGCGGAGGCAGAGGGCGTGGAGGCAACGTCAGTCACGAGTGGGTGTCCCTTTCAGGGGCGGTAGCCGGACCAGACGGGAGAGCGGGGGTCTGGTTCCCCCGATGATACCGGGGTCGTCTGAGAGCCTGCCACGGTGTGCGTCACACCGCAGGCCCCCTGCAGCCGCCCGAACCCGGGGACGGCTCACCGGGTGGCCGCCTCGTCCGCGGTGAGGAAGTCGATGAGCTCCTCCACGCGGCCCAGCAGCGCAGGCTCAAGATCTGCGTAGGTGTTCACCCGGGTGAGGATCTGCTGCCAGGCCCGTCCCACGTCCTGCGGGGTGCGGTGGGGCAGTCCGAGTGCCTTGGCCATGCCGGTCTTCCAGTCCACGCCGCGCGGGATCACGGGCCACGCGGGGATGCCCAGTGCCGAAGGCTTCACGGCCTGCCAGATGTCCACGTAGGGGTGCCCCAGGATCAGCACGTTGTCCGCGGCACCCGGCACCCGCAGGGCCTGCTCGGCGATGCGGGACTCCTTGGATCCGGCCACCAGGTGGTCCACCAGGATCCCGAGACGTCGTTGCGGGCCCGGGCGGAAGTCGCGGATGGCGGCGGACAGGTCGTCGATGCCGTGCAGGGGCTCCACCACGATGCCCTCCACCGCGAGGTCGTGCCCCCAGACCTTGGCCACGAGCTCGGCGTCGTGGTAGCCCTCGACCCACACGCGGGACTCCTTGGCCACGGACGCCCTGAGGCCCTCCACCGCCACGGAGCCGGAGCGCGTGATGCGCTTGCCGGCGGGGGCGGTCCGCGGTGCCGGGGGTGTGAGCCGCACCGGTTCGCCGTCGAGCAGGAAGCCCGGCCCCAGCGGAAAGGTCTTGACCCGGCCGTGCCGGTCCTCGAGCCCCACCACGCGCATCCCGCCGATCACCTCCACGCTGACGACGGCGCCCACCCACCCGGTCTCGACGTCCTCCAGCACCATGTCACGCGCCACGGCGACCTCGCGCGCACTCGGCCGGGTGCGGGAGACCTCGGGGCTGTCCAGGTCCTGGGGACCCCAGCCCCAGCCGGGTGCGTTCACGGGTTCCTCCTCGGTGCGGCGGGCAGATCAGCCGCGAGCGTACCAAAGCGGCCCCGGGACGCCCGCGCCCTACACTGGGGGATTAGCACTGTGACTCGATGAGTGCCAAAATTGGTGCTCGGCCACGACGGGCGCACGGCCCGTTGCTCGACACGCCACGGGAGGTGAGGACCATGGACCATCCGCGCAGGGTGCAGATCCTGCGGGCCATCGTGGAGGACTACGTCCACTCCCGCGAACCCGTGGGCTCCAAGGCGCTCGTGGAGCGCCACCGGCTTCCCGTGTCCTCGGCAACGGTGCGCAACGACATGGCGGCCCTCGAGGACGCCGGACTCATCGTGGCACCGCACACCAGCTCCGGGCGGATCCCCACCGACCAGGGCTACCGCGTGTTCGTGGACCAGATCGCCGCGGTCCAGCCGCTGAGCCCGGCCCAGCGCCGCGCCATCCAGGTGTTCCTGGAGGACGCGCAGGACATCGACGACGTCATGGAGCGCACGGTGCGCCTGCTCGCGCAGCTGACCCACCAGGCGGCGGTGATCCAGTACCCCGTGCGCACGGGCACCACCGTGCGCCACGTCGAGCTCGTGGACGTGGGCGCGGCAGTGCTGGTCATCCTCATCCCCACCTCGGGCCGCGTGGCGCAGCGGGCCGTGGAGCTGCGCACCGCGCTGGACGAGCCCCAGCTGCTGGAGCTGCGTGCCCGCGTGCTCGCCCGGGTACTGGGACAGGCGCTGGATGCCGTGCCGAGCGCCGTCGCCGGACTGGGGGAAACGCTGCCCGCGGAGCTGCGCGAGGCCGGGGACGCCGTCGGGGAGACCCTCTCCCTGCTCGCCTCGGCCACGGACGAGCACCGCCTGGTGATGGCCGGCACGGCCAACCTCGCGAGGTTCAGCGGCGACTTCCCGCAGAGCATCTCCCCGGTGCTGGAGGCACTGGAGGAACAAGTGACCATGCTGCGGTTGTTGTCCGAGATGCAGCAGGACGAGCGCGGGGTGGCCGTGCGGATCGGCTCCGAGGAGTGCGACGACCCGCTGGCAGAAGCCTCCGTGGTGGCCACCGGCTACGGACCGCGCGCCGCCTCCAAGGTGGGCGTGGTGGGACCCACCCGCATGGACTACCCGACCACCATGGCCTCCGTGCGCGCGGTGGCCCGATACCTCTCCAGGAACCTGGGGGACTGAGCGCCGCGCCGGCGCCGCCCCGACCGACCACAGACCCGACGAAAGCAGAAGCGACGACATCGTGAGCGACCACTACGAAACCCTCGGCGTGAGCCGTGACGCCAGCGCCGAAGAGATCAAGCGCGCCTACCGCAAGAAGGCGCGCAAGCTGCACCCGGACGTCAACCCGTCACCGGAGGCCGCGGAGGAGTTCAAGCGCGTCTCGCACGCCAACGACGTCCTCTCGGACCCCGACAAGCGCCGGGTCTACGACGCCACGGGCAACGAGAACGGCACGGACACCGGCTTCGGCGGTGGCTTCCCGGGCTCCGGGTTCGGCTTCTCCGACATCTTCGAGACGTTCTTCCAGGGTGCGGGGGCGGGCGGCCAGCGCGGCCCGCAGTCCCGCACCCGGCAGGGCCAGGACGCACTGATCAACGTACGCATCTCCCTCAAGGACGCCGTGTTCGGGGTGGAGAAGGACATCACCGTGGACACCGCCGTGGTGTGCCCCGCGTGCGAGGGCTCCTGCTGCCAGCCCGGCACCAGCCCCACCACGTGCAGCATGTGCCGCGGCTCGGGGCACATGCAGTACCAGCGCCAGTCCATCCTGGGCATGGTCACCACTCAGGGCCCGTGCTCGCAGTGCAACGGCTTCGGCACCGTGATCGAGAGCCCGTGCCACGAGTGCTACGGCGAGGGCCGGGTGCGTGACCGTCGCCCGCTCACTGTGAAGATCCCCGCCGGCATCCAGTCCGGCAACCGCATCCGCCTGGGCGGCCAGGGCGAGGCCGGCACCGCCGGTGGGCCCAACGGCGACCTCTTCGTGGAGCTCAAGGTGGACCCGGACCCCACGTTCCACCGCGAGGGGGACGACCTCCACGTCCGGCTGCGCATCCCCATGACCGCGGCCGCCCTGGGCACCACCGTGACCCTGGAGACCTTCGACGGCACCCGCAGCGTGGCCGTGGAGCCCGGAACCCAGTCAGGTGCCACCGTGACCCTCGACGGGCTCGGCGTGACGCACCTGCGCGGCAAGGGACGCGGAAACCTGCAAGTCCACTTCGAGGTGGAGACCCCCCGCAACCTCACGGGCGAGCAGCGTGAGCTCGTGCAGCGGCTGGCGCAGCTGCGGGACGAGGAGGCCCACGACGGCACCACGGTCAACGCCACCGGCTCGGGCGGATTCTTCTCCCGGCTGCGCGGGCGGTTCAACGACCAGTGACCAACCCCGTCTTCCACCACCCCGGTGAGGGGCTCTCCCGGGCCCGTCCGGGGGAGCTCCTCGACGTGCACGGGCCCGAGGCGCGCCACGCGGTGACCGTGCGCCGGCTTCGCGCCGGCGAGCTCCTCGACCTCGTGGACGGCCACGGCACCCGCGCCACGTGCACCTTCAGGGACGGTGAGAAGGACCGGATGACCGTGGCCGTGAAGTCAGTCGCGCGTGAACCGCAGCCGCGGCCTCTGCTGAGCCTGGTGCAGGCACTGGCCAAGGGGGACCGGGACCTTCAGGCCGTCGAGTCGGCGACCGAGCTCGGGGTCTCCCGGGTGGTGCCCTGGCAGGCAGAGCGCAGCATCGTACGCCTGCGGGCCGAGCGGGCCGCCAAGACCATGGGCAAGTGGGAGTCGCTGCTGGCCACCGCGGCCAAGCAGTCCCGCAGGGCCACGTGGCCGGAACTGGCACCGTGGGTGGACACGGCCGGGCTGGCAGAGCTGATCCGTTCCGAGCCGGGCACGCTGTGGCTCGTGCTCCACGAGAGCGCGAACGTCCCGTGGTCGTCCCGCGAGGTGGCCGCCTGGGGCGAGCAGGAGCACGTGGCGGTGGTCGTGGGTCCCGAGGGCGGGATCAGCGAGCGGGAGCTCGAAGCACTGTGCGCGGCCGGCGCCCGGCCCGTGCGCCTGGGCGCCACGGTGATGCGCTCCTCCACGGCCGGTCCAGCGGCACTCGCGGCGCTGAGCGCGGTGCTGGGGCTGTGGGACTGAGGAGGACGGTTCCGGACCGTGCTCAGTCCGCGGGGGACACCGTGATCTCGTGGTCGTCCGCGATCGTGTGGCCCTGCTCGTCCGTGCCGCTCACCCGGATGGTGTAGGTCCCCGGTTCCAGGTCCACGACGGTGCGCAGCTCCGTTCCTGTGGTGGGATCGGTGCCGGGCGTGGGTCCGTCCACGGTGTCGCCCTTGACGCGCCGCTCGCCCGAGGTGATCTCCCACCGGACGTTGTGCACGGAGGGCAGGATGCGGGCGAAGATCGTGAGCGGGCTGCCGGGATCCGTGCCCGTCTGGGGGTCGATGAGCCAGATGGGCGCCGCGAGCGCGGGGTCCCGCGTGAGCGGGTCGTCCAGGGTCACCGCGCCGAAGGCTCGGTACCCCGTGCGCCCGTCCACGAGGATGCGGACCTCCTTGGCGGTGGAGGAGTCCAGCAGGCCCGCGGTGACCGCGGCGGCGGAGACGGTGTAGACCATCTGCTGCAGCGCCATCCGGGCGTCCTGCTCGGAGAGCTGCGCGGTGAACGCCGCAGCCGGCAGGTCCACCGTGACGGTGCCGTCCGGGGTGACGCTGGTTCCCACGGTGTCGACCGCGGACCACAGTGTGCGGTAGTCGGGGTCGGAGGGCGCGGCCGCGGTGACGGTGAGGGCCGCGCGTGCCACGGGATCTGCGATGTCGCTCGTCACGGGGGTGCGGAACTCCCGGAGGAGGTAGTCCGACTCCTCGCCGGTGCCCACCCAGTACACGGGGGCCTGCTCCGTGGCCACACCGTCCACGGAGTCGTTGGTGCTGCCGGGCGCGGCGCCGATGCCCGGCGCGGCCGCGGACTTGTTGTCCGGGCGGTCTGCCGCATTGCCGCACGAGGAGACGCCGACGGCGAGCACGCCCGCCACCGCGAGCGCGGTGACGCGGTGCAGGATGCGGGTCGTCATGGGTTCCTCTCCGTCGCCTGGGTGCCTGTCGCAGTGGTCGTGACGGGCGGTACGACGCCGCGGGTGGCGTTGTGGACCGAGGAGACGGTGGCTGCCGTCCCCGGCCCGGCGGTGGTCGTGGTGGCGGGCGTCCCGCCGACGACACAACCTACCGGGGGAGAAACGTGCGGTGCCACCGTTGCGCGCGTGCGCACGGGACCGTTACCGGATTGCAACCCGCGGCCCCGGCCGGGCTGTGAGCGGATAGGCTGGGGGCGATGACCGAAGCACTCGAGGGCAACAACACCCTGACCACCGCATCCCGTCCCAGCCGTGAGACCACCCGTGTGAGCGTCCACATGCCGGACCGGGACACCGCCGTCCGCTGCCTGGGCCAGGCGGACACCACTCTGCGCCTGCTGGAGCAGCAGTTCCCGGCCGTGCGGATGACCGTGCGGGACCTGGACGTGGTGCTCGAGGGGCCCGTGACGGACACCCGCCTGGCGGCGTCGCTGCTCGAGGAGCTGCTGGCCATGGCACTGCGCGGCACGGAGATCACCGAGCGCACCGTGATGCGCGTGGCCCGCATGATGCGTGACGCGCAGGACCTGCGGCCCTCGAGCGCGCTGTCCACGAGCATCCTGTCCACGCGCGGGCGCACCATCCGCCCCAAGACGGTGAACCAGAAGACCTACGTGGACGCGATCGACGAGCACACCGTGGTGTTCGGCATCGGCCCCGCGGGCACCGGCAAGACCTACCTGGCCATGGCCAAGGCCGTGCGCGCGCTGCAGGCCAAGGAGGTCAACCGGATCATCCTCACGCGGCCAGCGGTCGAGGCGGGGGGGCGGCTGGGGTTCCTGCCCGGATCGCTCAACGACAAGATCGACCCTTACCTGCGCCCGCTCTACGACGCGCTGCACGACATGATGGACCCCGAGTCCATTCCGCGGCTCATGGAGGCCGGCAGCATCGAGGTGGCACCGCTCGCCTACATGCGAGGGCGCACGCTCAACGACGCCTTCGTGATCCTGGACGAGGCCCAGAACACCACGCCCGAGCAGATGAAGATGTTCCTCACCCGACTGGGTTTCGGCTCCCGGATCGTGGTGACCGGTGACGTCACCCAGGTGGACCTCCCCGGCGCCACCAAGTCCGGGCTGCGCCAGGTCCAGCACGTGCTGGGCGGGATTGACGACATCGCGTTCTGCGAGCTGACCTCCGCGGACGTGGTGCGCCACGAGCTCGTGGGGGAGATCGTGGCCGCGTACGACCAGTTCGACACGACCAACAGGCACCGCGTGGAGCGCGCGCGGCGCAAGGAGGACCGGCGTGCCGCCCGCCCCGCCCACGGGACTGCGGAGGCCGGTCCGGGACAGGGGTCCGCGCGGTGAGCGTCGCGTTCGACCTGCCGTGGGAGACCCCCGAGGACCAGGCCGTCCTGGCGCCGTGCTGGCGCGCGGTGGACACGGCCCAGTTGAGCGCGCTCGTGGAGCTCGCCTTCCGGCGCTGGCACCTGCACCCGGACACCGAGGTCTCGATCGCCGTGGTGGACGAGGAGCAGATGGCCCAGCTGCACGAGCAGTGGCTGGAGCTGCCTGGCGCCACGGACGTGATGTCCTTCCCCATGGACGAGCTGCGGGAGGGCACCCCGGAGGAGCCCTCCCTGGGAGTGCTCGGGGACGTCGTGCTGTGCCCTCCGGTGGCGCAGCGCCAGGCGGAGGCCGCGGGGCACAGCACCGAGGACGAGTTGTGCCTGCTCACCGCCCACTCCCTGCTGCACCTGCTCGGCCACGACCACGCGGAGGAGGACGAGCGCGAGCGCATGTTCCGCGCGCAGCGCGCACTGCTCGAGGAGTTCCTCGGCCGCGACGCGCCCGTGGAGACGATGTCATGCCCCCCCACCCGCCGCACCGCACCACGCACCGATCTTCCGAGGACGTCGCATGAGCCAGGACAGCACCCCCGCCGAGCAGGACTTCCGCGCCGGATTCGCGGTGTTCGTGGGCCGCCCGAACGTGGGCAAGTCCACGCTCACCAACGCCCTGGTGGGACGGAAGGTGGCCATCACCTCCAACCGCCCGCAGACCACCCGGCACACGATCCGCGGCATCGTCCACCGCCAGGACGGACAGCTGGTCCTCGTGGACACCCCCGGCCTGCACCGGCCCCGCACCCTGCTGGGTCAGCGGCTCAACGACGTGGTCGCGGAGACCCTCGGCGAGGTGGACGTGATCGGCTTCTGCGTTCCCGCCGACCAGAAGGTGGGTCCCGGGGACCGCTACATCGCGCAGCAGGTGGTTGCCGCCGTGGGGCGCACACCGGTCGTCGCGATCGTGACCAAGGCCGACCTCGTGCCGCAGGACCGGCTCATGGAGCAGCTGCTCGCGGTGAGCGAGCTGGGCCGCGAGGTCGTCACCGCGGAGCGCGCCCAGCGTGAGGCCCGCCAACGACGCCGCGACGCCGCGTCGTCGGGACGGCCCCCCTCCGCGCCGAGCCGGGATGCGGCGTCGGACGAGGACGCCGGCTGGGCCCACGTGATCCCCGTGAGCGCCGCGCACGGCTACCAGGTGGACGAGCTGGGCGAGCTGCTCGTGTCCCTCATGCCGGTTCCCCCGCCGCTGTACCCGGAGGGTGACCTCACGGACGAGCCGGAGATCACCATGATGGGCGAGCTCATCCGCGAGGCCGCCCTGGAGGGCGTGCGGGACGAGCTGCCGCACTCCCTGGCCGTGGTGGTGGACGAGGTCTCCGAGCGCGAGGGGCGCTCGCCCGAGAACCCCATGCTGGACGTGCACGCGAGCCTCTACGTGGAGCGTCCGTCCCAGAAGGCGATCGTGATCGGCAAGCGGGGGGCGCGGCTGCGCGAGATCGGCACGCGCTCCCGTGAGCAGATCGAGGCGCTGCTCGGCACCCGCATCTACCTGGACCTCCACGTCAAGGTGGCCAAGGAGTGGCAGCGGGACCCCAGGCAGCTGTCCAAGCTGGGGTTCTGACCCGGTCCGCGCCGTCCCCCGCGGGGCGCACCGCGCCGGAGCGATCGTCGGCGCCGCGACCCCGCGAGACCAACTTCCCAGGAGTCACCGGTGGAACCCAGTCCCAGTCACCGCAGCCGCCGTGATCCCGGTGCGGCGGCGCCGTGGGCCTCCCAGCCCGCGCAGAGCGCCGCGCCGGCGGAGGAGCCGTTCGAGCTCCGTCAGACGGGACGCCACCACCGGGCCCGGGAGCACCGCTCCTCGACCCGCAGGATCGCCGTGATCCTCGTGGTCCTGGCGCTGATCAGCGTGATCGGACTGGGCGGGGTGGCGGCGCTACGGCTCACGAGCAACCTGACGTCCAGCCCGCTGGACCTCTCGGAGGATTCCGGGGCGGTGGAGGGTGGCCCGCTGGACATCCTGGTGATGGGCTCGGACACGCGCAGCGGCAAGGGCAACAGCGAGTACGGCAGCGCCGAGGACTCCGAGGGACGCACGGACGTGATGATGCTCGTGCACGTCACCGAGGCCCGGGACGCCGTGACCGTGGTGTCCTTCCCACGGGACCTCGTGGTGGACATCCCGCAGTGCACCGACCCCGAGTCCGGGAAGGTCTACCCGGCCGGGACGGACATGCTCAACAGCGCGGTGGAGCGCGGCGGCCCCGGGTGCACGGTCGCGGCCATCAACAAGCTCACCGGTGTGGACGTGGACCACTTCATGCTGGCGGACTTCAACGCCGTCACCGAGCTCTCCACCGCCGTGGGCGGCGTGGAGGTGTGCGTCAACGAGGCCGTGGACGACCCCAAGTCCGGGCTGAAGCTGCCCGCCGGCATCTCCACCGTGGAGGGGGAGCAGGCCCTCGCGTTCCTGCGCTCCCGCGCCGCGTTCGGCAACGGCGGGGACGAGGCCAGAATCCGCTCCCAGCAGGCCTTCCTGGCGTCCCTGACACGCAAGATCCAGGCGGACGGGACGCTCACCAACCTGCCGCAGCTCTACCACATCGCCGAGGTCATGACGCAGAACCTGCACGTGGACCAGGGGCTCACCTCCATTCCCGCGCTCGTGGAGATCGGGGGCACCTTCAACGGCATCGACCCGGGCAGCATCGCATTCGTCACGGCCCCCACGCACCCGCACCCGGAGGACCCCAACCGGCTGCAGCTCGAGGAGCAGCCGGCCCAGAAGCTGTTCGCCACCCTCCAGCAGGACGTCGGGGTCACGGGCGGCACGCAGGGCTCTTCTTCCCCGTCCGCGCCGTCGCCCGCCACACCGGACGACGCCGCACCGGCGGCACCCGGTGCCGCCGCGCCGTCGAGCGCCACGCCCTCCGCGAGCGCCCCCGCGGTGGCCCCGGCCCTGGTGCCCGTGACCGTGATCAACCGCTCGGACGCGGGAGGGCGGGACGCGCAGCTCGTGTCCGTGCTGAAGAAGGCCGGCTACGAGCAGACCCGCAGCGGCCGCTCGGGCGCCCAGCTGTCAGCCACGCAGATCTTCTACCACCCGGACTGGGCGGTGGCCGCGGACGACGTCGCGCGGCTGCTCAACGTCTCCGACAGTCAGCTGGTGGCGTCCTACGAGGTCGAGGGCGTGGAGGTGGCCGTGGGGCAGGACTTCACGAGCGGGGACCGGATGACCCGGGACCAGCAGCTGCCGGACGGGCTCGACGGCCAGACGGCGGAGCAGTTCACGTGCCAGGCCACAGCGGACGGCTGACGTTGTGGTGATGCCCACCCCGGGTGGTACGTTGGATCACATGCGGACCAACGTGCAGCGACTCCTGCTTACGTGCCGCAGCGGGGCCTGACACAACGATCGACGGCCGAGCACCCGCTGCGGAGTCGCCCGGTGCCGGCCACCACGTCACAGCTCGAAAGGCCCCTCCCGTGAAGAACCTGCAGCGCCCCTCCGGCATGCCCGCCCACAAGTACACCCCGTACCAGCAGAACTTCCCGTTCGACATGTCCGACCGCACGTGGCCGGACAAGGTGGCCACCACGGCGCCGCGCTGGTGCGCCGTGGACCTGCGGGACGGCAACCAGGCCCTGATCGACCCCATGGACTCCCACCGCAAACTGAGGATGTTCCAGCTGCTCGTGCGCATGGGCTTCAAGGAGATCGAGGTGGGCTTCCCGTCCGCGTCCCAGACCGACTTCGACTTCGTGCGCACTCTGGTGGAGGGCGGTCACATCCCGGACGACGTCTCGATCCAGGTGCTGACCCAGTCCCGGGAGCACCTGATCGAACGCACCTACGAGGCCATCGACGGCGCCAAGAACGCGATCGTGCACCTCTACAACTCCACCTCCACCCTGCAGAGGCGCGTGGTGTTCCAGCAGGACATGGACGGGATCGTGGACATCGCCCTGACCGGGGCCCGCCTGTGCCGCAAGTACGAGGAGCAGCTCAGCGGCACGAACGTCGTCTACGAGTACTCCCCGGAGTCCTACACCGGCACCGAGCTGGAGTTCGCGGCCCGGATCTGCAACGAGGTGGCCGAGACCTTCGAGATCGGCGACGGACGGCAGATGATCGTCAACCTGCCCGCCACCGTGGAGATGGCCACCCCCAACGTGTACGCGGACACCATCGAGTGGATGGGCCGTCACCTGTACCACCGGGAGGACATCATCCTGTCCCTGCACCCCCACAACGACCGCGGCACGGGTGTGGCCGCCGCGGAGCTGGGCTACCTGGCCGGGGCGGACCGGATCGAGGGGTGCCTGTTCGGCAACGGCGAGCGCACCGGCAACGTGGACCTGGTGACCCTGGGTCTGAACCTGCTGACCCAGGGAGTTGACCCGCAGATCGACTTCTCGGACATCGAGGAGATCCGCCGCACCGTGGAGCACTGCAACCAGCTGCCCGTCCCCGAGCGCAGCCCGTACGGCGGGGACCTGGTGTTCACGGCGTTCTCGGGCTCGCACCAGGACGCCATCAAGAAGGGCTTCGAGGCCATGCAGCGCGACGCCGAGCAGCAGGGCGTGGGCGTGGACGACCTCGAGTGGGCGGTGCCGTACCTGCCCATCGACCCCAAGGACGTGGGGCGCAGCTACGAGGCCGTGATCCGCGTGAACTCGCAGTCCGGCAAGGGTGGTGTGGCCTACCTGCTCAAGAGCGAGTACGGGATCGACCTGCCCCGCCGCGCCCAGATCGAGTTCTCGGGTGCCGTGCAGAAGTACACGGAGACGTCCGGTTCCGAGGTCTCGGCGCAGCAGCTGTGGAAGATCTTCTCGGACGAGTACCTGCCCACCACGGACGGCACCTCCCGGTGGGGCCACTACCGCATCACCTCCATCTCCACCCACGCGGAGGACGAGGGCGGCACCGTGCTGGAGATCGGTCTGGACGTGGGCGGTGAGCACCGCGAGCGCACCGCGCAGGGCACCGGTCCCATCGACGCCCTGATCAACCTGTTCAACCAGGAGGGTGTGGACGTGCGCCTGCTCGACTACACCGAGCACACCCTGTCCGCCTCCTCGAACGCCCAGGCGGCCAGCTACGTGGAGCTGGCGGTGGGGGACCGGGTGCTGTGGGGCGCCGGCATGGACAGCAACACCACCCGTGCATCGCTCAAGGCCGTGATCTCGGCCGTCAACCGCGCGGTGAGGGACGCCCAGGGCGCTGAGCAGGACTGAGCCCGACGTCCCCGTCCGGGCTCGCGGGGGCTGCGGTTCCGCCCCCGTCGGGGCCCCGGCCAGCACGGCCGGGCCCCGACGGTGCACCGCAGGGATCGTCGGACCCCGGTGGCTCCGGACCGCGGCGCAGCCACCGGCCCGGCACCGTGCGGTCCCCGGCGGGGCACGGACCGCACCGCCGCGGTCCCGCAGACCGAGGGGCGGCGTCGTCCGTGCGGACCGCGCTCCGGGACCAGCGCGCAGGGCACCGCGCGGGGTGGCACAATGGCGCGCGTGGCCCGTTCAACCTTCGCCTCGCGCAGCTACCGCGACGACGCCGTGGTGCTGCGCACCTACAAGCTGGGTGAGGCGGACCGCATCGTGATCCTGCTGAGCGCCGAGCACGGGCAGGTGCGGGCCGTGGCCAAGGGCGTGCGCCGCACCACGTCCCGTTTCGGGGCCCGCCTCGAACCGTTCAACGTGGCCGAGGTGCAGCTGGTCCACGGGCGGACCCTGGACATCGTGGCCCAGGCCATCGGCAAGCGGTCCTACGGGGAGCGGATCGCCTCCGACTACGAGAGCTACACCGCGGCCGCGGCCATGGCGGAGACGGCAGAGAAACTCACCGCCGACGACCACGACACCTCCTCTCAGCACTACCGGCTGCTCGTCGGAGCGCTCTCGGCGGTGGCCCGGGGGCTGCACGAACCCGGGCGGATCCTCGACTCCTACCTGCTGCGGGCCGTCTCCCTGGCGGGGTGGACGCCGAGTTTCGTGGACTGCGCCCGCTGCGGTGCTCCCGGGCCCCACCGGTCCTTTTCCGCCGCACTCGGCGGGGCCGTGTGCCCGCAGTGCCGTCCCCCGGGCTCGGCCGCACCGAGCGACGCCACGTTCCAGCTGCTGGACGGTCTGCTGCGCGGTCACTGGCCCACCATCGACGCCGCCGATCCCCGGACGGCGCGTGCGGCGGCCGGGTTCGTGGCCACCTACGTCCAGTGGCACATGGAGCGCACCGTGCGAGCCCTGGCTCTCGTGGAGCGAGCGGGAGCCTGGGACGCAGCACCGGAGGCCCCCGCGGACCGCTGACCCGCACGGGGTGGGCCGTGCCAGGTCCTAGGGTGGGGGAGTACCGACCGTCGCTCCGAGAGGACCACCGAGTGAACAGCTTCAGCCCCCCGCCGCCGCACTCCAGCGGGGAGACCGCGCCCGACATCAACCCCGCCCTTCTTCCCCAGCACGTGGCGCTCGTGATGGACGGCAACGGCAGGTGGGCCAATCAGCGGGGACTCCCGCGCACGGAGGGCCACCGGGCCGGGGAACGGGCTCTGATGGACGTGGTGGCCGGTGCCATCGAGCTGGGCATCCCCAACGTCTCCGCATATGCCTTCTCCACGGAGAACTGGAAGCGCTCACCGTCCGAGGTGGCCTTCCTCATGAACTTCACGGGGGACGTGATGTCCCGCCAGCTGCCCACGTTCCAGGAGTGGGGGATCAGGGTCCGCTGGGCCGGGCGACGCCCGCGGCTGTGGAGCTCGGTGATCAAGCGGCTGGAGACCGCCGAGCGCGAAACGGAGGGCAACGACGTCATCACGCTGACCATGTGCGTGAACTACGGCGGCCGGGCGGAGATTGCAGACGCCGCCGCAGCCATGGCCCGTGACGCCCGTGAGGGTCTGCTCAAGCCGGGGTCCATCACGGAGGACACCGTGCAACGGTACCTGGACGAGCCGCAGCTGCCGGACGTGGACATGTTCCTCCGGTCCTCCGGGGAGCAGCGGCTGTCCAACTTCATGCTCTGGCAGTCCGCCTACGCCGAGCTGGTGTTCCTGGACGTGCTCTGGCCGGACATGGACCGGCGGGTGCTGTGGCGAGCAGTCCAGGACTACGTGGAGCGGGACCGGCGGTACGGGGGAGCGGTGGATCAGGCCGTGAATCCGAAGGGATCCTGACGGGCTCAATGCTGGAAGTCTTCATCAAAACTTGAGCGCCAACCAGTGACAGTCACCTGAAACTTGAAGCACTAGGGCACCGATCACGCCACCCAGTGGCTCCCGCGGCTCCCCGTCCGACGCAGACCGATCTCGGCCCGGAGCCCGTGTGGGAAACTGGACCCATGCGCGTGTATCCCGCCTTCTTCAAGGCCGCCTTCTCCTGGATGGATCCCGAACTTGCCCACACCCTGGGTTTCGCCGGCATCTCGCTGACCCGTCGTTGCGGACTGGGCCGCGTGCTCTCGCGGTTCACTGCCCCGGATGCCGGGAACGAGGTGACCGTGATGGGCCTGACCTTCCCCTCGCCCTTCGGGCTGGCCGCCGGCTTCGACAAGGGGGCCACGAGAGTCCACGCCCTCACCGACCTGGGCTTCGGCCACGTGGAGGTCGGCACGGTCACGGGGCACGCTCAGCCCGGCAACCCGCGCCCCCGCCTGTTCCGGCTCGTGCGGGACCGCGCCGTGGTCAACCGGATGGGCTTCAACAACGACGGAGCCCAGGCGGTGGCCCCCCGCGTGGCGGCTGCGCTGCAGAGCCTGGCGCAGGAGGCGGCCCGGACCGGGCGGCGTCGTCCCGTGGTGGGGGTGAACATCGGCAAGACCAAGGCGGTGGAGCTGGAGCACGCCACCGAGGACTACGTGCGCAGCACGCGCTTCCTGGCCCCCTACGCGGACTACCTGGTGGTCAACGTCTCCTCGCCCAACACCCCCGGGCTGCGTCAGCTCCAGGAGCTGGACTCCCTCCGGCCGTTGCTGCGTGCCGTGCGCGCCGAGGCGGACCGTGTCACCTCCCGGCGGGTGCCGCTGCTGGTGAAGATCGCCCCGGACCTGGCGGACGAGGACGTGCTCGCCGTGGCGGACCTGGCCATGGACCTCGGGCTGGACGGCATCGTGGCCACCAACACCACGATCGCCCGTGACGGGCTGGGACTGACCACGGAGCAGGACGAGGTCGTGCGCTGCGGTGCCGGTGGCCTGTCGGGTGCCCCGCTGCGTCGGCGCTCCCTCGAGGTGCTCCGGCTGCTGAAGTCGCACGTGGGGGACCGTCTGGTGCTCGTCTCGGTGGGCGGTGTCACCACGGCGGAGGACGTCGTGGAGCGCCTGGATGCTGGTGCCTCCCTCGTGCAGGGGTACACCGCGTTCCTCTACGAGGGGCCGTTCTGGGCCGCACGGATCAACAAGGGCCTGCGGCGCGCGGCCCGGCGCACCACCCGCTGATCGTCGCCGCCCCGGCGAAGGACAGGGGCCCGGACCACCACCGTGGTCCGGGCCCCTGTCCTTCGAGGTCGGGCGTCACTCGGGACGTTCGCCCCGCCGCACCTGCGGCTTGGGAAGGCGCAGCCGGCGGATCGTGAACGCTCGCATGGACGCGTACCAGCGCGTGCCCCGCTGCACGGTGCCGAACTTGCGCTGCATGGCCTTGTGCATGCGCTGGGACATGATCACGGCGTCGATGATGCTCAGCGCCACGTACCCGTACACGACCCAGATCAGGGTCATGGCCAGGGACTGCACCGGCAGGAAGAGGATGAGGAACACGAGCAGCAGGAAGATCAGCACGTACTCGCCCACGTTGAACCGCGAGTCCACCCAGTCACGCGCGAAACGGCGCTGGGGGCCCGCGTCCCTCGGACCCAGGTAGCGCTCGTCACCGGCGGCCATCCCGGCCTGGGCCTGCGCGCGGCGCTGGCGCTCGGCCTGCTTGGACTCCGCCTTGGCGGCCTTGCGGTCCTCGGGGACCAGGGGGCGGCGACGGGCGGCCTCCTGCTCCTTTCGGGTGGGAGTGGGGCGGCCCTTGCGGCCGTCGGCGGGCTGCCCGCCGCGGTCCGGGGTCTCGGCGGGCTCGGTCACGGCCGTGGCGCGCACGGCGGTGGAACCCGTGGATTCTTCTGTCTTCCTGCGTCCAAACACCCGACCAGCCTAACGGAGTCCGGGGTGGGCTCCGCGCGTGCGACCTGCCACCTCGCAGCGGGCGCCGTTAGGCTGGCCCCATGAGCACAGACTTCACACGTCCCAGTTCCGACACCGTCGAGGCCCTCCGGGCGAGCGTGGAGAGCTCCCGCGCCACGCTGCTCGGCGAGCTCGGTGAACTCGTCGCGATTCCCGGCATCGCCTGGGACTCGTTCGACGCCGCCGACCTGGACCGCAGCGCCGAGGCCGTCGCAGCCCTCCTGCGCGGTCTGCCGTTCGACAGCGTGGAGGTGCTGCGCGTGCCGTCGCCGGACGACGCGGGCCACCCGGCCGTCGTCGCGCGCCGGGCCGCGGCTCCGGGGCACCCCACGATCCTGCTGTACGCCCACCACGACGTGCAGCCCCCGGGCAGGCGGGAGCTGTGGAACACCGAGCCCTTCGAGGCCGTGGAGAAGGACGGACGTCTGTGGGGTCGCGGCGCGGCCGACGACAAGGCCGGAGTGATGGCCCACGTCGGAGCGCTCCGGGCGTTCTTCGAGCACCACGGCGAAGAGCCCGGACTGGGTATCACCGTGTTCGTCGAGGGTGAGGAGGAGGCCGGCTCGCCCGGTTTCGAGGCCTTCCTGGCGGCCCACAAGGACAAGCTCGCCGCGGACGTCATCGTGATCGCGGACTCCGCCAACTGGGAGGTCGGCGTCCCCGCCCTGACCACCACGCTGCGCGGCGTGGTGGGCGGGATCGTGGAGATCAGCGCGCTGGACCACGCGGTGCACTCCGGCATGTTCGGCGGTCCCGTCCTGGATGCGCCCACGCTGCTGTCCCGACTGATCGCCACGCTGCACGACGACGACGGTGCCGTGGCCGTGGCCGGGCTGCTGAGCGAGGACGCCACGGACGTGGACTACGACGAGGCCCGCTTCCGCGCGGACGCCGGCGTGCTCGACGGCGTGCAGCTGGCCGGGCGCGGCTCCATCTCCTCCCGGATCTGGACCCAGCCAGCCATCTCCGTGACCGGCATCGACGTCACGGACGTGGACCACGCCTCCAACACCATCGCCGCCAGCGCCCGAGCCAAGCTCAGCCTGCGCGTGGCCCCCGGGCAGGACCCCAAGGAGGCCGCCGAGGCGCTGCGCACGCATGTGCTGGAGCACGCCCCGCTCGGTGCGCACGTGACGTTCGAGGTCGAGGAGGCCGGGCCGTCGTTCCGCGCGGACGACACCGCCGTGAGCTCGCAGATCGCGCTGTGGGCCTTCGAGCAGGCCTGGGGACGTCCGGCCGTGACCGCCGGGATGGGCGGGTCGATCCCGTTCACCGCCACGCTCACGGAGGCCTACCCGGACGCGCAGATCCTGATCACCGGCATCGAGGACCCGGACACGCGCGCCCACAGCGCCAACGAGTCCCTGCACATCGGGGACTTCCTGCACGCCGTGACGGCCGAGGCCCTGGTCCTCACCGCCCTCGCCGAACAGGGGCGTGGCGCCGCGGAATGATTCCGCGCACCACCGCGTTCCACCCGCAGAACCGTTGAACCGCACTCAGGGGCTGGCCCCCGGGTCGCACAGAAAGCGAGCACCATGAGCGTCACCACGGACAACGAGACCACCCAGGACCTGCCCGCCCACGAGGTCCTGCTCACCGACAACGCCGCCCAGAAGGTCCGGGACCTCCTCGAGCAGGAGGGTCGCACGGATCTGCGCCTGCGCGTCGCGGTGCAGCCCGGCGGCTGCTCCGGGCTGATCTACCAGCTGTACTTCGACGAGCGGGTCCTGGACGGGGACCACGTCCGCGACTTCGGCGGCGTGGAGGTCATCGTGGACAAGATGAGCGTCCCGTACCTCAGCGGCTCCACCGTGGACTTCGAGGACACCATCTCCAAGCAGGGCTTCTCGATCGACAACCCCAACGCGCAGGGTTCCTGCGCGTGCGGGGACAGCTTCCACTAGGACCACGCCGTCGCGAAGGGGTGCGCAGGGCCTGACGGGCCCGGCGCACCCCTTTTCCATGCCCGCACACCTCGGCCACGGCACCCCGTGACGCCCCCGCGCCGGCTCCACCGGGCGAGCGGACCCCTGCCCCCGCACGCGCACGACGACGCCGCGTGGCCCGGGGGAGCGGGACACCGCCCCGTGGGCGGGCACGACACGGCGCGCTGACACAGTGTCAGCACATCGAGGGGGTGAGGGGTAAGCTTCCCAGGGAGAACCATTAACGGGCAACGTGTCCTCTGTGCCCACGCGCAGGACCGACGCCGAGCCCACGTACAGAAGAGGAAGGGCCGTCTGTGAGTTCGCAAACTCGAACCGGCAGCCGCCGCGGTCGGAAGCTGAAGCTCTCGGCAGTGGCAGTCCTGGCGACGATCTCGCTCACCGCGTGCTCGGAGCAGGTCGAGGTGGGCTTCCTGCCCACCGAACGTGGCACCACCGACAACGCCGATCTGATCATGGACCTGTGGATCGGCTCGTGGGTCGCGGCCCTCGCCGTCGGTCTCCTGGTGTGGGGCCTCATGCTCTGGTGCATGGTGGCCTACCGCCGGCGCAAGAACGAGACGGGCTACCCTCGCCAGCTCGCGTACAACGCACCGCTGGAGATCTTCTACACCATCGTCCCGATCGCCATGATCGTGACGCTGTTCTTCTTCTCCTTCCGCGCCCAGACCGAGATCACGGACCGCTTCGAGAACCCGGACGCCAAGATCCAGGTCTACGGCAAGCAGTGGGCGTGGGACTTCAACTACGTGGACGACGACGTCCACTACCAGGGCGTCCAGGCACACCTCACCGGTGAGCCGGGCGTCGAGGAGACGCTGCCCACCCTGTACCTCCCCGCCAACAGCGAGGTGGAGCTGGAGATCACGTCCCGTGACGTCATCCACTCGTTCTGGGTTCCGGCATTCCTGGAGAAGATCGACATGATCCCGGGCCGCACCAACTACATGAGCTTCACCACTGGTCGCGAAGGCACCTTCGCCGGCAAGTGCGCGGAGCTGTGCGGTGAGTACCACTCGGAGATGCTCTTCAACGTGGCCGTCGTGAGCCAGGAGGAGTACGACGCCCAGATGCAGAAGCTGCGCGACGAGGGCAACACCGGCCTCGTGGGCGACGAGTACAACCGCAATCCCAATCAGAACGCAACCTCCAACAACTAGGGGATAGGCAATGTCTACGCTCGAATATTCGCGGGACGACGCGGCAGCAGCCGCACCCCGCGTTGTCCCACGCTCCAAGGGCCGGGTGATCGTCAACTGGCTCACCTCCACGGACCACAAGACGATCGGGTACATGTACCTGATCTCCTCGTTCATCTTCTTCTGCGCGGGCGGCGTCATGGCGCTGCTCATCCGCGCCGAGCTCTTCCAGCCCGGCATGCAGATCCTGGAGACCAAGGAACAGTACAACCAGCTGTTCACCATGCACGGCACGATCATGCTGCTGATGTTCGGCACCCCGCTGTTCATCGGCTTCGCCAACGTCATCGTGCCCCTGCAGCTGGGCGCACCGGACGTGGCGTTCCCGCGACTGAACGCGCTGTCGTTCTGGTTCTTCCTGTTCGGCTCGCTGATCGCGGTGTCGGGCTTCCTCTCCCCGCAGGGCGCCGCCTCCTTCGGCTGGTTCGCCTACGCGCCCCTGAACAGCACCACGTTCAGTCCGGGCGTCGGTGGTGACCTCTGGGTCTTCGGCCTCGGTCTGCAGGGCTTCGGCACCATCCTCGGTGCGGTCAACTTCATCACCACCATCGTGTGCATGCGCGCGCCCGGCATGACCATGTGGCGCATGTCCGTGTTCACCTGGACCACGCTGATCACCTCCATGCTGGTCATCATGGTCTTCCCGCCGCTGGCCTCCGCGCTGTTCGCGCTGGGCATGGACCGTCGCCTGGGTGGTCACATCTTCGACCCGGAGAACGGTGGCGCCATCCTGTGGCAGCACCTCTTCTGGTTCTTCGGCCACCCCGAGGTCTACGTGCTCGCCCTGCCGTTCTTCGGCATCGTCTCGGAGATCATTCCGGTGTTCTCCCGCAAGCCGATCTTCGGGTACAAGGGCCTGGTCTTCGCGTCCATCGCCATCGCGGCTCTGTCCGTGACCGTGTGGGCGCACCACATGTACGTCACCGGTGCTGTGGCCCTCGGCTTCTTCTCCTTCATGACCATGATGATCGCGGTCCCCACCGGGGTGAAGTTCTTCAACTGGATCGGCACCATGTGGCAGGGCTCGCTCACTTTCGAGACTCCCATCCTGTGGGTGCTGGGCTTCCTGTTCACGTTCCTGTTCGGTGGTCTGACCGGCATCATCCTGGCCACCCCGCCGCTGGACTTCCACGTGTCGGACACCTACTTCGTGGTCGCGCACTTCCACTACGTGATCTTCGGAACCATCGTGTTCGGCATGTTCGCCGGCTTCTACTTCTGGTGGCCCAAGTTCACCGGCAAGATGCTCAACGAGCGAATCGGCAAGATCCACTTCTGGCTGCTGTTCGTGGGCTTCCACATGACCTTCCTGATCCAGCACTGGCTGGGCGTGGACGGCATGCCCCGCCGGTACGCGGACTACCTGCCCGAGGACGGGTTCACCTGGATGAACCAGTTCTCCACCATTGGCTCCATGCTGCTGGGCGTGTCCATGATCCCGTTCTTCTGGAACGTGTACACCACCCACCGCAACGCCAAGATGGTGGAGGTGGACGATCCCTGGGGCTTCGGCGGTTCTCTCGAGTGGGCGACCTCCTGCCCGCCCCCGCGCCACAACTTCACCTCCCTGCCTCGGATCCGTTCCGAGCGCCCCGCGCTGGATCTCCACCACCCGGAGCTCTCCGCGTTCTCGAGCCAGCAGTTTGATGCCGAGACCCCCCTGGTCGGCGGCAGCGGAAGGAACGGGCGATGAGCACCACTATCAAGACCTTCCTGATGCTCGGTGTCTTCTGCACCGTGGTCGGGTTCGTGTACGGCTACCTCACGGACTTCCAGGAGCTCGCGGGCTTCCCGGCTCTGCTGGCGGTCGCGGCCATGAGCTTCATGCTCGTGGTGTACCTCTGGCTCGTCCAGCGCTCCACCGGGGGCACCCTCCCGGAGGACCGCGAGGACGGCGAGATCGTGGAGATGTCGGGCGAGTACGGCGCCTTCTCCCCGTGGAGCTGGTGGCCGCTGCTTCTCGGTCTCGGCTGCGCGCTGTTCGTGACTGCTCTGGCCATCGGCTGGTGGATCGTGGGGCTCGCTGTTCCCGTGGCGCTGCTCGGTCTGCTCGGCCTCGTGTTCGAGCACAGCCGTGGAGATCACGCCCACTGACGTCACGCGTCTGAGGTTCACTCAAGGAGCCCGCACTGTCCCCGGACGGTGCGGGCTCTTTGATGTCCAGCGGCGGCATCCGAACTTTCGCATCCGAGATGTTTGCAGCCTGATCTCAGGGGCAGGCCCCGTGATGTCAGGACCAGCACCGAGTACGGGCGAGGCGCACCGGTACCGGCACCGACACCGAGCCATCCTCCAAGCCCCACCCGGGGACGAGGCCGTGTGAGCCCCCTGCGCCTGTAACGGGGCCCCGGATGGCAGGGCCCTCACAGAGAAGACCCGTACAGCGGCCGCGTGCCCGGGTGGAACCTCAGCGGGTCCCCGGGCCTGCACCGGGTGTCCTGCTACGGCCGGCGGTGCTCCGTGGGCCCCAGCCCGCGACGGCGGGCGGTGGTCCCGTCGATAGCCTCCCTGAATCCACGTTCGTAGAAGGTCGGTGCGCCCCGCAACCGCGGGCCCCAGATAGCCCGTCGGGCGGTGCACCATCTCCCTCGGCAGGCTCGGCAGGCTCGGCAGGCCCGGCAAGCCCGGCAAGCCCGGCAGGCTTAGCGGACTTAGCAGAATTGGTAGGCCCGGCAGGCCCGGAATACGGGTAACTAGGTATTCCGGCAGACCAGTAGTGACGGATCTGTTCCCTCCGGCATTCAGCGGGGGTGGGCCTGGCACTCTACCGGCTTCCGCTGCCCCTGTAGCTCGCTGAAAACGCTGCGCTCCGTCCGCGACCGGTGGTTCTGTGCGACGGCGTGCAGACGACCAAATAACCGCGGAGCAGGAACTTCCACGACCTGCGGCGCCGAGCGGGGGAGGCGCGTCAGCACACGACCGGTGGTGGAACTGCTACGGGAGGCCATGTCCCGGGTGTTCGCGTGTGCCCTCCGCCGACCCCTGAGTGCGTCTGTGGACCCCTGAGGCACGTGAACTCTGCCCGACTGGCGGGGGTGGATCGCCAGGAGCGCGGAGGGAAAGAGGCCGTTGTTGTGCGGGACCGGCCCTGTGGCCGGCAGGTGCAACGTCACGACGTGAGGGCCAGCTGCGGTGAACGGGAATGCCCGCTGTCCTCCTCAACGACGCGAGGGTCAGTAGTAAAGATGCATGGAGGATGCCTGTCATGTGCGCCTTCATACGACAGTACCGCGTGTGCGAGGCATGGCATCGGTGCTGGGGGGCCTTGTTGTGTCCGAGCTGGGTCGGCCGGTTGTGTCGCGAACGGGGCGCGTGGTGGTGTCCGGGCAGGGGCGCGTAGTGGTTTACAGCCCCGGACGCGGTGTCAGAGCGAGGGAAGATGGCACCTGATGATGCCCCCCGCGCTCCGCGGCCCCGGGTTCTTCTGGCCGCGGCAGGAGGCCTCGCCGGCGGACATCCTCGTTGACCAGACCAGCGCCTGGCCTCCGCGGGGCCATCTCAAGGAGTGCAGATGAAAAGTGGGCCCGTGGGGATCCGAAGATCTCCACGGGCCCACGGCCGAACGGCTGCTAACCCGTGCGCGGCTACTTCTCGATCTGCGCCGAGTGCGACCCGGCGCCCACGGCGACAGGCTCCGCACCGTGGTGACCGTGCGCGGCTTCCAGCTCCGCCGGGGTCACGGGGGCCACACGGTCCTCGAAGAAGAACTGGCTCAGTCGGCCGCGCATCTTCTCGGAGGACGTGATCTTGCCCTTGGCGTTCGCCCGAGCGGGCTGCACCTGTCGGTCCTCGAAGTCCACCAGCTTGTAGCGGCGGTACTCGTCAAGCGGCTCGTGGACCTCCACGAATTCACCGTGGGGCAGCGCCTGGATTCGTCCGGACTCGCGGCCGTGCAGGACGATCTCGCGGTCCTTGCGCTGCAACGACAGGCAGAATCGGCGGACGATGATGAACGCCAGGATGGGGCCCAGGAAGTACAGCGCGCGCAACCAGTAGATGACGTCGTTCACGGCCACGTGGAAGTGGGTCGCGATGAGGTCGCCGGAAGCGGCGATCATCTGAACGGCGTAGAAGGTCACGCCAGCGGCGCCCACGGCCGTACGGAACGGCGCGTTGCGGGGGCGGTCCAGAACGTTGTGCACGCGGTCGTCGCGGGTCACCCAACGCTCGATCCAGGGCCAGGCGAACATGGCACCGAACATCGCGGCCATGGGGATCAGCGGCAGCAGGATGGCCAGGGGGAGGACGATCCCGAAGATGTTCACCTCCCACGAGAAGGGCCACGAGCCGGGCATGAGCCGCAGGCCGCCGTCCGAGAAGCCCATGTACCAGTCGGGCTGAGAGCCCGCCTGCACGGGGGATGGATCGTAGGGACCGTAGTTCCAGATCGCGTTGATCGTGGTGGTGCCGGCCATCAGCGCCAGGATGCCGAAGACGATGAAGAAGAACCCACCGGCCTTGGCTGCGTACACGGGGCCCACGGGGAAGCCGACCACGTTGTCCTCGGTGCGGCCCGGGCCAGGGAACTGGGTGTGCTTGTGCACGACCACCATGAAGAGGTGGACCACGATCATCATGAGGATCAGCGCGGGGATGATCAGCACGTGGACGATGTACAGGCGACCGATGATCGCGTCACCCGGGAACTCGCCGCCGAACATGAACATCGAGATGTAGGTGCCCACCACGGGGATGGACTTCGCGATGGCGTCCGCAATGCGCAGGCCGTTGCCGGAGAGCACGTCGTCCGGGAGGGAGTAGCCGGAGAAGCCGGCCACGATCGCCAGGATGAAGAGCACGCAGCCCACGACCCAGTTGAGCTCACGGGGGCGGCGGAACGCGCCGGTGAAGAACACGCGGAGCATGTGCACGGACAGCGCCATCACGAAGAGCAGCGCGGACCAGTGGTGCAGCTGACGCAGGAAGAGCCCACCGCGGATGTCGAAGGAGATGTCCAGGGTGGAGGCGTACGCGCCGGACATCTCCACGCCCTGCATGGGCACGTAGCTTCCGGTGTACTCCGTGGAGGTCATGGTCGGGTCGAACCACAGGGCCAGGAAGGTGCCGGACAGCAGCAGGATCACAAAGCTGTACAGCGCCACCTCGCCGAACATGAAGGACCAGTGGTCGGGGAAAACCTTGCGCCCGAACTCCTTCACGATGGAGGACCCGCCCACGCGAGTGTCCACGAAGTTGGCAATGCGTCCGGTGCGAGTGGTGGGCCGGTATTCGAAGTCGGTAGATGTGGACATCAGTTCGCCTCATCCTGCATGTCTTGGACGGCGAAACCACGCTGGGAGTAGGTGGGTCCCACGGGCTCGTGGAAGTCGCTACGGGCAACGAGGTAGCCGTCGGAATCAACGGAAATGGGCAGCTGCGGCAGGGGGCGGGATGCCGGGCCGAAGATAACCTCACACTCGTTCGTGAGGTCGAACGTGGACTGGTGGCACGGGCACAGCAGGTGGTGCGTGTGCTGCTCGTACAGGGCGATGGGGCAGCCCACGTGCGTGCAGACCTTGGAGTAGGCGAAGATGCCGTCCACGTTCCAGTCCTTGCGGTCCTCGGACACGTTGACCTGGTCCGGGTCCAGACGCATGAGGAGCACCACGGCCTTGGCCTTCTCGTCGAGGTAGCCCTCTTCGTGGCCGAGGCTCGTGAGGTTCTCGGGGATCACGTGGAACGCGGAGCCCAGGGTGACGTCCGAGGCCTTGATGGGGGTCCCGGAGGGGTCACGCACCAGGCGGACGCCCTCGTCCCACATGGTGTGGCGCAGCACCTTGAGGTCGGTCGGGCCGAGGTCCTTGAGCAGCCCCACGAAGGGGAGGGGCATCAGGACGGCGGCACCGATCAGGGTGTTGCGCAGCAGCGGACGACGCTTCACGCCGGACTCGTCGTAGATTGTGTTGAGGATGCTCTGCGCGTCCGCGCGCTGCTCCTCGGTGCGGATGTCGTGACGCATCTCCACGATCTCGTGGTCAGGCATCAGGGTGCGGGCCCAGTGGACCACGCCGATGCCGATACCGAACATTCCGAGCGCGATGCCCAGGCCCAGCAGGAGGTTCTGCAGGCGCAGCTGGGAAGTGGGCTCCGTGTTGACCGCATCGTAGAGCGGGCCGTCCACGCGGACGCCGAAGTACCCCACGAAGAAGATCACGGATCCGATGATGGAGAGCAGGAACAGCAACACCACCTGGTGCTCTGCCCGCTTGGCCGCCTTGGGGTCGACGTCCGTCACCCGCGGACGGTGCGGCGGAAGCCCCGGGTTGTGAAAGCGGTCCTGGTCCGCGCCGTCCGAGGTGACTACCGCCCCGCTGTCGTGGGGAGTGCCATCACGATGGTCGCCCATGTGGTCCCTCATTCTTCTCTTGGTGCTGTGAATAGTGTCTTGGGTGCCGGCCGGTGGCCGACGGGTGCTCTCAGGCGGAGCGGGAGGTCAGCCAGACGGTGAAGCCGATCACCACGACCAGGCCAATGGTCCAGATGAAGAGGCCCTCGGAGACGGGGCCCAGCGAGCCGAGGCTGAAGCCGCCCACCGTGGTGTTGTTGTCGAGGGTCTTGAGGTACGTGATGACGTCCTGCTTCTCCTCGGGGGTGATGTTGGCGTCGTTGAACACGGGCATGTTCTGCGGGCCGGTCTGCATGGCCTCGTAGATGTGCTTCTCGCTGACGCCCATGAGGGAGGGAGCGTACTTGCCGCGCGTCAGCGCGCCGCCTTGGCCCGCCGCGTTGTGGCACATGGCGCAGTTGGCGAGGAACACCTTGGCCCCGTTGGCGGAGTCGCCCTCGGCGATGTCGAGGTACTCCTCCTCGGGAACCGTGGGGCCCGCACCGAGGGACGCGACGTACGCCGCAAGCTGGTCGGTCTGCTCCTGGCTGAACTGCTCGGGCTTGACCGGGGCCTGGGGGCCCTGCATCTGCATGGGCATGCGCCCGGTGCCCACCTGGAAGTCGACGGCGGCGGCGCCGACGCCGATCAGGGACGGGCCGGTGTCGCTGCCCTGGGCCTGCATGCCGTGGCACGTGGAGCAGTTGGCCTGGAAGAGCTTCTCGCCCTCCTGGACGTCCTGAGCCGAGTAGCTGGTGGTCTCGGCCTTGGCTTCATTGGTGGTAGTGGCAACTGCGTAGAGTCCACCGGTCAGAAGCAAAGCCATGACCAGCAGCGCGAGGGCTGCCAGAGGATGGCGGCGCTTTTGTGAGAGTGCCTTCACGTCAAACGTTCCTTTTACTCGGTTCTAGATCAGGGAGGGGCGGATGGTCCGGTGGTGGACTACTTGATGAAGTAGACCAGGAAGAAGAGGACGATCCAGACCACGTCGACGAAGTGCCAGTAGTAGGACACCACGATGGCCGAGGTGGCCTCGTAGTGGCCGAAGCGCTTGGCGACGAAGGCGCGGCCGATGATGAAGAGGAATGCAATCAGACCGCCGGTCACGTGGAGCGCGTGGAAGCCGGTGGTGATGTAGAAGGCAGAGCCGTAGGCGCTGGCCGAGATGGTGACGCCCTCGGCGACCAGGGAGGCGTACTCGTAGACCTGGACGGACACGAAGACGGCGCCCATGAGGAAGGTCAGCGCGAACCACTCGGTGAGTCCCCACTTGGAGAACTGGAACAGGCCGCCGGTGCGCCGGGGCTGGAGCCGCTCGGCAGCGAACACGCCGAACTGGCACGTCACGGAACTGAGCACGAGGATCAGGGTGTTGACCGACGCCATGGGGACGTTGAGCACTTCGGTGTTCTCCGCCCACACCTCGGGTGAGGTGGCGCGCAGCGTGAAGTACATGGCAAAGAGTCCGGCGAAGAACATCACTTCGGAGGACAACCACACGATGGTGCCCACGGAGGTGAGGTTGGGGCGAGTGATGCTCGCACCCACCGGTTTGGCTGGGGTATGAGTCGCAGTTGTCACAGAGACATTATGTCGCCAAAACTTCCGGCGGACCAACCATCTGGGCCTCGGGGCTCCACCGTGTCGCAGCTTCGGGCCGGCGGGGGAGGACGGTCGGGGGCCCGCGGCACCGCGCCACCGCACCGATTGCGGGTCCCATCCGGGCGGCGGAGCGCGGTCCGCAGAACGGTAGAGTCGAACGCGTGACTACCTCCAGCAGCACCGTGACACCCGCCCAGTGGCCCGATCTCCTCACCATGCTGTCCCAGGGCAGGGACCTCTCCTGGGACCAGGCCTACTGGGCCATGGACCGCATCATGGCGGGGGAGGTCCCCGACGCCGTGATCGCGGGCTTCCTCATGGCGCTGCGGACCAAGGGGGAGAGTGTCGCCGAGCTCAACGGATTGGCGGACGCCATGGTGGCTCGCGCCCACCCCATCTCGGTGCCGGGGCCGTCCCTGGACATCGTGGGAACGGGCGGGGACAGGCTCTCGAGCGTCAACATCTCCACGATGGCGGCCCTGGTGTGCGCCGGCGCGGGCGCGCGTGTGGTCAAGCACGGCAACCGGGCGTCGTCGTCCAAGTCCGGCTCCGCAGACGTCCTGGAGGTGCTGGGCGTGCAGCTGGACATGCCCGTGGACCGGGTGCGCCGCGCGGCCACCGAGGTGGGCATCACCTTCCTCTTCGCCCAGACCTTCCACCCCTCGATGCGCTTCGCGGCCACGGCCCGCAAGTCCCTGGGCGTGGCCACCGCCTTCAACTTCCTGGGCCCCCTCACGAACCCCGCGCGGGTGCGGGCGTCCGCGATCGGGGTGGCCGACGCCGCTCTGGCACCCCTGATGGCCGGCGTGTTCCGCAACCGTGGCGACCGTGCCCTGGTGTTCCGCGGAGGCGACGGGCTCGACGAGCTCACGGTCACCGCGCCGTCGGACGTGTGGGAGGTGCGCGACGGTGAGATCCAGGAGCACTCGCTGGACCCCCTGGACCTGGACATGCCCCGCGCCACCGTGGAGGACCTGCGGGGCCGGGACGCCATCTACAACGCCGGTGTGGTGCGCGATGTGCTGGACGGGGCCCCGGGACACGTGCGGCACGCCGTGCTGCTCAACGCGGCGGCAGGGCTCGTGGCCGCGGAGGAGTCGGCCGAGGGGTCGTTCATGGACCGGTTCGCGAGTGCGCTGCGCCGTGCAGAGGAGGCCGTGGACTCCGGCGCGGCCCGGGACGTCCTGGCGCGCTGGGTGGCGTTCGCCGCCGAGTGACCCGGCCCGGGGGAGTGCGCCGCCCCGGAACGACGACGCCGCCCACCCCTGACACGGGTGGGCGGCGTTTGCGTGCGGGTGAGTCTCAGTCGTCGATGCCGAGAGAGAATGCGGCGTCGAGGTCGTGCGTGCTGTAGGTGCGGAAGGCGATGTTGGTGCTGGTGGAGACCACGCCCGGCACCTTGGAGAGCTCGTCCGCGATGACGTCGGCCAGCTGCTCGTGGCGGTCCACCCGCACCATGGCGATGAGGTCCCACTCACCGGTCACGGAGTAGACCTCGGAGACCCCGCGGATGTCGGAGACCTCCTGCGCGACCTCGGGAATGCGGTCCGAGGAGGTCTTGATCAGGACGATGGCGGTGAACATGGGGTTCCTTTCCACGGGGTCGTCCCAGCCTAGCTGGGCCGTGCGGCCGACACGCGCCCGTGCGGGCACCGCGGATGCCGACGGGACGCATGGAGTGAGGTGTCAGCGGGAGCGCAGGTGGTGGAGCAGCGCCAGCACCAGCCGGTAGCCGATGAGGAGCACCGCCAGCGTCAGCAGGCTCACCACCACGAACGGCAGCGCCGTGCCCTGGCCGGTGAGGGTGCGCAGCACCATGCCGCCCACCTCGGCGCACAGCCACACCGAGAGGCCCGTGGGGATCACCGCAGCGGGGTGACGGGTTCCTCTGCAGGCCAGCCAGCCGAGGAGCGCGCCCACGAGGAACGGCCACGCGGTCACAAGGATTCCCGAGAGGCTCTCGCCGTGGCTCGT
The DNA here is from genome assembly GCF_003667225.1 of Kocuria rhizophila. Classification (GTDB taxonomy): domain Bacteria; phylum Actinomycetota; class Actinomycetes; order Actinomycetales; family Micrococcaceae; genus Kocuria; species Kocuria rhizophila. The sequence continues at coordinate 41,160 of NZ_RCOM01000003.1, forward strand.
GCGGCCGATCCCGGCGAACACGATGACCAGCAGGAGGTCAGTGGCCAGGTACGCGGGCCACCGTTCGCCCGAGCGGTGCATCTCGGGACCGGAGGAGGTCGGGGACGTGGTGAGGGATCGGTCGGCGGTGCTGTGGGGCGAGTCGGTGTCCATGATGTCGATGCTATCGCCCGCTCACTGAGTCAAGTCTGCAGTGAAACTCAAATCAAAAGGTGCAAGGCTCACGTGAGACACGAAGAAATGGCGTGCCTGTGCAGGACGGGACATTGGGGGAGTCGCACCAACCGCCTAGCCCTCGAGGGCCCGGAGCTCCGCGCGCCGTCCGCACGGAGCAGACGCCTGTGCCGCACGCTGCGCGGTGTTGGGTGACGAGTAGACCGCATCGGCGGCCTGGGGGCCCTGGGCGTGGAAGACGGTGATCATGCAATGGGTCACAGTGGAAGCCTCTCAGCCGGTGTGCCGTGGTAATCGGTGTGCTGCGGGGCGGCGCGACGCCGCATCCACGAGACTGTGACGCCGGCCATGTGGTGGGACGCGCAGTGGGACGCAGGGTCCTGGATTCCTCGCCGAGATGCAGTGCCGACCACTGGGTCCATGGTGCGCCACGGTGGCGACTGACGGTTTGTACCAGTCCTGCGGTGATGGGGCACCGCGGGCGGTCGGCAGCGCGCGTGAGTGCGCCATCGCCTGTGGCTCGCAGGGCCGACGGGCGAAACCGGCGCACGGTTGCGGAATGCTGGGCCGGCGTGGTGCCGCATGCGACGGGCCTCACCACGGGGGCTCCAGGTGGCGTCCAATGGGTCGTCGTTCTGGGCTGTGACCCGAGATCTCACGCTGCACCCGTACAGCCGATAATATACATTATGTAAAGTACAGCGGAACGGACGAAGGGGAACCGTCGCCCGATGACTCCCCTTCGTCCTCTGCGTTCATCCTCTGTCCGCCCGATCACGTCCCGTCGGCCGCAGACCACCCGCTCTGGCCGCCCGCCTCGAAGCACAATGCTCAGCTGCAGGCTCCCGGTTGATCACCGTGGTCAGCGTGGTCAGCGTAGTCACCGACGGGCAGCCATTCGCGGCGGTCGCCCTCGGAGTGTTTCCCTGAGGGCGACCCAGTGCCTCTCAGGCCGCAGCCACCACCGGTTCCGACGCCCCATCCTTGCCCGTGAGCGACGACTCGTTCCTGTGGTGGCCCAGGAATGTCAGCACGATCCCCAGAGTCACCCAGGCAATCAGTGCCCACACCTGAGCGGCGATGTTCGCCTCCGGGAAGTACGAGAGATCCCGCAGCAGTGTTCCGGACAGGCCCGGCACCAGCCACTGCCCGATCTCCCCGAACGGCGCCAGGATGAACTCCTTGGGTGAGGTCAGCGCCGAGATCGGGTTGCCGATGAACATCGTGAGGATCGCACCCACGGCCAGCCCCGCTCGTCCGATGAGTGAGCTCAACCCCACGATCACCGAGGCGGTGGCGGTGATCCCCAGCCCGATGGCGGCCCAGTTGGCCAGGAAGTTGGCCTGCAGGATTCCGAACAGCCCCTGCAGGATGGCGGCCAGCACGAAACCTCCGATGACTCCGTACAGCCCCAGTGCCAGCAGGTGCTTGCGCACCCCGGTCACCAGCGTGGAGATCAGGATGCCGCCGATCATTCCGCCCATGGTCAGGGGCAGCCCTGCGATGGCCAGCCCACTCCCCTTCGGGTCGTCCTCGGACAGCGGGACCACGTCCGTGGTGGTCACCGTGGGCGGAGTGCCAGCCTGCTGTTGCGGGGCCTGCTGGCTCAGTGCCGCCATGCCCGCGGGCCCCTTGGTCGCGGCCTCCTTGACCTTCTCGAGCGCCTCCGTGGTTCCCTCGATGACCTGCTGGTCGATGCCGCGCTGCACGGTCGTGGCCATGCCGCTGAGCATCTGTGACGCCACGGGGCTCGCCGCGCTGGCCGTGAGGAACTCGGGCTGCTCCCCCAGCACGATCCCGCCGTACACCTCGCGGGTCCTGATCCCGTTGACGGCGTCCTCCCGGTGGGCCACCGGGTGCAGGTCCAGCATGTTCTCCGGCATCTTCTCGGTCACGGCGTCGATCTGCTCCTGCGTGCCGACGATCGCCACGGGCAGGTTCTCGGTGGTCGAGGTCATCGTGGGCCAGGCGAAGGCGAGCAGCACGACGGCCACCACGCCCGAGGCGATCAGGGCCGCTCTGACGCTCTTGAGCCAGTCGGGGCGCCGTCGCGGCTGCGGAGTCTGGACGTGGGACATGACCCACCCCTTTCAAAAAGAATGATTGTTCTTGGAAAGTGTGGACCCGCTCGGCTAGGCTGTCAAGAACGATCATTCGTTTTTGGAGGTGGACGTGCCCAAGGTCACGGAAGAGCACAAGGAGCAGATGCGGCGTCGGATTCAGGACGCCGCCCTGGTCTGCATCGGGCGCAAGGGCTTCTCGGCGGTGTCCATGGCGGACATCATCGCGGAGTCGGGCCTCTCGGCCGGCGCCGTGTACGTCTACTACCGGGGCAAGGACGACCTCTTCCTGGACGCGAGCCGCGGCGTGATGCGCGACCGGCTGGGGGCCCTGGACCGCCTGCACTCCCAGAGCCCGCTCCCCCACCCGGCGCGCGCCATGGCCATGGTGGTCACGGACCTGCCGGAGGGTGCCACGTTCCCCGGTCTGCCCCTGCAGGTGTGGGGCGAGTCGGTCCGCCGCCCCGAGCTGCAGGTGGCGGCGCGCGGCATCCTCGCGGAGGCGGGCAGCCACCTGCGCCGCTACCTGAGCGCGTGGCTGCGCAGCGAGCGCGGCCTGGTGGAGGACGACGCCGATCGGCTGGCCGACCGCCTCCGTCCCGCTTTCATCGGGCTGGTCCAGGGCTACATGGTGCAGGTGAGCCTCTCAGAGGATCCGAAGCAGACGCACGAGGCCTACGTGCAGGCGGTCGAGCACCTGTTGAGCGGTGTTCTGGCCCAGCCGGGTCAGGACTCCGCGCCCGCCATGGGCTGACGAGCCCGCGGGGCAGGACGTCCTGGCACGGCAGTCCCCACGCACCGAACCTGTCGCCGGGTGGAGAACCCCCCGAGCTGCCCGGTGGGCCCTGCGTCCCGGATATGAACGGACCCCGGCGCCCAGGGACCATGCGGTCCGAGGGTGCCGGGGTCCGAGCCGAGGGACGCGAGGTGCGGGTCTCCCGTGCCGGGGTGGGCGTCAGAGCACCGAGCGGTAGACCTCCAGGGTCTGCTGGGCGATGGACTCCCACGAGAAGTGCTCCTCCACGCGGCATCGCCCGGCCTGGCCCATGCGGCGAGCGCGCTCGGGGTCGGAGACCATGTCCGTGAGGGCGGCGGCGAAGTCGTCCACGAACTTCTGGGGGTCCAGGGGCGTTCCGGTGCCGTCGGTGACCTGCTCGATGGGGACCAGGGTTCCGGTCTCGCCGTCGGCGACGACCTCGGGGATGCCGCCCGTGGCGGAGGCGACCACGGCCGCGCCGCACGCCATGGCCTCGAGGTTGACGATGCCCAGGGGCTCGTACACGGAGGGGCATGCGAAGGCCGTGGCGTGGGAGAGGATCTGGATGACCTCGCGGCGCGGCAGCATCTTCTCGATGAGCACCACGCCGTCCCGTTCGCTCTTGAGTTGCTCGATCAGGGCGTTGACCTCGGCGCCGAGCTCGGGGGTGTCGGCGGCTCCGGCGCACAGCACGAGCTGCACCTCGGGCGGCAGCTGCAGGGCGGCGCGCAGCAGGTAGGGCACACCCTTCTGACGGGTCACGCGGCCCACGAACGCGACGGAGGGCCGGGCGGGGTCGATGCCGTACTCCTCGAGCACGTCCGTGGCCTCGTCCCTGTTCCACTGGGTGACGTCGATGCCGTTGTGCACGGTGCGCACGCGCTCGGGGTCCACGGCGGGGTAGGAGCGCAGGATGTCCTGGCGCATCCCCTCGGACACGGCGATGATCGCGGCGGCGGCCTCGTAGGAGGTCTTCTCCGCGAAGGAGGACACGCGGTAGCCACCGCCGAGCTGCTCGGCCTTCCACGGGCGCAGGGGCTCCAGGGAGTGGGCGGAGAGCACGTGCGGGATGTCGTACATCAGGGAGGAGAGGTGCCCGCCCATGTTGGCGTACCACGTGTGGGAGTGCACGAGGTCCGCGCCGGCGACGTCCTGGACCATGGTGAGGTCCACGCCCAGGGTCTGCACGGCGGCGTTCGCGTCACCGAGCTCAGCGGGCACCGGGTACGCCGTGACCCGTGCCCCGTGGAAGTCCGGCTCCCGGGGTTCACCGAAGCAGCGGACGTTGAGGTCCACGAGCGGTGCGAGCACGCGGGACAGCTCGGCCACGTGCACCCCCGCTCCCCCGTAGATGGCCGGCGGGAACTCTTTGCTCAGGATGTCTACTCGCACAGTGCGAGCGTACTGCACGGCTCCCGCGCACCACAGGTGTCCCTCGGGCGACGCCGCCGGTCGCCACGGTACGGAGCGTGCGCCGTCGCTGCGCCCCGGCCCGTGTGACGACGGTCCGCGTCGCGACGGTCCGGGTGACGGCGGTCTGCGTCGTCGGTCCCCGCCCCGTACGACGGCAGGAAGCACGCGGACCCGGCCCGCACGCCGGTCCGCAACCACGCGACCCCGGTCCTCACCCCCCCAAGGGTGGTGCGCGAGAGGGGGCCCGGGCGGCGTCGTCGTGCGACCCCGGGAGGCCGGTGCCGTGGAGACGGGCGACTGGTGCCCGGCGGGGGCGAAAAGTTGCCACGAGTTCGGGTCGGTGTTGTGTCAGCCCAGGTGGAGTGGGACACAATGACGGTGAAGACCAGATGACGTCGACGCCGCGTCGCGGCCCGCGGGCCCTGACCGTCTCGGGAAGTGGAGTGCTACGTATGTCACGACAGAAGAAGGTCCTGGCGATCGTGCTGGCCGGCGGTGAGGGCAAGCGCCTGATGCCGCTCACGGAGGACCGCGCCAAGCCCGCCGTGCCGTTCGCGGGAGGCTACCGGCTGATCGACTTCGCCCTGTCCAACCTGGTGAACTCGGGGTACCTGCAGATCGTGGTGCTCACGCAGTACAAGTCCCACTCCCTGGACCGCCACCTGTCCGAGACGTGGCGGCTGTCCACGCAGCTGGGCAACTACGTGACGTCCGTGCCGGCGCAGCAGCGCCGCGGCAAGGACTGGTTCCTGGGCTCGGCCAACGCCATCTACCAGTCCATGAACCTGATCGACGACGCCGATCCGGACATCGTGGTGGTGGTGGGCGCGGACCACGTGTACCGCATGGACTTCGCGGACATGGTGGAGAAGCACATCGAGTCCGGGGCCAAGGCCACGGTGGCCGCCGTGCGCCAGCCCATGGAGATGGTCAAGTCCTTCGGCGTGATCGAGACGGACCCGCACGATCCCGCGAAGATCGCACGCTTCGTGGAGAAGCCGGACACCACCGCTCCCCTGCCGGACGATCCCGACTCGTTCCTGGCCTCGATGGGCAACTACGTGTTCGACCGGGACGCCCTCGTGGAGGCGCTGCGCACGGACAACGAGAAGGCGGTCACCCACCACGACATGGGCGGGGACATCATGCCGTACTTCTCGCAGCGCGGGGAGGCCGTGGTCTACGACTTCACGCACAACGACGTCCCGGGCTCCACGGAGCGGGACCGGCAGTACTGGCGGGACGTGGGCACCCTGGACTCCTACTACGAGTCCCACATGGACCTGATCCGCCCGCTGCCGGTGTTCAACCTCTACAACTACGACTGGCCCATCTACACGCACCAGATCATGGCGCCTCCCGCCAGGACGGTGCGCGGACCCAACGGCCAGGCGGGCGTGGCGTTCGACTCCATCGTCTCCCCCGGCGTGCTGATCACCGGCGGCCACGTGGGCTCCTCCGTGCTCTCCCCCAAGGTCAAGGTGGAGCACGACGCCCGTGTCACCGAGTCCGTGCTGATGCAGAACGTGCAGATCGGTGCCGGTGCCACCGTGCACCGCTGCATCCTGGACAAGAACGTGGTGGTCCCCCCGGGGTTCACCGTGGGCCTGGACCGGGAGCAGGACCTCGCGCGCGGGCTCACGGTCACGGAGTCCGGTCTCACGATCGCTCCCAAGAACTACCGCTTCGAGAGGTAGGCGCACAGGGCGGGCGGTGTAGCCGTGTGACCGGCGACACCGCCCCGTGCCTACACTGGGGGCATGGGAGCCAGCCTGACCAGAGAAGAAGCAGCCACGCGTGCCGAGCAGATCCGGGTGGAGGACTACCGGGTCACGGTGGACCTCTCGGGGGCGCAGAACCCCGAGAGCACGACCTTCGGCTCGGAGGTCACGGTGCGGTTCACCGCCGAGGAGGGCGCGGAGACGTTCATCGACTTCATCCACGACACGGTCACGGAGGTGGAGCTCAACGGTGAGCTCCTGGACGTGGACGACGTGGTGGACGGTGACCGGATCCGGCTGCCCGAGCTGGGCCAGGCCAACGAGCTGCGCGTGGTCGGCCGCGCGCTCTACTCCCGCTCGGGCGAGGGTCTGCACCGCTACATCGACCCGCAGGACAGCGAGGTGTACATCTACACCCAGTACGAGCCCGCGGACTGCCGCCGGGTGTTCGCGGTGTTCGAGCAGCCGGACCTCAAGGCCGCCTTCACCTTCACGGTGCTCACCCCGCAGGACTGGATCGCCGCGTCCAACGGGGAGCTGGTGGCCTCCACGCCCACCGAGGACTGTGACGTCCCGGGCGCCGTGAGCCACGAGTTCGCGCCCACGCTGCGGATCTCCTCCTACATCACCACCATCCTGGCGGGGCCGTACGCCACGGTCACGGACGAGTGGCACGGCACCGATCCCCACGGCGAGCCCGTGACCGTTCCGCTCGCGCTGCACTGCCGGCGGGCGCTCGCCGAGCACATGGACGCCGAGGAGCTGTTCACGCTCACCAAGCAGGGCCTGGACTTCTTCCCGGAGCTGTTCGGCTTTGCGTACCCGTGGGGCAAGTACGAGCAGGCGTTCGTCCCTGAGTACAACCTGGGGGCCATGGAGAACCCGGGGATGGTCACGTTCACGGAGGACTACCTGTTCCCTTCCGGTGCCACGCGCGCCCAGCTCGCGGGGCGCGCCAACACCCTGATGCACGAGATGTCCCACATGTGGTTCGGGGACCTGGTCACCATGCAGTGGTGGGACGACCTGTGGCTGAAGGAGTCCTTCGCGGAGTTCATGGGCGCGTACGCGTGCGTGCACGCCACGCAGTACACGGACGCGTGGGTCACGTTCGCGCTGGCGCGCAAGGAGTGGGCGTACCGCCAGGACCAGCTGCGCACCACGCACCCGATCGTCGCGGACATCGTGGACCTGGAGGCCGCGCGGCAGAACTTCGACGGCATCACGTACGCCAAGGGCGCCTCGGTGCTCAAGCAGCTGGTGGCCTTCGTGGGCGAGGACACGTTCATGGACGCGTGCCGCGCCTACTTCCGCCGTTTCGCGTTCGGCAACACCAGCCTGGACGACTTCCTCGCGGTCCTGGACGAGGCGTGCGAGCACGACGTCCGCGCGTGGGCGGACCAGTGGCTGCGCACCACGGGTGTTCCGGTGCTCGCGGTCACCGCGCCAGACGACGCCGCCGCGGGCTCCCCCGCCACGCTCACCCAGCGCGCCGAGCCCCTGCGCCCCCACGTGCTGACCGTGGGGACCTACGCCCGCACCGCCGAGGGTGCGGTGGAGAACACCGCGCGCGCGGAGGTGCGCGTGCCCGCCGAGGACCGGCCCACCGAGCTCACCGGGGTGACCGGCCCGTGGGCCACCGATGCCGCGGCGGGCGACGCGGCAGCTGGCGACGCCCGTGCCAGTGGCGCTGCCGCCGAGTCCACGATGCCTGTCGGCACCGGTCCCACCGGCGAGCCTGCGGGTGGGACGACCGACGCCGTGCTGCTGGTCAACGACACCGACCTCACCTACTGCCTGGCCCACCCGGATCCGGCGTCCCTGGCCGGGCTGGTGGAGCTCGTGGGTGAGATCACCGATCCCCTGGCCCGCGCCGTGGCGCACTCGCAGCTGTGGGCCGCGGTGCGGGACGGGCGGCTGTGCCCGCGCGAGTACGTGCTCATGGTGGCCCGCCGCTGCACCACCGAGTCCCACGCCGCGATCCTCACCACGGTCCTGGACCACGCCCGCCAGGCCCTGGGCCAGTACGTGCCCGTCACGCACCGCACCGCCACGCGCCGGGCGCTGCTCGACGCCCTGGGCTCCTCCATGCTGGCCGCGGAGCCCGGCTCGGACGCGCAGCTGATCCTGGCGCGCTCCTTCGCCCGGGAGGCCGCACGGGACGGGAAGTACGCCCGGCCCATCCAGGAGTGGCTGGGCGGTGTGCACACCGTCCCCGGTCTGGAGCTCACCCCGCAGCTGCGCTGGAGCATGCTCACCGCGGTGACCGCCACCGGGCACAGCACCGTGTCCGAGCTGGAGTCCGAGCACGCCCAGGACCCCACGCGGGACGGTCACCTGGGATACCTCGAGGCGGTCGCGGCCATGCGCTCGGACCGTTCCAAGCAGCAGGCGTGGGAGCGGATCGTCTCCGGGACGCTGTCCAACGACGAGCTCAGCGCCACCATTGCCGGCTTCCAGCTCGCGGCGCCCACCGTGCTGCGCCGCTACGAGGACGTCTACTTCGAGCAGCTCACCGCGTGGTGGGCCGGGCACTCCATGGAGATCGCCACCCGCATGGTCCGCGGGCTGTTCCCGCGCGCGGTGGACGCCCAGGCGGCGTCGTCGGGCGCGGCGGGGACTTCCACAGGGGACCCGGCGGAGGCGGCCGCGCAGCATCCCGTGGTCCGCGCCGCCCGCACGTGGCTGGACGCGCACGACGACGCTCCCGCGGCCCTGCGGCGCATCGTCACCGAGCTGCTCGACGACGCCCAGCGCGCGGTGACCCTGCAGCTGATGTGCCTGTCCCGCTGAGCCGGGACCGGCCATGTCCACCGAGTGGATGAACATCGATGCACCTGGATCAACGGATAGCATGAGGGCAGATCCTGCGGCGGAGGATCTGCCAGTGCTACAGCGAGGGAGACCATGACCGATTACGCGCTCAACGACCGGGGGTCCTTGGACGTCGTCACCGAGAACTTCTACGACACCGAGATCATGAGGGTGTTCGGGGGTCTCTCCGCGGGTCGCGCGCAGACGTGGAACGGCATGGCCGCCCTCGTGCCGGAGCCGGACAACCCCTTCGACCCGCGCACCGTGTCCGTGCGCGTGGGCGAGAACAAGGTGGCCCACCTGTCCTCGGAGGACGCGCACCGCTACTGGCACCCGCTCTCCCGCGTGATCGCCTCCGGCTACACCCCCGTGGTTCCCCTGCACCTTGAGGCGGAGCTGCTGCGTCAGGACGGCGTGGCGGAGGTGGACGCGCGTGCGGTGATCGACATCGCTCCCCCGGACCTGCTGTTCCCCCTGAACACCGCCCCCGCCCAGGCGGCCGTGCTGCCCCAGGGCTCCTCGATCAAGGTGCTGGACGAGCAGGACTTCGCGGAGTACCTGCACTCGATCGTGCCCGCCTCCGGCGAGGGCCGCGTGATCCTCACGCTGGAGGTCAACAAGGTGCGCAACTCCCACGGCGTCACCGTGGACACCGTGGACGTGCTCTACGAGCGCAAGCAGGTGGGGCGGCTCTCCACGCAGATGTCCCAGCAGTTCATCCCGATCATCAACCACGCCTTCGACCACGACCTGCTCACCGCGGTGTGGGGCACCATCCGAGGGTCCTCGTTCGAGGTGTCCATGACCCTGCAGGCCGCGCGCGCCTCCGAGGTCCCGGCCCAGTGGTTCACGGAGCTGCCCAACGACGTTCCCGAGCTGCTGCCCGACGCCGAGGAGTACGAGGTCCCGCCGGCCTATGTGGCCGTGGAGTCCGACCACGGGCGCAACTCCAAGAAGTGGCGCCGGGGCTTCACCGCGGCCCACCCGGAGGCCGCGGGCTCCAGCTCCGCGGCCGCCGCGGCTCGCGGATTTGCCGCGCGTCTGCGCGGTGACGCCGGACGGGCCGAGGCCACGCGCGCGGCCACCACGACTGCCCCTGACGACGCCGCCCCCGTGCGCGCGGACGGCGGGCCCGCCGAGGTCTCCCCGTCCCCGGTGCGCACCGAGGACTCGCCACGCGCCCCCCGACCCGCCAGCGGTGCGGCGTCGCGGCTGGTGAGTGGACTGAAACCCGTGGTCACCGCGCTGCTCGTGCTCACCGCGGTCCTGGTTCTCCTGGGGATCTTCATGCTGGGTGTGGAACCATTGGTCACCACGCTCGTCCTGATCGTGGCCGTGGCCACCGGATTCATGGCCATGTACCTCCACAGAACGCTGTAAGGGGCTCGTCCACCCGTATGATTTCCCGCCGCGAACGGTTCCTCCAGATCATCGAGGTCCTCACCAAGCACGGCTTCGGCTTCGCCCTGGGCGGGCTCAAGCCCCAGTGGCGGGCTCCGCTCGCGCGGGTGAAGCTCATCGACCCGCAGACCGTCCACTCGCAGCCCGAGCACCTGCGCATGGCGCTGGAGGAGCTGGGGCCCACCTTCGTGAAGCTGGGCCAGCTGACCTCCACCCGCCCGGACCTGCTGCCGCCGGGCTACGCGGAGGAGCTGCTCAAGCTCCAGGACAACACCCCGCCCATCCCCGTGGAGCAGATCCGCGCCATGATCGAGGCCGAGCCGGACACCCAGGCGGAGGAGATCCTCACCCACATGGACCCGGACCCGGTGGCCACGGGATCCATCGGCCAGGCCCACGCGGCCACCTACCAGGGCCACCAGGTGATCGTGAAGGTGCGCCGCCCCGGGGTCACGGACGAGGTCAACCGGGACCTGGAGATCCTGCAGGACATGGCCAAGTGGGTCTCCCGCTACTGGACCGCGGCCCAGGACTACGACCTCGAGGGCATCGTGGAGGAGTTCAGCACGTCCCTGCGCGACGAGCTGGACTTCCTGCAGGAGGCCAAGAACTCCCAGCGCATGGCCGAGAACTTCACGGGCCACCCGCAGATCCACATCCCGGAGATCTTCTGGGAGGCCAGCACCTCCCGGGTGCTCACCATGGAGCGGATGTTCGGCGTCAAGATCAACGACTACGTCGCGCTCGAGGCCGAGGGCATCGACCGGCACCTGCTGGCCAAGGAGGCCACGGACGCCATCTGCAAGATGGTGTTCGAGGACGGCTTCTTCCACGCGGACCCGCACCCCGGGAACCTGTTCGTGGAGCCGGACGGCCGGATCGCGATCATCGACTTCGGCATGGTGGGCAACCTCACCGAGGAGTTCCGCGACCACCTGATCACCCTTCTGCTGGGCGTGGTGCAGGACAACCCGCGGCGCGCGGCCACCGGGCTGCTGGGACTCACGGACAGCGGCACCCACGACATCTCCAAACGGGAGATCGAGAAGGACGTGGCGGTCATGATGCGCCGCTACGCCAACAAGCCCCTGAAGGAGGTGCGGGTGGGGGCACTCATGGCGGACCTGATCTCCGTGCTGCGCCACCACAAGCTGCAGCTGCCGCGGCAGTCGGCGCTGCTGCTGCGCATGCTCGTGACCGCGGAGTCCATGGGCACGGGCCTGGACCCGGAGTTCGACCTGGTCTCCTCGGTGCAGCCGTACGCGGAGCGGTTCATCATGCACCGCCTCTCCCCCGAGATGCTGCTCAACCGGCTGCGCGCCACGGTGGAGGACGCCGTGCAGATGGGCGTGGACGTCCCCGAGTACGTGCGCCGGCTGATCGTGGTGCTCGAGCGCGGCGGGTTCGACGTGCACCTGCGCACCGACGAGCTGGAACCGCTGTTCAAGAACGGCACCAAGATCAGCCACCAGGTGGTGGCCGGTGGCGTGATCGCCGCAACCATCAACGGCACGGCGCACATCATCGCCTCGGACCCGGAACGGTGGAAGAAGTACCACACCCCCCTCATCGTGGGAGGCATGTCCACCGTGGGGGTGCTCAGCGGCTACCTGGCGGTGTCCTCCAACGTGGACCGGGTTCGCCACCTGGCCCGGCTGCTGCGCGGCAACCGCAAGAAGAGCACGGTGCGCTGAGCGCGGGGGGCGCCCGTCCGGCGTCGTCCATGCTCTGCGTGCGGTCCGAACAGAGATGGGGTGGCGGCCCACCGGCGTGGTGCCCCCGCTCCGCGAGGTGCGTGCCCGGCGTCGCCATCCCGGGCGCTGCGCGTCCGGCAGGGCTCCCGCCGGGCGCTGCGCGTCCGGCACGGCTCCCGCCGGGTCGTGGATCAGATGAGGTCCCAGACCGCGTAGGCGTTCTTGGACGAGGGCACGACCTCCCACTGCTCGGCGCGCGCGGGATCCACGCGGGCCCGGGCCCGCTCCAGGTCCTCCGCGGTCAGGTAGAACGGGCCGCCGTCCGCGAAGCGCCGGAGGTGGTCCGAGGACGGAATGACCACGCGCCGCATGTAGTCCACTCCGGCGATCCGCTTCTCCAGCGTGCAGTACGCCACCCCGGGCTGCTTCAGGTTGGCCAGGATGGCCCGAATGGCCTCCTGCAGAGGAAGCGTGGGGAGGATCTCCACGGCCCGGGCCTCCATGGCCCGCAGCACCTGCCCGGCCACCAGGAACTCGTAGTACTGCCCGGAATAACCGCTCACGTAGCGCACCTCGAGCTCCGGGTGGTTGGCGATGAAGCACGCCAGCTCCCCCATGCTGATCATCATGTCCGCGAGGCGCTCCAGGACGGCGGCCGTCCTGAGGTGGTTCTTGGCCGCGGTGCGGCCACGCATCCGGGTGGAGCGGGACACCGAGGCCCGGATCTCGATCTCGAAGGCGGAGGGGCCCATCTGCACGATGGTGAAATCGTGCTGGTAGCCCTCCAGGGCGATGGCCGATGGCTCGAACATCTGGTGGGACAGCATCTGCAGTCCCGTGAAGCTCTCCCGCATGGTGGCCTGGGGCAGCGGCAGCTGCAGTCCACCGGCGGTGCTGTAGGTGATGAGGACCGGGATCTGCGCATTGGGGGGTACTGATCCCGGAAGTGGTGGTGCCACTGATTCTCTCCTCGAACTCGCCTGTTCACGTAAAGTAGGTTTTGCGCAATCCAATTGCGCTCGTGGCATTCGGGTGAATGTGTCACGGGTGGCGTGGAGAAAAGTCGGGAATTACCACGTCGTACGAACCTGCATTCGTATGCACAAAAGTGTATTCCAGCGCGGCTTGCCCATCCCTCCTACCCGCGCGTACATCTGTACCCTCTAAGGGGGACACCTCCACCCAGATGTTGCCGGGGATGGTCGCCCTGCTCCCATAGACTGTCGGAACGTAGGGGAAGAACGGGCACCGGCGCCTCGCGGCGGGTCCCGTCTCGTCCACGGGATCCAGCAAAGGATGTATTGCGTGTTCACGATCATGCCGATCTACGGCACCCGCCCGGAGGCCATCAAGATGGCGCCGATCGTCAAGGCCCTGCAGGCCAGCCCGCAGTTCGAGTGCGTGGTCACCGTGACCGGTCAGCACCGCGAGATGCTGGACCAGGTCAACGAGATCTTCGACATCACCCCTGACCACGACCTGAACATCATCCAGCCGCGCCAAACCCTCAACGGCGTGCTGACCCGCACCGTGGAGGGCCTGGACGCGATCTTCGCGGAGAACGCCCCTGACGCCGTGGTGGTCCAGGGAGACACCACCACCTCCACCGCGGGTGCGATCGCCGCTTTCTACCGCGGCATTCCCGTGATCCACGCCGAGGCCGGGCTGCGGTCCTTCGACCTCTTCTCCCCCTTCCCGGAGGAGGCCAACCGCAAGATGACCTCCCAGATCACCTCCCTGCACCTGGCCCCCACCAGCACTTCCAAGGAGAACCTGCTGCGGGAGGCGCTGCCTGAGGAGGACATCGTGGTCACGGGCAACACCGTCATCGACGCGCTGCTGCACACCGTGGAGCAGAAGCTTCCGTTCTCGGACCCGCAGCTCGAGGAGATTGCCTCCTCCGGCCGGCGCGTGCTGCTGGTGACCACGCACCGTCGTGAGAACCAGGGCGAGGCGATGCGCGGCGTCGGGCGCGCACTGGCCAGGATCGCGCAGGCGGAGCCGGAGCTGACCATCGTGCTGCCCGTGCACCGCAATCCCGTGGTGCGCGAGGCCGTGCTGCCCGCCATCGAGGGGCTGCCCAACGTGGTGGTCACCGAACCGCTGGCCTACGGCGAGTTCACCCGCATGCTCTCCGTGGCCCACGTGGTCCTCACGGACTCCGGCGGGGTCCAGGAGGAGGCGCCGTCCCTGGGCAAGCCCGTGCTCGTGATGCGCGAGAACACCGAGCGCCCCGAGGCCGTGACCGCCGGGACCGTCACGCTCATCGGCACGGACGAGGAGCGGATCGTCACCGAGGTGGACCGGCTGCTCAACGACGACGCCGCCTACCGCGCGATGGCCAACGCCGTGAACCCCTACGGTGACGGCAGGGCCGCCGAGCGCACCCTGGCCGCGATCGAGCAGATGTTCGGCGTGGGGCAGCGGATCGCGGACTTCGACTCGCAGGCCTGAGCCGCCCCTCCCTCCGAAAGGACTGCTCCATGCGCATGACGGTGATCGGCACGGGCTACCTGGGCGCAACGCACGCGGTGGCCATGGCGGAGCTGGGCCACGAGGTGCTGGGCGTGGACGTGGACCGCGCCAAGATCGACAAGCTCGCGGCCGGTGAGGTCCCGTTCCACGAACCAGGTCTGCCAGAGCTGCTGAGGAAGCACGTGGCCACGGGCGCGGTGCGCTTCACCACCTCCTACGAGGAGGCCGGGGCGTTCGGGGACGTCCACTTCATCGGGGTGGGCACTCCGCAGAAGCGCACCGGTCACGCGGCGGACATGACCTACGTGGACGCCGCTGTGGAGCAGATCGCGCGGGCCGCGGACCACGACTGCGTGATCGCGGGCAAGTCCACCGTTCCGGTCGGATCGGCGGGGCGCCTGCAGGAGGCGGCCCGGGCGGCGTCGCGCTCCGGGGTGACGGTGGATCTCGCCTGGAACCCGGAGTTCCTGCGCGAGGGGCACGCGGTGGAGGACACTCTGCGCCCGGACCGCATGGTGCTGGGCGTGGAGCACGATGACGCCGGCCGGCCCACCCCGGGTGCCGAACGCGCCGAGACCGCTCTGCGCGAGGCCTACGCGCAGCAGCTGGCCGCGGACACACCGTTCATCGTGACCGACTACCAGACGGCGGAGCTCGTGAAGGTGGCGGCCAACAGCTTCCTGGCCACGAAGATCAGCTTCATCAACGCGCTGTCCGAGATCACGGAGACCGTGGGCGGGGACATCCGCACGCTGGCTGACGCCATCGGGCTGGACGACCGCATCGGACGCAAGTTCCTCAACGCCGGGGTGGGCTTCGGCGGTGGGTGCCTGCCCAAGGACATCCGCGCGCTGCGTGCCCGGGCCTCGGAGCTGGGGCTGGACCAGTCACTGCGGTTCCTGGCGGAGGTGGACGACATCAACCTGCGCCGCCGCGAGCACACCGTGCAGCTGGCCGTGCAGGAGTGCGGCGGATCGGTGCACGGCGCGCGGATCGCAGTGCTCGGAGCCGCTTTCAAACCCGAGTCCGACGACGTCCGGGACTCCCCCGCCCTGGACATCGCCGCCCGCCTGCACTCCATGGGTGCGGACGTGCGCCTCTACGACCCCCAGGCCAACGCCAACGCCGCCCAGCGCTACCCCCGCCTGGACTACGTGGAGTCGCTGGACGCTGCCGTCACCGGTGCGCAGGTGACGCTGCTGCTCACCGAGTGGCAGGAGTTCAGGGACATGGACCCCCGCCGTGTCTCCACCCTGGCGGACTCCCCCACGATCGTCGACGGCCGGAACGTGCTGGACCCGGATGCCTGGCGGGATGCCGGGTGGCGGTATCTGGCGCTGGGCCGGCGGAACTGACGCGCCCCCGAAGGGACTTCACGCCACAATGTCTGACCTCACAACCCGACCGGTTCGCACCGTCCCCCTCGACGAACTGCCTCTCGTGGCTCCAGAACTTCTCCTGCAGCACCAGCGGCTGAGAATTGATGTGCTCGCCAGCGAGCATGTACTGCCGTTCCTCGTCCACAGAAAGGAAGCCGCCGACGGCGTTGTCGTGTTCAGCAATGGGGCGGTCAACCATGACATTGCCCATGGCCAACCGGTGTTCCAACGATCCCGGTGGGTTGCGGGGCTGGCTCAGCACGCCATCTTTTCCTGTGATCCCGGAACGGTCGGACCGTCGAGGCTCTCATTGGCCTGGGGAAATGCGGGCCCGGATTATTGGGCTGTGTACGACATCGGGCGGGCCGTGCGTGTTCTCAGCGCAGCATTGGGTGTCAAGGACGCGGACCGGCGCCTGTACTACGGGTCGTCAGCGGGAGGTTTTCTTTCCCTGGCACTGCTTGGAGGCGACCGCGGTGCAAGTGCCATCGTCAACAACGCCCAATTCGACTGGACCCGGTGGATGCCGGGTGACGTCAACAGACTGAGAAAGGTGCACTTCAACAATCGGCTTCCCGCACACCTCCGGCGAACAAACCCGTTGCGCACGAACGTCTTCAATCTCCTCAAAAAGCGCAGGCTGAAAGCTCGCGTCGACTACTACGTCAACCTTAATTCCAAGCACGACCGCGAGATCGACCTTCCGATGATGCAGGAGTACATCCGAGACAACCCAGCCCTCGCGTCCAACATCCGGATCATGGAGTACTGCGACGTGCAAGCGGGCCATAGTCCGCTACCGATAGAGTTGACAACAGACATCATCAACGCGGGAACCCTTCGCCTCTGAGTCGCATGAACGCAGGTCACACTGCTGGACGAGGCAACTCCACCTCATTGGACTCCTGAAGGCTGGCTGTGACCGACATGATCGAGACCCGTGCTCTCGATTGAGGTGAAGGGAGAGTTACCTTCCACTCCCCCGCGGAAGAAACCGGTGTCGATCGGATCTGGTGCCCATCGCACATGACTCGAATGTACGATCCCGGCTCGCCGACACCGGTCACTACCCAGATGCCGTCCCTGTCCTCGAAGGTCAGCAAACGGGGCGCGGGGGAAGCTCCCTGCGGAATCGGGGCAACGGCATGCGCGGTCCGCGAATCGCGTTCGCTTTTAACCGCTCGCCAGTCATTCCATGCAGCGGCGACCACTGAGTCCAGATCCCGCGCTGACAGCCACGTCTTTCCTAGCCCGACTGGTTGTTGCGGCTCCTTCTCCCGCCAGGCCCGGAGCCGATTTTCATTGGTTCCGAAGAGGAGATTCAATGGGAGGTCGGACTCGGTGAGCGTGTCCCCAGCCATTCGCATGCGCTCGAGTCGTGCCGGGTAGACGGAATCGGATTGCCGGTGGTGCACGTAAGCATAGGCACCCAGGAGGGATTCGTCCTCGACGGCGTCCATGCCTCGAGAAGTCGCCCAGTCGCGCGTCTTGTTGTGGCTCACCAGTCGCAGTTCCGAGATACGGTGTGGCCTGCCGAATATAACGTGGTTGATGGCCAACCACGGCATGTAGGCTGGGCGGAGCAGGGCCAGTGCCGGATTATATTCGAATCCGTGACCCATGGTGATGGCACGTTCGCGCTCGTGCCCGAGTGTCAGCTGCCGCGCGACGCAGGCTGAGAGGAATCCTGCGGCCAGCGCATCGTCGTCATCCATTCTGTGGATCCCAATGATCCGGTTGCCAAACACTGCCCGGGCAAACCTGTCCACATACTCCGCATAGCTGTCGATGGATTCCACGAACAACAAGCGAATCTTCGACGCTGCGGAGGACGTGCGCACTATGCGAGAAATCTCGTCCAGCACCCCGAGATCAACCTGGGAGTCAAGAACGAGAAGCACCAGGTGGGGGCCGTAGGTGCTACGGGCGAGGGAGGGCAGCGTGATGCTTTCGAAGAGGTCGAGTCTGAAATCCCACCAGTCAGCGTCCGTCACGCCGATTCCCATCCTGATGTGCGTGAGGATTGGAATCTCACCCGAAGGCGATTCACCCACAGTTGCCTCGCCGGCGACGCGTTCCATCAGCTCAGCGGGCGCCAGAAACGTGGCCACGCCACTCACACCGCTCGACTCCTGCGGCAACTCGTTGTGGTACCGGCAAGAGACCTTGCGCCTACCCTGGCTCATGTTGATACGAATCTCCCACGTGCCGTCGGCCGCAACAGTGCGCGGGGAATAGTCTCGGGCACCGACGGACACCACGATCTTCGCCCCGGGTTCACCAGTACCCCTGATGGTGTTTGCCCCAGCGATCCGCGTCGACTGGCTCGCAACATCAATGGTCAACGGATTCACCATGGTTAGTTCTCCCCACTTGATTCATTCGGTATGAGCGACACAGTGAAGGATCGGATGACGCCAGCCGGTCCCTTGAGGTAAACCCTCACCCGCGTTCGCCCAGGGTTTTGCACCGAGAAATAGGCAGACGTCCGTCGCTGGTACGGCTGCCTGGCGATGATTTTTGCGTCTTCGATCACGTAGAACGCGCAGTGACCGTTGATGTCCGTCAGGGAGACCTTGAAGAGTCCTCGGCCGTCGTGGTGGACCGTACAACGAGTTTCTGTCTCCGCGTCCAAGTGCTCGTTGGACAGGTTGACGACTGAGGATCCGACACCAATTCCGTCCAGTGCAGAAATATAGTCGTCAGGGTCACACCCACGATGTGCCAGTTGTCGCGCGATGTCGTAGAACACCTCGTTGTCAGGACCGATCAGGGTGGCATAGGCGCCCAGACCTGACGCGCTAAATTCGAGCTGCGTGGTGGGAGAGCATCGTCGCCACCCCGTGGAATGCCACCCTCTCAGCGGGTTCTTCTCGCCCCGGTGTGTCGACCGCGCCTCGACCGGAAGAAGGTTTCGGACCATGCAGACCTGGTCCCCGGCGGAGAGTCGAAATCCTTCTCTCGTGCCAGAGGCTTGGACAGCAGGATTCAGGTTCCAGACCTGACCGTGTTCCACTCCGGTTCCCGACTCGATCCTGTCCAGGACGAGGAGCTGGTCAGCGGCACCGAAGTACAGAACCGTGCGGGAAACCTGCGTGTTCTCGTACGACGGATCGTCCAGCTCGACAACTTGGACTCCGCCTGCGACCTCAGCGCGGCGGCAGGTTACGGACGCGTGACTCGGGTCAACCTTGAGCGCGTTCACCCGCACAACACTGTTCGCCTCCCTGCTGACCACGTATCTGCGAACCGGGTCGTTGCCGTAGTAGTACCTCCCCGGCCCGTCGATCCATTGCACACCGAGCGCACAGTAGGTCACCGATCCCCCATCGGCATGACCGTGGATCTTCTTTTGGCTGCCCCAGGTCACCGAGACGAAGGACTCCCGCGCGAAGTCCCGTTCCTCTCCCCACCCGCTGCGCATGAACCCAAATCCTTGTGCGGAAAAAACGTGCAGGTCCCCTGGATGGCTCCCTGAACGGCCACCTGTCGTCACGTAGTCCGTGTGCTCGTGGCCGAGCGACCTAGCATTTCCGCCATCCGTGTCTCCGATCCGCGCAAACTTGCCCAAGGGCGTCGTGGCGTGAGCCAAGAACGCCGGCGCCTGGTCGAGTCTGTCCGTGATGTCCTTCGTGTCGATGCCCTCTCGTTGCAGACGCACCACCACTTCCTGCCACCAGCGGTAGTTCATCAGCTGATAAGAAATGGCACCCTCCTCGTTGACCCCGCGATCGTCGTAGGAGGCAAAGAGGTGGGACCGCAGACGGCTCACCGCGAGGTCCACGAGTTCGGTATCGTCGAGTACGCAACCGAGCACGAAGAGGCCGATGTGCTGGTGCAGCGCGTGGTTACCGTGAGCCAGGTGAGCAGGATCCTTCAGCCAGCCGGCGTGGTCCTGGAGGGAGTCCAGCAACCACTGTTCCTCACCGCATATGGCAACTCCGTGGCAGAGCTCCATGGCCCTGATTCCGTCACTCATGTCGATCCACGACCAGCGAGAGGCCCCATTGCCCACTGGATTCGCTAAGACCCACGATGAAGCATATTTTTTCCAGAGCTGAGCGGCTTCCACATTGCCGTGCAGAGATGCCCTGCGAAGGGGATCAAGCCAGCGGAGCATGTGGTACTGGAACTGCCAGTTGTTGTCGGAGAAGGGATTTTCTGACCATGAGGGGTTCTCCGGGAGAACCCAGCCTTTGTGTGGCGCAAGGACGAGGTAACGTGAAGTCAGTTCCTTTGTCTTTACGTCGTCGCCGGGGGTTTCTGTGAAACCGCTGCCGAGCGCCTGCCTGACGGCCGCTGCTACGTTGACCACGGTATTCTCCTGTTCGCGAACTGTTTGGGCTAACTAGCGCTGCTGATTCTCGCCCGAGACGTGGATGCTTTTGCTGGAGACCGTGTCGGAAGGTTCGTCCTGATCCCTCCTGAGGAACCCACGCACGCGATATGACCCGTCTGGAAGGTCGACAAATGATGCAGAGAAGACATTCTTGCGATAAGGAATCTTCCGGACGGCAACCCGCCCTTCGTACAGATAGAAAGCCGCACTCAGCGCCTCGCCAGTGTCCTGCAGCTCGGCGTGGATGCTTCGCCCCGAGCGCGTGATCACGAGGGAAGCACCCTGCGTAGACCGTTGGGTGGTTCCGGCGGCGGTCGAGGTGTCGCGAGAGGTGGCGTCTGCCGCGTGACTTTGCTTGCTGGAGGTGAGAAGGTTCCCAGAGCCGTGCTGAAAATTGTTTGTTCTGATGCTGGTCTCGAGCAGCAGGTCGTGACCCTCAGACATAATCTCGAGGACCGTACCGGGTTTCACCACACCAAATCGGGGAAAACGTTGC
Source organism: Kocuria rhizophila (assembly GCF_003667225.1). GTDB lineage: Bacteria > Actinomycetota > Actinomycetes > Actinomycetales > Micrococcaceae > Kocuria > Kocuria rhizophila. The sequence goes on from NZ_RCOM01000003.1 coordinate 61,883, forward strand.
GCAAACGGTGTGCTTCCGTGTGACGGGCGCCTGATACGAGAGCTGGTCCTTGCCGAAGAACTCCAGTCGATCTCCATGACCTTTTGCGATCCGAGGTACAGGTCTGTTCCGTGGTCACGAGGCTGCGCCGATACTCCTTCTCCGAGGTGCCACAGAACGGAAAACTTGTGGAGTTTTTCGTCCGTCGTCACTACCTTGTCCTTAACGTGTACCGAGATCCCCTGCGCCCGAGAATCTGTGCACGGTACGGCGCGAACTCTTCGCAAATGCTCCCACTCGTCAGAACGACTGTTGATCCCTTCGACGTCGAAGCCATCCACGCCACCGTGACTGCGGTCCGTGAACGCAACGTTGCCAGGTATCTTGTCCACTCGGGGCTGGCTGGTTCCATCGACGAGGACGACGTTGTGGGCTTTCTGTGAAAAAGCGTACTTGGTCAGGGCATCCTTGTAGTCGTATCCGTAGGGGCCTGCCTCGGCGAGCACGAGGCGTCCGTGGGCGTAAAACAAGAGGGAAAGATCGTCGCAGTGGTGGTGGTAGTTGGATCTGTACCCCGCTTTGAAAAGCACCCACTCGGCGTTCTCGTCCCACGACGACCGGGCGATTGCATAGCCTGCGTCGGGAAACACTGCGCGTGTGGATCCGGGCGGTCGTCCCTCCCGCCCGCGGGATATGGACCACATGTACTCGGGCGTGCGAAACGTCGTGCGGTGAGAGGTGCTGTAGACCGCTTCGTGCTTGGAGTCGCCGAGTGGAGGCACACATCCGTCGGGGGTCACAATATGGGTGGCGAAGTGCTCGGCTCGTTCTTGAAGGGCGACGAGATGCTTCGTGTCCGGGTATTCCAATGCTTGGAACACGGGCAGCAGGTCCTTCACGTATCTGCTGACCATAAAGTGGTAGCTGGGACTGTTCTCGACATGCACGCCGTCCGGGGTGAAGCAATGCGACAGGTAGGTGTCGAGTCGGGTGCTTGCGAGGTCGTAGAAATCGTTAATGTCGTTGTCTGTCCACATGTCCCTAGCGGCGTGAGTGCTCGCCAGGCGCAGCAAGGCGATGTTCTGAAACATGCCGTGATTGTTTTCGCCGGCGTAGAAAGCAGGATCTGACAAAAGCTCGACATGGAGCTGGAGGACGTCTTGGAGCGGGGACAAGTCTCGATCGGCATCGCTCTGGTGCTGCGAATCCATGAAGGAACCCAGCTGGAGCGCCCTTTGCGCGGTGGTCTCGTCGTGGAAAGCCATCGAACTGGAACCAGGGGGGTACGCGTTCACCTTGGACCAGGAACGGAAGAGTCGCAGGATTTCGTCGGCCGCGGCTTCGCGAGAGTAGGACAGGTCGGCGCCCTGGTCTGGCAGGTCTGCCAGAAAGAGAAAGCCGTGCAGATACCGCCCATGTGTGCGCTGGAACTCTGTGGTCCACATGATGTCCGTGCTGGCATCCACATCTGGAAAGACCGGGTGTTGAATGCAACTTTGTCCTATGAGGGCTTGAGCTCGTCGTGCCGCCTGCTCTCCCCCGATGCGTGGCACGAGAGCTTCGGTGGCATGCCGTACACGGGCGTGCTGAAGTACGCACCGCCGAGTGTGTCCTCGGAACGAGCAGTCGTTACGAGAGCTGCCCGGCGTCATGACGCATCCTTCGTCGTAACCGTGACAGGGGCAGGCTCCAGGCAGTCCCCTGGCAGATCCAGCTCCCTGATCTGCCTCGGCACGATTGTCACATCTGACAGGGGATCTGCGGGATCAAGGGGCTGGAGATCTGCGTCGTAGAGAGCACAGATGGCCTCCAGAACCGGTCTGCAGTCGGGACGCACCTCAGGGGCGACAAAGCTGTTGTATTTTTTGACCAACCAACCGTTCAGGAAAGCGTCTGCTCTCAAATGGCAGTAGTCCTCATACATCGAGTGCTGCCTGAGCCAGGCTGCCCGGTACTCCTCTAGAGGCAGGTACTTACGGTAAAAGCCGGGTCCCACGGTATTGATCATGGAGCGGGAAACCGCACCGTAATAGATGTGGATGGGCAGGTTCACCTTGGCAATTCGGTGCGCCCCGTGGAGCATCTGCTGGAAGGCGAACGAGTCTTGTCCGAGTGCGCCCACAGGCTGGTGCATGCCGATGGCGCGAAGCCACTCGGTGTCGGCCACAAGGGCCTGAATGCTCATCGGCTGGAAGCTGACACGCTGGAGCGCGTCGTCGGGCACCACGAGCCCTCCCTCGGGGAGGGCCGGGAGGTGCCGCGTGAGGAGCTTGACGTTGGGCACTCTGCGCCTGGTATCGGCGAGTTTGATCATGTCTCCGATGGCGAACTCAAAGTCTCCCTGGTCCATGGCGTCCATGAGAACGGCGTAGCCGTCGTTGATGGCCTCGTTGTCCGGGTCCAGGTAGGTGATCCGAGGGGTCGTGGCGAGATTCAGGCCTTCGTTGCGGGGCCGGGATGCACTGCCCGATCCACCCCGCTCGAAGAGGTGCGTCCGCACGTTCGGGTGACGTTCGGAGAGTTCCTTGACGGCCTCGACGGTCTGTCCGTCCGTGGAGCCGTCGTCGATGAGCAGAATCTCCATGTCGTCGAAGATGCTCGAGCGCTGGAGGGACCGGAAGCACTTGGACACCAGATGCTTGCCGTTGTTGTACACCGGAACCACCACGGTGAGCCGCGGGGTGCCGGAGGTGGAGAGCTCGATCTGCTGACGTGGCCGCGGACCCGCCCCGAAGGGTGCGGTGCTGTAGGTACGGCCTTCGCTGCGGCCGGTTTCCAGCCAGCCGCGTAGTACATCGGTCTCGCTGCGGGTGCGCAGTGCCGAGCGCGCACTGGCCGTCGCGCCGGCCACGAGTTCGTGGTCCTCGTGCGATGTGGTGCTCCCCGCGGTCTCGCTGCCGTTCTTCGCCGCGATGTCCACTTCGGCGAAGCGGAAGACATTGAGCAGGTCGCGCACGTGGGTGGCGCTGTAGTCGTGGGTGTCGGAAATCGGCACCACGACGTCGTACTCCCCCGCCCGTGCACGCAGCTGCTCCCGCGTGAGGCAGTCGGCCGGGGCGCTCTGGCGCCGCGCCACGGAACCGACGTACTCCAGGGAGGTGTCGCCGTCCGGCACGAGAGCTGTGCGTTCGCGAAGCGACGCGGTGGGTGCTCCCACCGACTCGAGCATCTCTGCCACGCGGTGTCGTGCTCCCACACCCGCCGCAAACCGTCCGTCTGTGCACGGTAGAGACGGTCCCCGGTCAGGTGCTCCAGGACCAGGGGCACTTCGGCGGCCCTGTCAATGAGCTGCACCTCCGGGTAGAGGTCGTTGACGGCCAGGGAGTAGTTCGAGAGCACGAACGCCCCCATGGCCTGAAGCTCCACCACACGGTTGGCGTACATGGTGCCCGAGTCGGTCACGGAGTTCAGGTTCAGGTGGATGTCCACCGCCCGCTGCACCTTCATCAGGTCCTTGTGACCGAGGCCTGGGCCCACGTGGTCGATGTACTCCCGCGGGTAGAAGTACTTAGGATCCCCGAGTTCGGAGTTCCGATCGAGGATCAGCAGGTCTCGCCCGGCGTCCATGACGCCGTCGAACAGTGCTCGGGCGGCAGACTGACGTTTCGGGTACTTGTGGGACAGCCACGAGCCCGCAAACAGAACCTCGGTGTGGCGACGACGCCGCGAGCCCACCGGGTTGTGGATGGCGGGGTTTACACCGAATGTCAGCGAGCGCACGTCCTGGGCGCGGGGGCAGTCGCGCTGGTAGTCGGTGATCTTCTCCCGCGCGGAGGTGAACACCACGTCCGCTTCCTGGGCGAGGGGCCGGAACCGCACGTAGTTGGGAGGGTCTTCCTTGGAGTAGAAGATCACCGGGACACCCTGCTCACGGAAGGCGGGAATCCCCTCGGTGCGGACGAGCCCCGCTGCGGTCGAGGTTCCGTGCCAGTCCTCGTACCGGCCCCGCCACGTGGAGGTGATGATGAGAACGTCCGATTCGCGGGCCGCCTCACGAAAGTTCTCCGGGGTCAGGTAGGTGATGCGGGCGGTTCCCTCATAGGTGTCGTAGAGGAACGTGTCGGCGATCAACGCCACACGGGCCGGATGGGGTGTGAGAACGCGCGTGCCCGCGTGGTCCGGAAGCCCGGCGACGGACGCGGTGAGTCTTTCCACCTGCTCACGTCGATGGTTGTCCCGAAGCCATTGGCTGTAGATCTCTTCCGTCAGAGCCGAGCCCAGCCGGTCCGCCCGACCTTGCAGCGCGTACTGGGCGAACGCGCGGGAGCGGAACCACTGCGCGTCCGCCGCTGCCCGGCCCTCCTGTGCCTGCAAGGCACTGATGCGAGCCTTGACCTTGGCTCTCCGGAACTCCACTTGGCGGGTGTTCAGTGCCATGTGCGGACAGCCTTCCGTGCGCGGCGAAGCCCGGTCATGACCGGGGCGGGCAGAGTGGTCGTGAGCTTACTGACACGCGTGCGCAGTGCGTTGCCCGATCTCCGGGCCTGCTCTGAACGCTCACGTTCCTGGCGCAGCTCGGACTCGAGCCACCAGATCTTTTTGAGGAACCGGCGCTCCTGCTCCCGCAGCTGCCGGTCCCTGGACTCGAGGTTGTCGAAGAACGCGAGTTCCTTCTGGTAGCTGTCCGCGAGTTCGCGGCTGAGCGAACGGATCTTTCGGGACTGCTCGCTCAAGAGCGCGCTGAGTGCCTCCACGGTCTCCTCCGGGGCACCGCCGCCCGTGGTGCTGGGGTGCGTCATGGCAGGTCACTCTCCTTTACGCGCGCCGCCGCATCCAGGGCGCTGTGGACCAGGGACTCGTCGAAGGCTTCCTGAACGAAACGGCCGGCTCGGCCGATGAACTGCGTGCGCTGGGCCTCGTCGCGGGAAAGATCGAAGATCCTGCGTGCCATCTGCGACACGGAGGAAACCAGCCACTCACGGGGGTAGATGAGATCCGCGCCAGGCCAGTCGAGCGACACGGGAGCGGCACCGGAGGCAGCCGCGTCCGGGAGCGTCAGGTGGAACGACTCGTGGTCACTCACGGACACCCCGTATCCCACGTTCCGGTACCACTGCGCCATGTCGTCCCCGTGCGCTTCGAAGCGCACGACTTCTGACTGCTGCCGCGCGTTGAGCCGGTCGATGCGCTCGTAGCACTGGTGGTACCAGGCGAGTTCCTCGTCCCGTTTGAGCATCCACGAGTACTCCTCGGGCCGTTTCCCCTTGATCAGAAGACGGAACTCAGGGTCGAAACGCACGAGTTCCTCGATGAGGTCCACAGCGCGGTCGAGGCGCTTGAGCTGGGGCACGAGGCCCACGAAACCAATCGTCTTACGCGCCCCGGGCAGCTTGTCCTGCCGCAGCCGCTCGCACTGCACAATGTTCGGGACCACATGGCACTTCTCACGCGGCAGACCGTGACTCGTGATAGCCGCTTCCTTCACGAGCTCGCTCACGAAGAGGTAGCTGGACACTCGCCCGTGCTGGATGCGCTTGAGGTAGGGCCCACGGATCTCCTGGGCGTGCACGCGTACCACCAGCCGCTGCCCGTCCGAGACGTGCTGGGAGTACCAGACGGCGTTGCCCAGCCCCCACTCGCAGAACACCGTGTCGGCTTGGCCCAGGAGAACGAGAGACTCCTGCTCGTCGTGGTGTGCGTGGTCGTTCCACATGTCCACGAGCACGGGCACACCCCGTTCCCGCAGGTGCTCGATCCAGGATGCGGCGAACTTCAGGTCGTGGCCCGCGACCAGCACTCGAGGCTGCTGCTCCCGTCCGTCCGAGTCCGAGCACCTCACCGAGTGCAGGGGCTCGGACGCCTCCTCCCGAGGCCGGGTGACAGTGAGGGTCAGGGGTGTCACGAGTTCGCGGAAGTCCTGCGGGTTCTCCATGGGCAGGAGCGCAGAACGAGCCATTCCGAACTCGTCCACGACGTTCTCACCGGGCACTGCAACGTGCCGAGAGCCCTGTCCGAGGCCCGGCTCGTGCGCCGAGATCTTGTCCCAGTGGCCCCAGCGAGTGGCCTGCAGCAAGTCCTCCGCCCAGGTCCGCCCCGCCGCTTCGGGAAGGTGCGCCCAGAAGTCCACCGAGGGGCGGTCCTGGACCCCACTCGTGACCCGGATGCCGTGACTTTCGAGACTGCGGCGGGCGGCGGCGTCGTCCTCCACCAGATGAACGGCCACAGGACGGACGGACTGTTTCAGGATCGCCGGCACCTGGGCGGGGCGCGCGGTGGCACCCCATGCCGGCAACTGGAACCCGTCCACCACCAGTCCGGCCGTGCGGGCAAGGACCACCAGTGCTGTTTCCACGGTGTGCGAGCGCAGGACGGTGCGAAGCTGCAGCCACACCTCGCGCAGCCGTTCCTCAGGATTCGAGGTCCAGGCCGTGAGCAGGGCGGCGCGCTGAAGCTCATCGTTGGAGGAGGGGATCGCCGATCCGAAGGTCTCGTGAATGCCGCGTGACCACGTGGAGAGGACCACTCCCCCGCACGCCGCAATCTCCACCACCCGCCGGGAGAACATGGTGGGGGACGTAGCCACCGAGTTCACGTTGAGGTTCACTGCATGTGCTCGGTAGCTGTCGATCACCTCATCGTAGGGAAGCGCGCCCCGGACGGCCCGCTCGTACTGCCCGGGGAACCGATAGGGAGAGTCGGGGACCGCAAGCTGCCGGTCGTAAATGGCCAGGCCATGGGGCGCGGCGGCGCCCAGGAGGTTGTCCAGCTGCCGCTTCCGGTCCGGATACCGATCTCCGTAGTACGTTCCGGCGTAGGCCACTGTCTCTTCGACAGGCCGACGACCGGGCAGCGGATTGTGAATGGCCGGCTGGGCGTAGAACGGCAATGAGGAGGCCGTCACGGCTCCCGCACCCTCCAGGTGCCGCGCTTCATGGAGGTACGCGGGGATCATGTCCGCGTCCGTGGTGAACACGTGGTCGCACAGGGCTCCCGTGACGCGGAACCGCTCGATGTGGACCGGGTCCTCCTTGTTCCAGAACACGCTGGGGATGCCCTCGGCCCTGCACCGAGCGAGCAAGTCCCTCAGGGGAGCATGCTCCTCGTTCGAATAGTGCCCCACGCCGCGGTGCCACTGCCCGCCGTTGCCACTCCACGCAGATTCCACGAACACAAGGTCCAGGTGCTCGTCGCTGAGCTGGCGGGGGAAGTCGACAGGATCGAGCGGAACCACAGTCGCCGAACGTCGTATGGTCTCCGTGGTGAACTCGTCGGCGATGACGCCGATCCGCAGTTGTTCCAGGCTCTGCCCGTGGCTCGCAAGCGCCCTGTGGTGCTCGTCCGCACGTTCATGGACATGTCTGATGTCGTGCCCGAGATACCGCCACTGGCGTTCATCGACAACCCACAACCGCCCGGCCTGCCCCTGAGCGACCCTGAGTTCGGGGTCCTCAATCAATCTTTGCAGCGCATCGGCCAACGACTTGGGGTCGCCCGCGCGGCTCAACAGCCCGCGCGGGCCGTCTGCGCACCCCGGGGGGGGCTCCGACCAGCACCCGGTGCGGTGACACATCACTGAGCACCACGGGTTTGGACGCGCTGAACGCCTCCAACGGTTTGAGGGGTGACACCATCTCCGTCACGGGCAGACTCAGCCGTGGGCACGCGACAATGTCAACGCTGCTCATCAGGCGTGGGATCTCCTGGGACGGCCGGCGGCCCACGAACTTCACCCTGCTCTTGAGCTTGTTCCTCACCTGGTAGTTCTTCAGGTCTCGGTACACGCCCCCAGATCCGGCGATGACCACCTGGAAGTCGACCTTGCGGCCCCGCAGGATGTTCGCCGCCTGCAGCAGCGTGAGCAACCCCTCGTAGGCGACGAGGGATCCGGCGAATCCGATGACCGGGACATCCGTGCGGATGCCACGCGCCTTCGCGTACCCGTGGTCCTTGGGAAGTGGCAGGAAGTCGTTCGTGTTCACCGCGTTGGGAAGGAGGGAGATTTTCTCCTCCGGCACGCCCCGGCGCACGAGCTCAGTCTTGATTTCCTCGGTGATCGCGAGGACGGCGTCCGCCTCCTGCGCGACGAAGGCCTCCATCCCGGCCTGGTGCGCGTAGCGCTCGGTGGCCTCCCACCCTGGACGTACGGACGCCTCGGTGACCTCCCACAGGCCACGGACCTCGTAGACGAAAGGCAGACCCAGGCGTCTCGCGGCCATCAGTGCCGGTAGAGCGTTCAGGTAGTTGGATGCCGCGTGGATCAGGGAGGGACGCCGACGGGTCGCCTCCCTGACCACGGCATCTGCGGCAACGTTGATGTAGACGTCCGGAGCGAGATTCGAGCTGTGTCCCTCGGGCAGGTGCACCCATTCCACACCGTGGAGCGTCTCCACGTGACGCCGTCTGCGAGGCTTGGGGCGCACCGTGGTGATGTCCCACGGATAGCCCGCCCTGGCAAGGACTGTCACATCCACGCCGGCCGCCTTCAGCCCCGAAACCACACCCTCCGTGCGCATGCTGTAGCCGTTGGAGTGGAACATCGGGGTCGAGTACGCGCAATAGAGAACACGACCCTGCTCGGCGGTGTAGGCCGCGCCCCGGGAGCGAGACGGCACCAGCGCGGGAAGAGACTGAACCAGCGCCTCCGTTCCCAGGATGCGGTCCGCGATCTGCTGACGTCTGGACGAGAGCTCAGACACCAGCTGGGGAAACTCCCGCACCAGTGAGGCCGCGCGGGTGATTTGCCCTTCGTCGGTCCACAAACGCGTGAGAGCCTCGTCCAGCCGCTCAGCACTCGGTTCAGCTCGCAGCGCCTCGAGGAGGTCGTCCGTCGCTGCCGGCGCCACTGGGTCCGCGGCCTCGGGCGAAGGGGTCGTCGACTCTGTGTCCAGGGATCCGTCGGGCACCGTGTCCCCGGAGGTTGCCAGCTCACCGTCTAGGGGTGCGGCTACATCGGCCGTGGCGTGCGCGGCCTTCTCGGCTGCGAGGTCCTGCACCCGGGCCTTCAGGATCCTTATGGTGGACCTGTCCCCCGCCCCCGCAGCCTCCAGGGTGCGGATGCGACGGCGTGCCACCTCCAGCTCCTCGAACAGTTTCTGGGGATTCGTCGCGGCATGGCGGAGGATCAGCTCACGGAGATGGCCCGAGTCTCGCTGTTCGTCTGGATGCATGGGGGGATGCTCCTGGCAGTGTGGCGTGGCATCCCTGCGGGGGCAGGGAGCGGAGGAGTGCACCTGCGCGCGGCAACGGGTGGGTGGGCCGCTGCCGCACACGGATCAGCGCGTCACCGCCACAGCCCCTTCGTGTCCACCACGGCCTTGCCCTTGAGCGCGGTGGCGGGCAGTGCCTTGAACTCGTCGTGGTCCACGAGCAGTAGAACCACATCCGCGCGTTCGATGGCGTCCTTGTACTCGGCGAACTCCACGTTGGGCAGTCCCTGCAGGCCCTTGGGCAGCTCGGAGACGTTCGGTTCCACGGCCAGCACCGTGGCGTGGCTGACGTGCTCGGCGAGGTCCTTGGTGATGTTCATGGCTGGGGACTCGCGCAGGTCGTCGATGTTTGCCTTGAACGCGAGGCCCAGCGCGGCGATCACCGGGGACTCCACGTGGGAGCACGCCTCCTCCACCTTGGAGATGACCCACTTGGGCTTGCCGTCGTTGACCTCGCGGGCGGTGCGGATCAGGTTCGAGTTTTCGCGGTCTGCCGCGACGATGAACCAGGGGTCCACGGCAATGCAGTGCCCGCCCACACCGGGGCCCGGCTGGAGGATGTTCACGCGGGGGTGGTGGTTGGCCAGCTCGATGAGTTCCCACACGTCGATGCCCAGCTTGTCCGCGATCAGGGAGAGTTCGTTGGCGAACGCGATGTTGACGTCCCGGAAGCTGTTCTCCGTGAGCTTGGACATCTCCGCGGTGATGTCGTCCGTGGCCAGCAGCTCGCCCTCGCAGAACGAGGCGTAGACCTCACGGGCGCGGCGGGCGGCCTCCGGGGTGCTGCCACCAATGATGCGGTCGTTGGAGATGAGCTCCTCAAGGGCCTTGCCCGGCAGGATGCGCTCGGGGCAGTACGCGAAGTACACCACGGGCTTGCCGTCCTCCCCGTCCAGGGAAAGATCCGGGCGCAGCTCCATGATCTTGGCGGCGAGCTTCTGGGTGGTGCGCGGCGGGGAGGTGGACTCCAGGATCACGGTCTCGTCACCGCGCAGCTGCGGGGCGATCGACTCGGCCGCGGACATGATGTAGGAGAGATCGCCCTCGTAGTTCTCCTTGAAGGGCGTGGGCACGGCGATCACGAACGCGTCCCCGTGCTGCATCTCCGTGGTGGCGGTGAGCTGGCCGCTGTTGACAGCCTTCTGCAGCTCCTCCTCCAGCCCGGGCTCCACGATGGTGACCTCACCACGCTGGATGCGCTCCACCGCGGAGGCGTTCACGTCCACGCCGTGCACACGCACACCGTGATTGGCCATCACCACGGCGGTGGGGAGTCCGATGTACCCCAGGCCCACGAACACGACTTCCAGCGGCTTGCTCATCTACGCACCTCACACAACGGGTGGCGCCTGAAGACGGAGCCACCTTTTTCCTTTGCAAATATTTGGTCCACCACGGATCATACCGTCACGTGGGCTCGATTGTCCCCAAAGAGGGCCACGGTGCCGGAGGCGAGTGCTGCGGCGTCGGACACCTGCCACGTGTGTCCGTGGGCCCCGCGGAACTGGACGAAGTTGAAGCGGTCCGCAGAGTAGATCGTGAAGCCTGCCTGCCGCACCGCCGCCAGGAACGAGGTGTCCTCCCCCGTGCTGCGGCGCTGGAACGGAATCTGGTGGAAGACCTCCCGACGCCCGGTGATCGTGGGGCCCATGACGAAGTCCGTGTAGCGGTGCTCCCGGTGCGGGAATCGCAGCAGCGTCGCATCCTGCGCCTCCACACGCATGTAGTGGGCCTGCTTGCCCACGATGTCCGCGTTCGCGTAGGTCATGGCATCCAGGAGGTCCGCCAGGTAGCGCGGCGCGTAGTAGTCGTCGTCGTCCATCTTGGAGAGCACATCCCCGGTGGCATGCTCCACCGCCAGGTTGAGACACTCCCCCAGCGTCAACGCGGCGTCCGCGAACACGGTGGTCACCTGCAGCCCGGACCCGTGAACGGCATCGGCCACGGGGGCTGACCACGGGTCGAAGCCGTGCGTGACAAGCACCACGTCCAGCTGGACGTCCTCCTGGGCCGCGATGCCCCGCAACGCCGGGACCACCCGCTGCGGGCGGTTGGTGCAGAGCAGAGCGGTGACGGTGGGTCGAGTCCGCGCCCTGGCCAGGTGCGGGGCCGCGAGTTCCACGACCGTCTCCACACGGTGCGTGTACGTGTGCTTCGCCCAGATCTCCCGCTGTGCGCGGTGCACCATGCGGTCCGCCAGTTCCGGGCTGCGCACGAGCGCCCGGATCACGTCCGCCGCGTGCTGCCGGTCTGACACCACGGAGAGCTGGTCCTGTGAGAAGTAGCGCCGGACGGCCTCGGAGGGAGTGGACACCACGGCGGTGCCGCACGCCGTGATCTCGAAGATCCGCCGCGCACACATGGACGGCGAGTCCACCACGGAGTTCACGTTGAGGAACACCTTGTACGCGCGGTACGCGGTGAGCATCTGCTCGTAGTCCAGGGAGCCGACCACGTGGCGGTCCAGCGGCGCCGGGAACTGGTAGCGCTCATCCTGTCCCAGGTACCGGGAGAAGATCTCCAGACCGGTGTCCAGCTTGCGGGAGACGTCGTGCGCACCTCCCAGCAGCATGTCCATCTGATCGCGGCGCTCGGGGAACTTGTGGGCGAAGTACATTCCACCGAAGGCCACGTCCCGGGAGTGGAAGCCCTTCTTGGGTCGCGCCGGGTTGTGGACCGCGGGCTGGGCGGCGAACGGCAGAACGCCCACGCGCTCGTGGCCGAGGTCCCGGTGGTAGTCCGGGACCTTGTTGATGTCCGTGGTGAACACCACGTCGAAGAGCCGCGCGCACTCCAGGAAGTCGTCGTAGTGCGGCGGGGCCTCCTTGTTCCAGAACACCGTGGGAACCCCGCGCTCACGGCAGTGGGCCACAAGCTCCCGTACGGAGTCCTTGACTCCCGAGGTGCCCGTCAACTGGTACTGCCACTCGTCGTGGTTGCCGTGCCACGCGGACTCCACGAACAGCAGATCCACGGGCTGGGCATCCAGTTCTGCCCGCCAGTTCGCGCGCGTCAGCTCCACCTGGTTCCACTCGTACTGGAACGCCCGCAGCGAGAAGTCGTCCAGGACCACCGCGGCGGTGATGTCCGCGCGCACGGGTTCACGGTCCGGCCACGCCTGGGGAGCGAAGCTCACGGTGCCGTCCCCGTCCTCCTGCGGCGCCACCGCGCGGTTCCCCGTGACGACGGCGCCCGCGGACGTCCCTGCGGGAAGGCTCGCCCGCCGCCGGTACGTGCGCCACTGCGAGACCCCGCCATGGCGCAGGTGCCACAGCTGCGTCCTCAGGTCTGCTGCCTGCGGCCGCGGGGTCATGTGCGCACCTCACGCAGCTCGGTCCGCACCAGGTCGCCCATCAGCTGCTCCTTGACCCGCTCAGCGGCCCGGTTGTTGCCGGCCGCGAGCTCCTTCATGAATGCCTCGTACTCCCGCGTGACGTGCACTGGGTCCCCGTCCATGAGCAGATCCCCCTGGTCCAGCCACACCACACGGGTGCACATCTCGCGGACCTCCGCCATGGAGTGGGACACGAACAGCACGCAGCCTGCCTGCTCACGGATCTGCGCCATGCGCGCCTGACCCCGTTCCCGGAACTGGGCGTCGCCGGTGGACAGCGCCTCGTCCAGGATCAGGATGTGCGGGTCCGTGGCCGTGGCCACGGCGAAGCGCAGCCGTGCGGCCATGCCGGAGGAGTACGCCTTCATGGGCCAGTGGATGGCCTTTCCGAGGGCGGCGATCTCCACCAGATCGGGGAGGATCTCCTCCACGTGGCGCGGGTCCATGCCCTGGGCCAGGCACCCCAGGCGGATGTTCTTCTCACCGGACAGCGCCGGCACCAGGGACACGTTCACCCCCAGCTTCACGGGAGTGTCCGTGGCGTAGACACGGCCGGTGGTGGGGTTCATCTGACCCGCCACGATGTTCATGAGCGTGGACTTCCCGGAGCCGTTGCGCCCGATGAAGCCCACGAACTCGCCCTGGTGCACCGCCAAGGTCACATCGTTGACCGCTCGGTTGCGCACCACCGGGGGCCGCCCGAGCGCCTTGCGCGCCCACCGCACTGGGGCGGCCACGGGGACCTCGTCTCCGCCGCCCGTGGAGGTGACGTTGTAGACCATGCTCACGCGGTCCATGACCACGGCCGGCTGCGCCGCCCCGACGGATGCGGGCGACGTCGCCCGCGCGTGGAGCATGCCGCCAGCCCTGCGACGCCCTCGCACGCGCTGCCCCTGCGGTGTCTGCGGTGGAGTCGGTTTCTCAGCGCTCATCCGCGTAGCTCTCCTCGTTGTACCAGAACACCAGGAACCCCACGGCCAGCACGAGAACCGATGAGCCCGTCAGCACGGCCCAGGAGGACCAGGAAGGCACCTGCGCGCGCAGCACCAGATCTCGGCTCATGGAGAGCACCTGGTAGAGCGGGTTGAAGTGGAAGAGCGCGAGGATCCGCGGATCGCTCACGAACCTGGAGGGGTCGTAGAAGATCCCGGACGAGTACATCCACAGCCTCATGACGAAGGACAGCATGTTGGCGAGGTCAGGGATCTTATACACCGCGGGTGCCAGGAGCATGCCCAGGCCCCAGTTGAAGACGGTCTGCAGCAGGAACACGGGAACCAGCAGCAGCCACGTCCAGGACACGGGCTCCAGCGGGGGGACCAGGAGCAGGAAGAACAGGATGGAGATGATCGCGTAGAACTGCGTGAGCGCATCACGCGCCACGATGGACAGAGTCAGCGCCGCCCGGGGAAACATGAATCCCCGAACCAGGGCCTTGCCCGAGATCATGGACCGGGACAGGGTCACCACGGAGCGGGAGCTGTACATGAACATGGTGAGGCCCAGCACGATGAACGCCACGAAGTTGTCGATCCCGCGTCCCGTGTCGAGGAGCAGCCCGAAGATCACGTAGAACGTCAGCCCCATGAGTACGGGGTTGAGCACGATCCACGCCTTGCCCAGGAACGTGTGGTCCTGGCTGACGGCCAGTCGCACGTGGGCGTCGTACATGATGAAGTGCCGCGATCCCCACAGGTCGCGGATGTACCTGCGCAGCGGTGGCCGGGCCCCCACGGCCTGCATGACCGAGGGGTCGAACGTCTTCACGGTGGCTCGAGGAGCCCCCGAGTACCCCTCGCCGCTTCCGGGATGCGGGTCCCCGGAGCTCTGGGCGGCGGTACTGGTCATGCGCGGTTCTCCTCGTTGGTGTGGGCTGTCCTGGGGACGCATTCAGTCAGTTCACAGTACCGCGCGGTGGCCTGCCGGGCGACGACCCGCCAGGTCCGGTGCGCGAGCACCCAGTCCTGGCCGGCCGTGGCCAACCGGGTGGCGAGCCCGGGATCTGCGGCGAACCGGTGGAGGGTCTGCGCCAGAGCGTGGGGATCCTCGGGGGGAGTCAGCAGCCCGGTTCGGCCGTGCTCCACGCTCTCCCGGAGCGCGGGGAGGTCGCTGGCCACCACGGTGGTTCCCGCAGCCATGGCCTCCACGGGCTTCAACGGGGTCACCGCACGCGTCACCGAACGGTCCTTGCGCGGGATCACGAAGGCGTCCAGCGCGGCCATGTGCACGACCGCGGCGGAACGCTCCACCCGACCCACGAACGTCACCAGATCCTCGATCCCGAGATCGTGGGCAAGCCGTTCCAGACCGGGCCGCGCCACGCCGTCGCCCACCACGCGCACCGCGAGGGAGGGAACGTCCGGCCGCAGCAGAGCCGCGGCGCGCAGCAGGTCGTCGATGCCCTCGTAGTCCACCACCGAGGTCACGGTGCCCACCACGAACGCGCCGGGGGCGAGCCCCAGGGAGGATCGAGCCGCCGCACGGGTGGGGACGGCGTCCAGGAATGCTCCTCCCACACCGTTCGGCGCGAGGTCCACCCGCACCTCCCCGCCGTGGGCTGCGTTCGCGGTGCACAGCGCCCGGAGCCGCTCGGCCATCTCGGAGCCGAGGGTCACGGCACGGTCCGCGGCCGTCACCGCCCACGCCTCCCGCCGCTGGAACCGCTTGTAGCGCGCCGAGTCCAGCGCCAGCGGCGAGCGCGTGGCGGCCCAGGTGTCCGCGAGCAGTCCCCGGACCTCGTACACCCACGGGATGCCCAGGGCGTCCGCCACGGCGGCCACGGCCAGTGCGTTGACGTAGTGGCTCGTGGTGTGCAGCACCGCTGGTCGGGTGCGCAGTGCGAGCTCCAGCAGGGCCTCGGCGTGCTGCTGGACCCGTCCCGTGGCTGTGGGTGCCAGGCGCGCCGGAAGGATCCGGTGGTGGGTGATGCCGTCCACGGTGTCTTCGTGCCGCGCGAGGATCTTGCCCACCTGGACCGGGTAGCCGGGGCGGGTCACGGCGTGCACGGTCCATCCCTCGTCCGCCAGGGCGGTCAGGTAGGAGTGTGAGCGCTGGGCGTAGCCGCTCGCGGTGTGGGGCAGCGAGTTGGTCACGGCGTACAGCACGGTGCGGGGTTCCGCCCGGTAGTCGCCCACCCGCTCGAGCCGTGGTGCGAAGTCTCCCAGAAGCTCCCGCTCCGCGCCGAGTCTTCGTTCCAGGTCCTGCTCACCGCGGGTGGTGCGTCCCGCCAGGCGCGCCTCTTCGAGGACAGCCACGGCCCTGTCCACGTCCCCGTGGAACCATCTCAGCCGGGCGTGGGTCGCCGCGGCGCCGCGCTGCTGCGCGGGCAACCTGGCCAGCAGCGTCTCGGCGAGCTCGGGATCCCCCATGGCCAGCGCCACCTCCGCGCCGCGCCGCAGTGCGCGGTACGACGACGCCGCCGCGCCCTCGCCCCGCGCGTCACCCAGCGCTCGCCGCAGCAGGGCGCGGGCGTCGTCGTCCCGGCCCAGGATGTGCAGGGCTGTGGCGCGGACGGGCAGGAGACGGACACCACGCGTGTGGTAGGCCAGGCGCGCGAGTGGAGCCACCCAGCGGCGCGGCAGCCGCCGGGAGACCTGCAGCCAGAAGACCACGGGATCGTCCGTCACGTGCTGCGCCACGGTGCGTGCGGTGAGTTGGAGGTTCGTGGTGATCTCTCCGAGGCGGCTGGTCGGTCGAGGGCTCATGCGGTCGGCCCGTTCGACTCAGCTCGTCGGGCCGACGGGGAGGACACGATCGGAGGGTGCTCCGGGCCGATGGGCGGGGTGTCCGGTGTGCGCAGGGCGCGCGCACCACGGGTGAGCAGGCGGGCCGCGCGGGCGGTCCGGGGCAGCACCCCGATCCCGCAGGGGCGGCTGAACTCCCGCACGGTGGCGCGCAGGTGCTGGTCGTAGTGAACGGAGAGGTCCGCGTAGTCCGCGTGCTGACGCACCCACTCCCGGCCGGCACCACGGGTGACCAGGCGCGAGCGGTCTGCGGCGAGGGCACGCCAGAGTGCGGCGATCTCCTCCGGGTCCGAGGCCACGATGTCCCCCTCCCCCGCGTCCGTGAGCACGTGGGCCGCCTCCCCCCGGACCACGGCGGTGATGTGACGCCCCACGGCGAGCACCTCGTAGGTCTTGGACGGAATGGTGTCCTCGAACGACTTCCAGTCGTCCCGCAGAGAGATCACCACGATGTCCGCGTCCCGGTAGCGGTCGAAGACCCGCTCCCGGTACTCGGGCGGGAGAAAGGTGACGCGCGCGCCGAGCGTTCGCGCCAGTCTCACCAGCTCAGGCTTCTGGCTCCCGTGGCCCACGAGCGTCAGCTCCACGGCCTCCCCGGCGAGGTGCGCCGCATGGACGAGGCGGTCCAGGGACTGGGACTCTCCGTGGTTGCCCAGGTAGAGGACGTTCAGCGCGTCCCGTTCCGTCGGTGGGGGCGGCAGCTGGGGGGTGCGTTCCAGCAGGATGCCGTTGCGCACCGTCACCACGTTGCGCACGCCCCGTTCCCGCAGGGTGCGGGCAAAGCCCTCGGTGACCGTGACCACGAGGTCCGCGCGGTTCTGCACGTGCTCCACGGCCAGGTTGATGAGAGACTTCGAGCCCCCGCGCACCAGGGACGCGTCCTCCGCCAGGTTGGGCCAGGCATCACGCATCTCCACGATCAGCGGAATGCTCTTGAGACGAGCCACCACGAGTGCCGAGGCGAGGAGGGGAAGCGAGGGAGCGGTCACCACCACCACGTCCTGGCGCCCCGTGAAGCAGCCCCGCACGGCGGACGCCGCCGCGCTGACCAGCTGGTCCAGGAGCTTGCCCGTGCGGTGGTCCCCCAGGAACAGGTAGGGCACCCGGTGGATGCGCTCCCCCAGGAACCCCGCCTGACGCCGCCACGCGCGCCCGCGCGTTTCCGCCGAGTAGTCCGGGCCGGCCCCGTAGTGGGCCACGGGACACACCACGGACACGGTCCACCCCCGGTCACGGAGGTGGCTCAGCAGGGAGTACCAGCGCCGCTGCGGCGGGGAGTGCTCGGGCCAGTAGGAGCTGGCCATGAGGAGCATCCGCAGCGGGGAGAGCTCCGCCGGGGTGCCGGCAGGTTGAGCGGACTCGTGCGGTCCGGGGGCGGACGGCGGGGGCGCGGTCGTGTTCATGGGCCTCTCGCGTGGGGGTCACGAGG